>CALKVG010000529.1 GCA_937998045.1 uncultured Myxococcales bacterium
AGAGACAGGGATGTGCCCCCCGAGCTGCCGCCGGATCCGGATCCGCTCGAACCGGAACCGCTGTCGGAGCCGGAACCGGCGACGGTGACACTCGAACCGCACGAGAAAATCAGGCCCAGGACTATGGCCGCGGCCCCGGAAGAGGCCAGCCTCATCGCGCTCGTGAGGGAGCGGGTCATCCTAGGTCTGTTGCGCCTCAGGCACCGGGCGGCTCACGGGGTGGAGGCTCGGTGGCCCCCCAAGCCCGGCTTGTGTCGATTTTTGTAGACGTCCCGCAAGTGGTCGATCCCGTATCGTCGGGGCGCCCTCGCCGGGTACCACGGGCGATCTACGGCCCGCCGGGCGTGTTGCCCTTCTCCGGAGCGTCCTGACGAATAAAGGTGAGCGACGCCGACTTGTGTTCCGGATCGTCGGCGGCGATTACCAGCAAGCCGGACTTGCTGTCCGCCCCTTGCTTCAGGAAGGAACAGAAGGTGACCTGGCTCGAGTTCGTGCAGCCGCCTTGCTGCTGCCAGCCGTATTTCGCCATACGCACCGGAACGTAGAAGGCTTCGACATCGTGTGTCGTCTTGCCGCCAAGCACGTAAAAGGCCACGTCCCAGTGCCCCGTCGGCTCTCCTTTGGGGCCTCGCAACATACCGTCCAGAAGCGTCCGCGCGAGGGCTCGGATGGCGAAAGGCAACTCCGCTTGTTGCGATGGCGTCATGCCCTCCAGCGGCGGCACGTCGCTCCATAGGTAAGCCACGGTGTTCATCTGCCCGGCTTGATCCGCGTAGCTCTTCGCCTTGCGGTAGCCCCACCACACCAGCGCGGACACGAAGATGCCGCCCATCAGGAGCAGCACGCCGCATCCACCGAGGACCCAGATGACGGGGCTGGTCTTCTTGGGGGGCATCGCGACACCCGTCGGAATTCCATGCGGTTGCATCATGCGCGCTCTCCGAGGTCGGATGGTACCGCGGTTCGGCAGCCGCGTGGCACGCGAGGCCCCTATTCGCTGGTTTGCTGAAGGTTCGAGGCTAACGTTCACCTCACCATGACGAACCAAACCAACCTGGGCGGACGCTTCACGTTCCCCGGTACGAACGTGTCGGTCAACCGCATGGGCTACGGCGCCATGCAGCTGGCGGGTCCCCATGTCTTCGGTCCCCCGCGCGACCCCGACGGTGCAGTCGCCGTTCTCAGGGAGGCAGTGGCCGCCGGCGTCGACCACATCGACACGAGCGACTTCTACGGCCCGCACGTCACCAACCAGATCATCAAGCGGGCGCTCCATCCCTACCCGAAGAGCCTCGTCATCGTCACGAAGGTGGGCGCGCGGCGTGGAAACGACGCTTCGTGGCTGCCGGCGCAGTCCCCCGACGAGCTCCGTTCGGCGATCGAAGACAACCGCCGGAACCTCGGGGTGGACGCCCTCGACGTCGTCAACTTGCGTACCGGGCTCATGACCCTCGCCGACGAGTCGATCAAGGAGCGCGTCCTCGTCCTCGTCGATCTGAAGAAGCGGGGCCTCGTCAGGCACATCGGACTCAGCAACGTCACGCCGAAGCAGTTCGCCGAGGCGCGCGCGCTCAGCGACATCGTGTGCGTGCAGAACCATTACAACGTCGCGCATCGGGGAGACGACGCGTTCATCGACCAGCTCGCGAAGGAGGGGGTCGCGTACGTGCCGTTCTTCCCGCTCGGCGGCTTCACGCCGCTGCAGTCGTCGACGTTGTCCGAGGTCGCCCGGTCGCTCGAAGTGACCCCGATGCAGGTGGCGCTCGCGTGGCTGCTCCAGCGTGCGCCGAACATCCTGCTCATCCCGGGAACGTCATCGCTCGCGCACCTCCGCGAGAACCTGAAGGCAGCCGAGTTGAAGCTGGCTCCGGCCGCGGTCGAAAAGCTGAACACCATCGCGGGATCCGGACCGACCCTCCACTGACTACAGGCAGAGCGCGCGAACCCTCGCGCGATTCTCCTCTTCGGAGATCTCGACCCGGCCGACGAGGCGAGCCGCGTCGGACAGAGCCCAGGTGCCGGCCTCTCCACCCCACAACAGGACCCGCCGCTGCGCGTCGAGCCGCACCACCGCCACGCCCTTCGCCGTCGGCGTCGGCGTGTGCGCCTCGATGGCCGCGGCGATGCCCCCGCCGGACGGGCGCCCTGCCCGCACCAGGAGGGTGTCGACGAACAGGTCCAGAAACTCGTGCCCGAAGACACCGTCCTCGTCTAGCGGCCACTTGCGCGTCTCGAACGCACGCGCGGTGGCGAGGCCCAGCGCCTCGAGCACGCGCAGGTCTTCACGCCGGAACTCGTGCGCGCTCGTGTTGATCAGGCACAGAGTCCCACGCGCGCCGTCGATCGCACCGATGACGTCGAAGCCGGCGTCGCAGAGAAGCATCCGCTGCGCCTCTTGGAGATCCTGGCTGTGGTCCACGACCAATACCCGAGCCATCGAAGGGCCTCGCCATCTGGGGAGTCCTGGGGGAGAGCTGCGAGAACCGTGCGAATGGCGGGCCTGCGTATTGCTGCGTACTGCTGGAGAGATTGCTGGAGAAGAGCCGCTCCGTGCTGTCCCCGGAAGGCGCAACGCTGCGCAACCCCAATCGAACGTCGCCGACCGGCGCGGCCACGGGCTTCGGCGGCCCCGAGCTCCAGCAATCGCTTCCCCCGCTCAAGTCCACGCTCGACTCGATCGTCGACGGAGTCCTGGTGCTCAACCTCGACGGCGCGATCGCGGCCTACAACGCGAAGTTCGTGCAGATGTGGCGAATCACGCCCGAGGTCTTGGCGTCGCGAGACGACGATCGCGCCCTCGCCGCGGTCCTCGAGCAGCTCGTCGACCCCGGCGCGTTGAGAAAGGTCCGGGAGCTCTACGGCGAGCCCGAGCGGGAAAGCTTCGATATACTCACGCTCAAGGACGAGCGCATCGTCGAACGCTACTCACAACCTCAGCGCGTCGAGGGCAAGCGCGTCGGCCGTGTCTGGAGCTTTCGCGACGTGACCGAGCGCGTGTGCGCCGCGCGCGAACAAGAGCGTCTCCTCGTGACCGAGCACACGGCTCGCGCGTCTGCCGAACGGGCCCGCGCGCAAGCGGCCTTCCTCGCCGAAGCGAGTCGCGTCCTCGCTTCGTCGCTGGACTACGAGGTCACGCTCGGCGCCGTCGCGCAACTCGCCGTCCCGCTGCTCGCGGACTGGTGCACGGTGGACGTGCTCGCGCCGGGCGCGTCGGTCCGGCGTTTCGTGGCAAGCGCCCCCGCGAGGGCCGCACTCGTACGTGAGCTCGCGCGCTTCACGCCGAAGCTCGAGAGGGGCGCCGGCGCGGGAGAGGTCATCCTCACCGGCGTCACCGTCCTGTGCGGAGGCATCACGGAGGCGGACCTGCGCATCGACACGGGTGTGCCGCTGCCGGCGGGGAGCGACGACCCGGAGTACCGTCGCGTCCTGCGCGCGCTTCGGCTTCGCAGCTACGTGTCCGTTCCGCTCCGCGCGCGCGGCTGCATCCTCGGAGCTCTCACGTGTTGCCGCGACCGAGAGCGCGGGCACGATGCGTGCGATCTCGCGCTGGCCGAGGAGCTCGGCCGACGCGCCGCGGTTGCCGTGGACAACGCGCGGTTGCACAAGGAGGCCGAGGACGCGATCGGCATTCGCGACGAGTTTTTGGGACTGGCTGCCCATGAGCTCCGTACGCCGTGCACCGCGCTGCTGCTCAGCGTGCAAGCGCTCGCGCGCTACGCGCGAACGGGCAAGCTCGTGCTCGAGGGGGGATCACCGAACAGGGCCACCCACATGCTCGAGGCGTCGGAGCGTCGGGCCTTGGCGCTGAGCGCGGAAGTGATCACGAACCTGCTCTCGAACGCCATCAAGTATGGGCAAGGCCGCCCCATAGAGGTCAGGGCGCAGGCGGAGGGCGACGTCGCGCGACTGACCGTGCGAGACCACGGGATCGGCCTGGACCCAGACTGGCAGTCGCGCGCCTTCGCTCGCTTCGAGCGGGCGGTGTCGTCGCGCAACTTCGGAGGGCTGGGCCTGGGGCTGTACCTGGTGCAGCGAATCTGCGGGCGCCTGGGCGGGCGCGTCGACTGTTCGAGCGCCGCGGGTCAGGGGTCGACGTTCACGGTGACCCTGCCGCTCGGGGGATCCCTCGGCCGCGTGGCGCCGTAGCGCGTGGAGCCGCATGTCCGCCGAGCCGCACGCGACGGACCTGGTCCTTCTCGCGGCGGGTGCCCTCCTCGCGCTCAGCGTCATCGCGGGCCGGTTCTTCCGGCGCGCCGGGATCCCTGCGACTCTTCTCTTCCTCGCGCTGGGGATGCTTGCCGGTTCCGAAGGCATCGGGCGCGTGTCCTTCGAACGCTACGGCCTCACCTACCGTGTGGGCACTCTCGCGCTCGTGCTCATCCTGTTCGACGGCGGACTTCGGACGCCGTTCGACGTCGTGCGACGGGCCTTTGCGCCGGCCGCGACCCTCGCAACCGTCGGCGTGACGCTCACGGCAGGGATCGTCGCCGCCGGTACGCACCTGCTCGGCTTCCCGTGGATGCAGGGCTTTCTTCTCGGTGCGATCGTGTCGTCGACCGACGCCGCCACGGTGTTCTCCGTCCTGCGCGGAGGTGGCGTACGCCTCGACGAACGCGTGGCCGCGGTCGTCGAGCTCGAATCCGGTTTGAACGATCCACTGGCGATCATCTTCACGATGGCGTTCACAGCGGCGCTCGTCGCGGGCCGTCCGCTGGACCCTGCGTGGCTCGTGCTGCACGCGCTCACCCAGCTCGCGATCGGAGGCGCTGTCGGCGCCGCGACGGGCGCGTGCGCGCGCGTTCTCACCCGCTGTGTGCGCCTTCCGAGCGGCGGCCTCTACCCGATGCTGACCGTGGGACTCGCGCTGATGGCTTACGGGGTCGCGTCCCTCGCCTCGGGCAGCGGCTTTCTCGCCGTGTACGTCGCCGGGGTCCTGCTGGGCAACGGCAGACTCCCCAACCGCGGCACCTTGCTTCGCATCCACGACTTCGTCGCGTGGGCGAGCCAGATCGGGATGTTCATCGTCCTCGGTCTTCTCGTCTTTCCGTCGCGCCTGGTGCCGGTCGCCCCTGCGGGGATCTCGATCGCGCTGCTGCTCGCGCTCGTCGCGCGACCGCTCGCGACGGCAGCGTGCCTTTTGCCCTTCGGCTTCCGCGCGCGCGAGGTGGCGCTCACCGGCTGGGTCGGGTTGCGCGGGGCGGTCCCGATCATCCTGGCGCTCATCCCGGTGCTCGCGGACGCGCCCGGCGCCGACCGCATCTTCAATCTCGTCTTCTTCGTCGTCATTGTCAGCGTCACCCTGCAGGGAGGCACGGTGCGCTGGTTGACGCGGAGGCTCCGTCTGGGCGTCGACGAGGCCGCCGTGCCCGAGGCCGTGCTCGAAATCGAATCGAACCGCCCGCTCGACGTGGAGCTCATCACCTTCTACATCGCACCGGCGAGCGCGGTGTGCGGTGCGCGAATCGTCGACATTCCCTTCCCGGAGCGCTCCTCGGCGATGCTCGTCGTCCGCGGCGAGGAGCTTCTGGCCCCGCGGGGGGACACCGAGTTGAAGGCCGGCGACCACGTCTTCGTCTTCTGCCCGGCCGCGAACGTTGCGCTCGTGCGCCTGCTCTTCGGACGCGAAGCGGAATGAATCGTCTCGTACGATGGGCTCTCCGCTGAAGAAAGGTCCGACCTATGACCGGCGTAGCGCCGCGGCGATCCAGTCGACGGGGGGTGAACCCTCGCAACGTCCGGCTACGGAGTAGACTCGGCACTGGAGACCGTAGTCCTCGCGACCGGCCATCGCCGGATCGACGTCGACGCCGTCGACGCGCACCGTCGGCGATCCCAGGAAGCGCAGCCTCTTCGCGTCGTCGTCGCTCTCCACCCGCACGACCCGAAGATCGGCGGCGACGTCGGCGAGCGCGATCGCTTCGCGCGCGCGCCCGATGGTCGGCTCGAGATTCGGGCAACCATCGAGAAACAGCACCTCGACTTGCTTCGTGTGCATCTCCGTCTCTTTAGCAGCCCCCGCGATGCTCGCGCACGGCTCGTCTGCCCACTCGCCGGAGGGCCAGTTGACCGTGGTCACGACCGGGTGGTCTTCTGAAACCGGAGACGAAATGAACCATCGCGAGTTTCTCAACTGGCTGAGGCCGCAACTCGACAGCGCGACGGCCACGGGGCTCTCGCGCGAAGCGGTCGTTGCCATCCGCGAGCAGCTCGAGCAAATGAGCAAGGCGGGCGCCCTGCAGCCGTACGCGAGCAGAGTGCTTAGCCTCGTGCGCCGAAGCGCGACACTCGACGCGAAGACCGTCGCCGGGCTCGCCGCCGACCTGCGCAGCGAGCTTGCACCGCTTCGGGAGAAGACGATGGTCGTTTCGCTTCCCGAGGACGACGACGAGTCCGAAAACTGAGCGGCTCAGAGCTAGCGAAAGGTGCCGCCGAGCGCGACCTGCCTCTCCGCGAGGCGCGCGGGGTCGGCGACGATCTCGATCTCGACGATCTTCCCGTCCCCGAGGCGCACGCGCGGCGGTTCCCGGCGGCTTCTTCGCGCCGCGACTTTCGCGCGCGCAGCATGTCCAGCGCTCTCGCACCTTCGGGCGAGCCAGATCAACGGCTGCGGCGCGTGCGTGGACTCAGGCTGGCGGCACGCCAAGAAAGACGGGGAGACCGAAGAGCGCCTCTCCGCCGTCGCGGCCTGGCGCGACACACCGTACTTCAACGACGCCGAGCGCGCCGCCCTCGCCCTCACCGAGGCGGTGACGCGCCTGAGCGATCGGACCGACCCCGTCCCGGACGACATCTGGAACGAGGCGGCGCGGCACTATAGCGAGCAGCAGCTCTCCGCGCTCTTGCTCCACATCGCCCTGACCAACGTCTTCAACCGCATGAACGTGCCGACGCGACAAGTCGCGGCGGGGGATTGGAAGGGCAAGTAGGTCGCGCCCGGGCTCTACGGGCCACCCGGCGCGGCGAGCAAATGAACCTCGGCCGGGTGGCCGGCGCGTGCCGGCCACGCCACGAAGAGACTCCCCAACTCGCTCGACCAGAGGCCGGTACGCGCCCCCACCCGCGTCGCGATCCGAGCAAGCCGCGGGTAATTCGGCGAGGAGCTCGCGTCGAAGACGTCGACGTATCCTTCGCCGCCGATGACGTACACGCGTTGCCGCTGGCCGTCGTAAAAGAGGTCGTCGGTATCCCCGACGCACGGCACCGCCGCGATTTGCTTGTTCGTGGCGGTGTCGAGCACGACCAGCCGCGCGGGCTGCCGCACGCCGACGAAGAGGCGATTCCCGGCCTCGTCTAGGGACATCGGGTAGTTGTCGAGGAGGCGGCCGAGCGGGACGTGCGCGGAGATCGATCGCTGGGTCCTGTCGACGATCACGACCTCCCGGCTCGTCGGCACGTTGACGAAGATGCGCGGACCGCCCTCCTCCAGACGGAAGGACTCGGGGTGGCCGGGCAGCGGGATGTTCGCGACCAGCTTCATGCTCCCGGGGTCGATCACGCCCAGCGCCCCGTCGCCATGGCCGACGTAGAGCTGCCCGGCGGCGGCGTCGAACCGCAGGTTGTCGGCGTCCGACAGGTTCGGGATGGTGGCCACGGGCTGGTAGCTCGTGTCGTCGAAGGCCGTGACGGTACCGCCCGTACGCGTGGCCACCACGATCCGACGAAAAGACGGCAGATAGGCGACGCCCTGCGGCTCGTTCAGGCCCGGGATGCTGGCGATGCGCTTGCCGCCTGCGACGTCCAGCACCTCGAGCGTGCGATTGCCCAGGGCCGCCACGAAGAGGCGCTTGCCCGCCGGGTCGACCGCGAGGTGGTCGATGCGACGCTGGACGCCGGGTAGCGCTTCCACCTGTACGTCCGTGAGCGGCGACGGCGCCGCGGCGCGCGCGATGGCGACGCAGACGCCTGCGCTCGCGAGCACGGCCGTGAGAATCAGCGGACGCAGCCGGCGCATCAGGGATCCATGTACGACTGCGACGGGTGGCTCGCAAGCGCCCGACGCTTGCCTGCAGCCCCCTCCAGGATCCAACTTAACGAGCCGGCATGGTGCTCGCCCTCGCGCTCGCGGCTCTGGTGCTCGGCGCGCCGCCCGGCGGGGGCTCTCTGCCGCTCCGCCGGGTCGCGGACATTCCGCTGCCGGGGCATGCGTCGCGCTTCGATTACCAGGCGGTCGAACCCGCCGGGCGGCGGCTTTACATCGCGCACCTGGGCGACAGCTCGCTCCTCGTGTTCGACCTCGAAGGCCAGCGCGTGCTGCGGGAGATCTCCGGGCTCCCGAGCGTGCACGGGGTCGCCCTTGCGCCCGAGCAGCACCTGGTCTTCGCGACCGAGACGGCGCACAAGACGCTCGCGCTCATCGACGACGGGACGTTCCAGGTGAAGGCGCACGTGCCCGCGGGCGAGTACCCCAACGGGCTGGCGTACGATCCGGCCTCCGGGCGCGTGTTCGTCTCGAACAACCGCGGGACCGGGGTCGGCGTGGTCGACGCGAAGACTGCGCGCGCTCTCCCGGGCGTCGACGTGGGCGGCGGCGCGGGCAACGCGCAGTACGACGCAGGCTCCGGCCGCGTGATCGCCGCGGTGCACGGGCAGCCGTATCTCGCGGACATCGACCCCGCGACGGTCCACGTCGTCGGGCGCATCCCCCTGCCCGGCACGAGCACGTGCCATGGGCTGCTCGTCGCATCGGACCTCCGGCTCGCCTTCGCAGCCTGCCACGGAGGCGAGCCGCGGCTCGCCGTCGTCGATCTCCGTGCCCGTCGCGAGAGTTCCTTGGTGCCCCTGCCGCCCGAGATCGACGTGCTCGCGTTCGACCCGGGACTGCGCCGGCTGTACGCAGCATCCGAGACGGGGAACGTCGCGGTGTTCGCCGTCGCGCCCGACGGCTCGGTGAGCGAGGTCGGGCGCGGCTTCGTCGGCCCGAACGCGCACTCGGTGGCCGTCGATCCGATCGCGCATCGCGTGTACTTTCCGCTCGAGAACGTCGGCGGCAGTCCGGTCCTGCGCGTCATGGATCCTGTCGTTCAGTCCCCAAGCACGCCGTAACTGCGTCGGGCGCCGCCCTGGCCGCAGTCAAAATCCACCGTTTACTGCAAAATCTTTCATGTCTATCTGCACACTTCCGCTGCGCGCAGCGCGGTTTCGTGCCCGGAGAACGCTTTTGTGGTGACGCGTTCGAACCGCCCGCGCTATGGGATCCCAAGTGTCTATTCGCCGGAGCTTGGGCGCGGTCGGCGCCGACTTCGCGCGGCCGTGGAGCAAGCGAATGGGTTTTGCCTCGCGTTCCTGGGCTCATGGGATTGGCTCGATCCTCGTGCCGCTCGTTCTCGCGGGCTGCGGCGGGGAGAGCGCGAGAGAAACCCCGGTAGCGAGCGCCGAGCGCTTGAACCTCGCCGGCGTGAGTTTTCAGGCCGCCCTCGGCGGGCAGTATTACAGCGCACAGAACAACGGCGGCGGCGCGGTCACCGCGACGGCCCCGGTGGCGCAGGCCTGGGAGAAGTTCACGCTGATCGACAGCAACGGCGGCGCGCTGAACAGCGGCGACAGCGTGTTCATCGAGGCCGGCACCGGCCAGTTCTTGCAGGCGGTGAACGGAGGCGGGTCGACGTTGAACGCCGGCAGCAACAACCGCGAGACCTGGGAGACGTTCCGGATCACCAAGGCGAGCGGCACCGGCGCGATCCACAACGGCGACCTCGTGGGACTGCAGGCGTACGGCGGCGAGTGGGTGTCGGCGCAGAACGGCGGCGGGGGTCCCGTCTACGCTTACGGCGCAGCGCTCGGCCCCTGGGAGCAAATCCGGATCAGCGGCTTGCCCTCGAACACGACGAGCGGCTCGAGCGGCGGCAGCTCGGGCGGCGGCGGCAGCTCGGGCGGCAGCGGCAGCGGGTCGCCCAGCGGCAGCGGCTCGGGCGGTCCGGGCTCGGGCGACATCGTCGGCAAGATCAGCGTCGGCTACCAGGGGTGGTTCAATGCGGCCGGCGACGGCTCGGGGATCAGCCCACCCTTTTGGCACTGGACGGCCGATCGCAACACGCCGTCGCCGAGCGACGTCTCGATCAAGTCGATGGGCGACTACAGCAAGACGTACCCGACCGGCTTCGCCAATCTCAACGGCGGTGGCGCGGCCACGCTCTACTCGGACTGGGACGGCGCGACGATCGACACGCAAGTGCAGTGGATGCAGACCGCGGGCATCGACACGATCGCGCTCCAGCGCTTCGGCGACTTCCGCGGCCCGGGCGCGGCGCGCGACGTGGTCGCCGGGCACGTCCGCGACTCCGCGCAAGCGCACGGGCGCAAGTTCTACATCATGTACGACATCAGCGGCTGGGACACGTTCCAGGTCGATCTCGAGTCCGATTGGACGCAAAACATCGTGGGGGAGCTCCACCTCACGGACTCCAGCGCCTACGCGCGGCAGAACGGCAAGCCGGTCGTGTGCATCTGGGGCGTCGGCTACACGGGACACCCAGGGACGCCGCAGACCACGCTCGACGTCATCACCTGGTTTCAGAGCCAGGGGCTGTACGTGATCGGCGGCGTCGGCAACGACTGGCGCACGGCCGACGGCACCCGCTGGTCGCAAGCGGGTTTCGGGCAAGTGTTCGACACTCTCGACGCGATTTCACCGTGGATGGTCGGCGTAATTGGCGACGGCGCCGGCTCGGACGCGAACCGCACGCAATACAACGAGGGCGACGTCGCGTATCAGCACGCGCGCGGCAAGGACTACCAGCCGTGCGTCCTCCCCGGCGACCTATCGGCGCATCAGCGACACCACGGCGACTTCATGTGGCATCAGTTCTACAACCTGACCCAGATCGGCTCGGACGGCCTCTACATCTCGATGTTCGACGAGTACAACGAGGGCAACCAAATCGCCAAGACGGCCGCCACCTCCGCGGGCATCCCGGGCGGCTCGAACTTCATCACGCTCGATGAAGACGGCACCCAGTGCTCGTCCGATTACTACCTGCGCCTTACCGGCGACGGCGGCAGGATGCTCAAAGCACAAATCCCGCTCACCGCGACGAGGCCCACCTCGCCGATGTGAGGGGTCGCGGGCGCGCAAGTCCCGCTCTGCGCTCGGTGCGAGGGACTATGCGAACGGATCGATCCCCCAGCTGCCGCTCCACGTCTGTCCGGGCTCGAGCATGACCAACCCTTCGCGGCTGCGGAAGGCGTTGGGCGCGCAGCTCATCGGCTCGACCGCCAGCGCGCGACGGCGCCGCGACGGGTCCGCCAGGTGGTCGCCGGTGAAGACTTGCAGGTACGGGAAGCTCTCGTCGACCCAGAGGGCCAGGCCGACGCGCGCGTCAGGCGCGCGCAGCTCGACGCGCGCTCGCCCGTCGGGACCGCGCTCGAGACCCGCGAACGCGCAATCGATCGCGGTCTCGCCAATCGGGCGCATCCGACGGAAGTCGTAGGGCGATCCCTCCATGGGTCGATCGCCGGTCGGCAGCCCGCGCGCGTCGGTGGCGAGGTACCGCTCGGCCGGGATCCGCAGAAGGTCGGCGTCGATCCGCGGCGAGCCGACGGTGACATACGGATGCGCGCCCACGCCGAAGGGAGCCGACCGATTGCCGCAGTTGCGAGCGACCGTGCGCACCTCCAGACCTCGTGCGCCCAGCGTGTATTCGACCCTCAGCGCCAGCGTGAACGGATAGCCGGGCTTCGGGTAGAGCACGTGCTCCAGCGCGACGCGATCGTTTGCCTGCTCGGTCGCTCGCCAGCTGGCCCAGCGCGTCAGGCCGTGGATCGCGTTGTGTCGCCCGGGCTCGGTGAGGTCGAGCTGGAAGGTGTCGGCGCCGAGGGTGTACTGACCGTCCTGGATGCGATTGGGCCACGGCAGGAGGAGCTGCCCCCGCGCGCCGGAGCAGATCTCGTGGATGCCGTAGCCGTCCAGGAAGGATCGGTCCAAGGCGGCATATTCGCGCAGGCCGCCGCCAACCTCGACCACGGTGAGGCGCTGTTCGCCGCACGCGATCTCGAACTGCGACCCCGAAGGTGCGATCGGCTCGAGCACGGTGATCGACTCCTTGCTCGTAGGGTTCAGGCCGGCGCAGAGTACTGCAACGCGAGAACCAGCGCTCGCGCTCGCTCGAGGTACGCCCTCGCTCAGGGAGCGTGGCGCGGCGCCGACGTGGCGGCAGGGCTCCTGGACGATGGGCTGGCCGACGCCTGCTTCGCGCCGGAAGTGACGACGGCCGCGACGCCGATGCCGACCGTCAGGCCCACGGCGCCCGCGACGATCGCGACGATCGTTCGCCGTCGGCGGCGCTCGCTCCACACCGATTTCCGGGGCGGAGCGACGGCTTCCGCGCCGGGCCGCGCGACTTCGGCGGGACCAGCGGCTTCGCCGGTGGGAGCGACTGCCTCGGCGGCCGGGCGAGCAGCCGTCGGCGGACGGCGGACGGTCGGCACCGGCAGCGTCGACGTCTCGGATTCCGGTGCACCCGGAAGCGTGTCGGCGAACTGGGTTACGCCGACTCGCGTCGCCTCGTCGTCCTGGCTCACGCGAACGACGGTGGTTTGCTCGTCGGGGTCGGGGTGCTCGTAGGCCGCGACTGCGCTCGCCAGGGCCTCTCTCATGGCGCGTGCGCTCGGCCAGCGGTCGGCTTTCTCGGTCGCGAGGGCGCGGTCGACGATTCGCGCGACGGCGGACGGAAGAAGAGGAGCCGCGGTGAGCAACTCGGGCACGGGCGCGCCGACGGCCTGCGCGAGCATCTCCGCCGCCGAATTGCCCTCGCGAACGTACCGCCCGGAGAGCAGCGTGAAGGCCGTGGCGCCGACCGACCATAGGTCCGAGAGAGCGTCGATCTCGCTCACGCGCCCCAGGGCCTGCTCGGGAGGCATGTACGCAGGCGTTCCAAAAATGGCGCCGGTTCGGGTCTGCGACGGCGAAGCGCTCTCCCGCAATCGCGCGACGCCGAAGTCGAGGAGCTTGAGCCGGCCCTCTCGGGTGACGAAGAGGTTCTCGGGCTTGAGATCGCGGTGGACGATCCCTTTGGCGTGGACGGCCTCGAGAATCGTGAGGAGCTGATCCAAGAGCCCGACGACCTCCGGCAGCGCGAGCCGGCGACCGCTCCGCTGCCAGCGCGCCTCCAGCGTCTCGCCGTCGAGGAGCTCCATCACGAGGAAGATGGCGCCGTCCTCCGACGTGTCGTCGTCGAGGATCCGAATCGTTCCTGCGTGCTCCACCGAGTTGGCGGCGTAGCCCTCACGCAGAAAGCGTTCGCGGACGCCGGTCTGCAGCGCGAGGTTCCGGTGGAGCACCTTGACGGCGACGCGGTTGCCGTTGCGCAGGTGGGTCGCCGCGTAGACGGCCGCCATGCCGCCCACGCCGAGGACGCGGTCCAGGCGATACTTGCCGCGCAGGACGGTGCCGACCCTCCGCTGGGCTCGAGCCAAAAACGGGTCGCTCATGAACGGCGCCTTCGAAGCCTCGCGATGGAACGGCGGATGAGCCAGTCATTCTATGATCTCCACAACCTCCGGCAAGGCTGCGTGCGCGACACCTTGTCTTCGGTTCTCCCCTTGAACTAAATGCGGCCTATGACCGTCCCGCTGGTATCGATTCTCATGGGCAGCAAGAGCGACCTCGACGTCATGCAGGGCGCGCGCGACGCGCTCGTCGAGCTGGGGGTCGAGCACGAGGTCCGGGTGCTGAGCGCGCACCGCACGCCGGACGCGCTCTTCGACTACATCGGCGATGCGGCGAAGCGCGGCGTCGAGGTCTTCATCGCCGGGGCCGGCGGCGCCGCGCACCTCCCGGGCGTCGTCGCCGCGAAGACGACGCTGCCCGTGCTCGGGGTGCCGATCCCGTCGGGTCATTTGCTGGGGCTCGACGCGCTCCTCGCGATCGTCCAGATGCCCAAGGGCATTCCGGTGGCCACGTTCGCCGTCGGAAAGGCCGGCGCCGGGAACGCAGCGCTCTTCGCGGTGGCGATCCTCGCAGGCAAGCGGCCGCCCCTGGCGGAGAAGCTCGCGGCGTGGCGCAAGCAGCAAGCCGACAAGCTGCTCAAGGAATCGGTCATCGCCTGAGCGCTTGACCGGCACGTTCGTTCAGTATCACCCTGTTCGGGGTGAGCCCCCTCCAGCCCGTCGCGAACCCCCCGAACCCCTGGGCCACGAGCGACGTCGAGTACCTCGACGGCGAGGCGCCGCTCGCGCAACTCCAGGTCTTCGAGGACCGGACGCGCGCGATCCTCGCGCACAACGACAGTCCGGACGTCGGGTTCGCCTGGAGCGTCAACCCCTACCGCGGTTGCTTCCATGCGTGCGCGTACTGCTACGCGCGCCCCAGCCACGAGTATCTGAGCTTCGGCGCCGGCACGGATTTCGAGCGCAAGATCGTGGTCAAGCCCAACGCGCCGGAGCTCCTGCGCGAGGCGTTCGACCAGCCGAGGTGGCAGGGCGACCTCGTCGCGTTCAGTGGTGTCACCGACTGCTATCAGCCGCTCGAGGCGAGCTACCGGCTGACGCGCGGCTGCCTCGAGGTCTGCGCGGAGTACCGCAACCCGGCGGCGATCATCACGAAGGCATCGCTTGTCGAACGGGATATCGACGTCCTGCAGGCGCTTTCGTCGGTCGCGCACGTCGGTGTGATGGTGAGCATCCCGTTCTGGGACGAGGGGAATGCCCGGGCAATCGAGCCGTTCGTGACGACTCCCGCGCGCCGCGTGCGAACCATCGAGCGCCTGGCGCGCGCCGGGGTGCGGGTGGGCGTGATGGTGGCGCCCATCGTGCCGGGGCTGAACGACGAAGACATGGGCGACGTCCTGCGCGCGGCCCGCGACGCCGGCGCTTCGTACGCGGGGACGACGCTCCTGCGCTTGCCGGGGCCGGTAAAGGAGGTATTCGAGACCCGCCTGCGCGCTGCGCTCCCCCTCCGCGCCGACCGCGTGCTCCGTCGCGTCCGCGAGACGCGTGGCGGCCAGCTGTACGACGCACGCTTCGGCGTGCGCGGCCGCGGCGAAGGCGCCTACGCCGACGCCATCGCCGCGCTCTTCGCGCAGACGGCGACCAAGCTGGGCCTGCAGACGCGCGGCTTCGCCCAGGAGAACGCGCCGGCCACCTTCCGCCGTCCGCGCGGCCAGCTCGCCCTCTGGTGAGCCATCCGCCCTACCGGTTCAACCCCGTCGTCCACGCAGGCGAGCGACAGTCCTCGCGCGGTCGTAGTGGTAGGCGATCTGGTCGTCGTCGTAGCGGAAAGATTGACCGACGACGCACCGCGCGCGCACCTCGGGCGTCGCGCCTGGAGGATTCGCCGCGTTGGCGCGGCCGCCGATGCAGGGCGCAGCGCACCCCGGGCACGGCGGCCGGTGCGGCCGGGGAGGCTCGACGTCGGCGTCGACGATCCAGGCGCCGCGCAGGGCCCACCACGGGCCGTGGACGTCGTGAATGAGCAGGCGGAACGGGCTCGGCGAGCCCAGGCCGACGATCTCGGCGAGAGCAACGAAGTCGACGCGCACGGCCGCGTGAAACGCCGCCTCGAAGCGACGGAAATGGATGCCCGCGCTCGCCAGGGCCGCGTCGGCCCGATCGAGGAGGGACGCGACGTACGCGTCGTAGGGGTTCGACTGGTCCCAAAGCGCCGGGCGCGCGTCGATGTGCGCCCGGAAGGCGCGCCAGAGCGCCGGCCCGCCGCTCGCGGCTACGACGACGCCGCGCGCGCCCGGGACGAGCGCGTCGGCACGGAACTCGTGGGGCGCGCGGGCGTCGTACGCCGCGGCGGGACACGAGGCGACGACGTCGATGCCCGACCCTGCCAGCGCCTCCCGAACAATCGCCGTGGCCACGGCGACCAGCTTAGCGCGTGCGGATCGGCCCTCCGGGTCGAGGCGCACCGCGGCAAGAGGGGGAGACCGCATGAGGCTCCCAGATAGACGACTTGCGGTGGCCTCGGCGCGCGGCGGATGATGCCCGCCGTGCGCCCGCCCGCTTCGCTGGCCCTCATCGCCGTTGCGGCGCATTTCGCGATCGAGCCGGCGGTCCCTCAGCCGCTGCGAACCGCCGAGCCGCTTCCCGAGGCGCCGGTCGTGCCGCCCTCGCCCCCGGCAGCTGCTCCGGCCGCCGCCGACGACACGCGCGTGCCGGAGCACGCCGATGACGTGGTCGACTACACCCTCCGCGTCACGCTCGACCCGGTGGCTCATACGGTCCATGGCGAGGGCACGATCGCGTGGAGGAACGCGAGCACGCGGCCCGTCCGCGAGATGTGGCTCCACCTCTACCTGAACGCGTTCAAGAACGAGCGGTCGGTATTTCTGCGCGAGCGCGTCGGGGGTCGCGGCAGCGAGCCGCCCGAGGACTGGGGCTGGATCGACGTGCGGCGACTCGCGCTCAAGGAGGCGGGCGGCCCCTCGGTAGACCTGTGGCCGCGCGCCGAGCTGCGACGTCCGGGGGACGACGACGAGACGGACGCGCGCGTTCCGCTTCCGCGCGAGGTCGCGCCGGGAGAGACGATCGCCCTCGAGGTCGCGTTCGACGACAAGCTGCCCACCGTGATCGAGCGCACGGGGTACCGAGGCACCTTTCACATGGTCGGGCAGTGGTTCCCCAAGATCGCGCGCGTCGAGTCCGATGGCACGTTCGCTCATTTTCCGTTTCACCACCTGTCGGAGTTCTATTCGGACTTCGGCAGCTACGACGTGACCCTCGACGTGCCCGATGGTTACGTCGTCGGCGCCACCGGGACGACGGTGGAGTCGCGCGTCGGGGGAGGACGGCGCGTCGAGCGGCACGTGCAGAGCGACGTCCACGATTTCGCGTGGACCGCCTGGGACCGCTGGCAGAAACAGGCCGAACGCGTCGGCGACGTCGACGTGGCCCTCCTCTACCCGCCCGGATTCGCGGCCGTGGCCGAGCGCGAAATGGCGACGCTGCGCTTCGCGCTGCCGTACTTCTCGACGCACTACGGTCGGTACCCGTACCGCGTGCTCACCGTCGTGCACCCGCAGCAAGACGCCAGCGAAGCGGGAGGGATGGAATACCCCACGCTCATCACGTCCGGCGGCGCCTGGTACACGCCCGCGGCGGTGCTCGCGCCGGAGATCGTGACCATCCACGAGCTCGGGCATCAGTGGTTTTACGGCCTGGTGGCCACCAACGAGCTCGCGTGGCCGTTCCTGGACGAGGGGCTCAACCAGTTCGCGGAGGCCGACGGTATGTCCGCGTGGCGGCGCGAGGGGTCGGCGGCGGACCTGGCGGGGCTGACGATCGCCGACGCGTCACTCGATGCCGTCGGCGGAAACATGGGAGTGCACGACGAGCCCGTCGCCCAGGCCGCCAGCGCCTTCACGAGCGGCGCGAACTATGCGCGGCTCGTGTACGCACGGACGGCGGCGATCGTCGAGACGCTGGCGCGCGTCTACGGGCGCGAGAGCACGCTGCGCGCGCTCGGGCGATACGCGCGCCGCTTCCGTTTCGCGCATCCGGGGCCGGACCAGTTCCTCGACACGTTCGGGGAGGTGCTCGGACCCCGCGTCGAGCGCACGCTGCGGGCCGCCCTCTTCGAAAAGGGCTGGGTCGACTACGTCGTCGACGGGGCGTGGTCGCAGATGGCACGAAGGGCCGGTGGCGTCTTCGACCGCGCGCCGGGCGACACCGCCAGCGACGGCGCGGACGCCGGCGCGAACGAGCGCGTCCGGGTCGAGCCCGGAGAAGCCGACGGCGCGACGTGGGAGAACACGGTCGCCCTGCGCCGGCGCGGCACGCTGTCCTTTCCCGTAGACATCGAGCTGACGTTTGCCGACGGCACGACGCGCCGCGAGCTCTGGGACGGCGAGGGGGAGTACAAGCGGATCTCGTGGAGCGGACCCGTCGCGCTCCGCAGCGCGGTCGTCGATCCCGACGATCGCGTGATGCTCGACTACAACCTGGAGAACAACCGGGCGAGCGTCGAGGGAGGCGGCGGCGGCGCGCCGCGCACGCTCGAGCGCGCGACGTACTGGATGCAGCTCGCGCTGCAGGCGGTCTCGCCGTGAGCGACTACCGCGCCGCGATCGCGCCGCCCGACGAGACGCCCGACGCCGCGCGCCCCGCCCAGGACCTGGTGCTCGTGACGACGCCGGCGATGCGTGCGCGGAGGCACCCGTGGGCCATCGTGGGCGTGTGGGCGTGGCAGGCCGCGCTGGCCCTCGTGGCGAGCTGGCCCGCGGGCTCCCTCGCGCGAGCGGCGTACGGCGGCGACCCGCGCGGAGACGCGGTCCTCTGGGACGCCGGCGGACACGCGCTGCTGGACGCGCTCTGGCACGACTCGCACGGCGTCTCGGTCGTCATGCGCGCCGGCGGCTTCGCCCTGGCGGCGGGCATCGTCGTGGGCCTGGTGCCCGCGGCGGCGCTCATGTTCGCGATGGCCTACGCAACGCGCGAGCGCGGGAGAGCGGGGGCGGCGCGCAGCCTGGCCGCCGCCGTGGGCGCGTTCGGCGCGTTCGCCGTCCTGCTGGTGGCGTTCGGCGTCCTCCAG
>CALKVG010000530.1 GCA_937998045.1 uncultured Myxococcales bacterium
GACGAGCGGAGGCGGCGAGGGGCCGCCGCCGGCGCCGCCGCCTCCCTCGCCGCCTCCGCTCGTCTCCGCCCCCGCGCCCCGAACTGCGACGGTCGCTCTGCAGGTGCCGTATGTCCCTCCGCCGGAGCCGCTCGCCGACGAGCCGGCGCCACCTCCGCCGCGCATCGTCCGCAGGAAGGGCGGGATCCCCCTCGCGGTCGTCGGCGGTGTCAGCGCGGTCCTCGTGCTCGGCCTCGGTGCCGCCATCGCGCTCTTGTGGCGGAGCGCGCCGCCCATCAGCGCCCAGCCGCGGAGCGCGCCGGACGGAAAGGACGTCCTTCATCTGTCGTGCGACGCGAAGAGCTGCGCCGACGGCACGGTCGTGGCGCTCGGCGGGGCGCGCGCCATCTTCGCCAAGGGAGAGGCCGATCTTGCGCTGCCCGAGCCGCTCCGCACCGGCGAGAACACGCTCTCCCTGGTCATCGATCGCCCCGGTATGGGGCGAGACGAGACGGTGAAGCTGCTCGTGCCGGTGGCGTACCGCGTGCGCGCCGACGTGAGCACGATGAACGGCCCCCGGCCGGCGATCACGGTCCGGGTCGAGGCGCAGCCCGGGACCGACGTGCAGGTCGACGGCAAGCCGGTGACCTTGGACGCCTCCGGCGTCGGCGCGTACGCCGTGGACGAAGCGGCGGCGACCGAGGGGCCGGCCGACGAATCGCGCGTCGTGTCGGTGGACGTCCCGTACGTCGTCGTGCAGAAGGGCGGGAGCACCGAGAAGGGCACGGCGAGCGCGCGCGTGGCGGTGGCGCCGCTGCGCGTCGACGCGCCCGGGACCAAGGCGGTGGTCGACGACGGCTCCGTCCTTCTCGCGGGGCGCGCGGCGAAGGGGTCCACCGTGACCGTGGACGGCACGTCGGTGGCCGTCGGGCCCGACGGGGCGTTCGAGACGACCGTGCCGCTCGCGGCGCTGGGCGACCACGGCATCGAGGTCCGCGCCGGCACGGCGGCGCTTGCCCCCCGGACGGTACACGCTCTGGTCACGCGCGTGGCGAGCCTGGCCGACGCCGCGAGGCAGTTCGAGCAACGACATCCCATCGGCTACGACGTCGTGATAAGCGACATCACGGGCAAGACGGGGCAGCCCATCGTGGTGAGCGGAGAAGTGCTCGACGCGCGCAGCTCGGGCCACCGCACGCTGGCGCTCGTCAACGACAAGCGGGGGTGCGCGAGGGGGCCGTGTCTGGCGCGGGTCGTCCTGGGCCGCGACGTGCCACTCGCGCACGGCGATTTCGTGAGCGCGTACGGCCTCGTGGCGCGCGCCTTTTCGGCGCCGGGCGGGCAAACGGTGCCCGAGGTCGAGGCGCAGTTCCTGCTGCGCGGCAAGCGATGAGCTCCCCGGCACGGGCGGCCACCCTTTATGTCGCCGCGTGCCTCGCCGCAGCGGTGGTCGCAGGCGGGCTCCGGCGGCGCGCGGCCGCGCAGACGGTCGACGTCCAGCGTGCGCGTACGCTCGTCGTCGGGACCCCGTCGGGAGGCGCCCGCGCGGACCGAATCGACGCCGCGCGCACGGGCCGCGCCCGCGAAGCGCTTCCGTCGGGGGGGCTTCGCATCGAGTGGCGCGCATCCGTCGGGGAGCTCGTCGAGCACGCGCCGCTCGTGGACACGGCGGGGGTCACCTACGTCGTCGGTACGCGCGGCGAGGTGGGCGCGGTCGGGCGCGACGGCATCGAGCGGTGGCACCTGGCGACGGGCGCGATGCAGCCCGGACCGGCGGCGCTCCTGTCGGATGACACGATGGTCTTCGTCGACGCGGCGGGCGAGGCCGTCGCCGTGCGCGACGGGGCGCTGCGCTGGCGGCGGCGTTTCGGGCGGGGCGACGCCGCCCGTCCCGCGCCCCTCCCGCTCGACGATGGGGGCGTCGTCGTCGCGACGACGCAGGACCTGACCGTCCTCGACGCCGAGGGTCGGCTGCGCGCACGCGCGACGCTACCCGAGCCGACGACGTTCCCTCTGGTCGCCGCCCTCGGAAGAGTCGTCGCGGTCGGCGCGAGCGGGACCGTGTGGACCTGGATTCCCGGCGCACCCGAGGTCCTCCGCGCGGCGAGCTTCGAGACGCCGATCGCCGACGGCGCTGCCCTGGCAGGCGGTCGTACGCTCCTGGCCGTCGGCGCAGCGCAGACGCAGCTCCTGGCGCTCGACCTGGATCGCCCCGGGCTCGCTTCGGCCGCCACGACGCGTGCGGTCGCCCCTGCGGGCCTCTTCCTGGGGCCGCCGGCGGTCCGCGGGTCGACGGCCCATCTCCTCGTGACCACGCCGACCACCGAGCTCGCGGTGGCGTTCGATGCATCCGGTAGCGAAATCTCGCGAAGCGTCCTCGCCGTCCACCCGCCGCCGATGGCGGCGGACGGCGGCGCCGGAGCGCTCGTTGCCCCGGCGCACGCGCCGCCGATCGTCGACGACGCGGGCCGGCTGGCCTTCGCGACGTCCGACGGAACCGTCGGCGTAGTCACCGGCGCCGGCTCGGAGGCCCTGTCCGACGCGTGCCCGGTTGCGGTCGCGACCGTGGGGCGACTGCCGGCGGTCGCCGGGATGGCTCCGCTCGAGACCGGCGCCTTCGTCGTGGCGTGCGCGTCGGGGACGGTGCTCGCCGTGCGCGGATCGCCGGCTCGCGGCGGCGGCCCCTCGCCCATGCGAGGACGCTGAGCCGTGCTATGCCGGTGCCGAGAGGCGCGGACGGGCAGCAAGTGGCGGGCCGGTCGCTCCGCCCCTATAGTGAGGTAGAGCGATGATCACGATTACCGAAAAGGCTGCGAGCAAAGTGAAAGAAATCGCCGAGGCCGAAACCCTCCTGGGGCAGGGCCTGCGGTTGCGCGTGGTCGGCGGGGGGTGCGCCGGGTTCAGCTATGACCTCTACTTCGAGGACAAGGTCGGCGACCTCGACGAGCAGTTCGAGTCCAACGGCGTGAAGCTGTACATCGACCCAATGAGCTACCAGTACCTCGAAGGTACCGAGATCGACTACGTCGAGGGGCTGCACGGGGCGGGGTTCAAGTTCAACAACCCGAACTCGAAGGGCTCCTGCGGCTGCGGTTCGAGCTTCTCGGCGTAGCCGCGGCTTAAGCGATCTCTTCGAAGGCGCAAGCCCCCGCGCACGCGCCGTGCATCCGAGTCTGGGCGAGCGCCCGCACTAGCAGGGCGCCGCCCTGCTATGCGCGAAGCGACCACGCACCCCCAGGAACGGTCCCGGCCCGACATAAGCTCGAGCCTCTCGCAGTACATAGCCCGCGTGCAGGCGATCCAGCCGCTTTCGCGAGAGCGCGAGTACGAGCTGGCGCGCCTCGTCCGCGAACGCGACGACCGAGAGGCCGCGCGCGAGCTCGTCGAGGCAAATTTGCGCTATGTCGTGGCGATTGCGCTGAGCTACCGCCGCTACGGAGTCCGCGTCGCCGACCTCGTCTCCGAGGGGAACGTCGGGCTCATGATCGCGCTGCGCAAGTTCGATCCCGATCGCGGTACGCGATTCGTCACCTACGCGGCGCACTGGATTCGGGCCTACGTGCTCGACCACGTCATCCGCGCCTGGAGCATCGTCGGCGTCGGCGCGGGGCCGCTCCGGTCGAAGGTGTTCTTCCGGCTACGGCGCGAGAAGGCGAAGATCATGGCGTCGACGAGTGATCTCGTCGAGGTCGAGGAGAAGCTCGCCGAACGCTTCGGCACGACGCCGGAGAAGATCACGATGCTGGCCCACCGCCTCGAGGCGCGCGATTTGTCGCTCGACACGAAGGTATTCGACGACGGCGCGGCGACGGTGCTCGACACCTTGCCGAGCGGAGGGCCGAGCCAGGAGGACCTGTACATCGGCCACGAGCGCTCGAGCGCCATCCACGAGTGGGTGCGCGAGGCGGTCGAGAAGCTCGACCCGCGCGAGCGGTTCATCGTGCAGGTGCGCATCATGGCCGACGGACCCGACGAGCTTTCGCTCGCGGAGATCGGGCGCCGGCTGGGCGTCTCGCGCGAGAGAGCGCGGCAGCTGGAGGCGCGGGCCAAGCAGAAGATCAAGCGGCACCTGGAAATGTGCGCGGGCGAGCGCGCGAGCGAGGCAGCGTAGACGGCGCGTCTCCGGCTCTGCCGGAGCGTGGTCGAAACCTGAGCGCAAGCGACGGAAGCCGGCGCGGCCGGCCATCGATCCGCGCATGAAGATCGGCGGCGTGCTGCTGGCGCTCGCGATGGCGCTCGTGCCCTGCTCCGCGTGCGGCGGACGCGTATCGAGCGAGGACGGGGACGCGGGGGCAAGGCCGGACGGGAGCGCGACGGCACCGCCGGACGGGCATGCGCCCCAGATACCGGCGCTGTGCCCCGCGGATCCGCCGCAGCCGGGTGACCCGTGCCTCTCTCCAGGGCAGGGGTGCATCTACGTGGCCGGCTCCTCCTGCGAGGCGTTCGTCTGCTCGGCCTCCGGTCGCTGGGCCAGCTCGCAGCTCGGGTGCTGACGCGCCTGGTATCGGCCGTGCAGTCCCACGGTCGTCGACGAGCGCTCGCGCGATCGTCCGCGAAACCCCCGGGGAGACCATCCATGCCTCATCGCATCGCCCGACTGCTCGCGTGTGCCATGGCGGCAGCTGCCACGGCGCACGTCGCTCCGGCGGACGCAGAGGAGCTCCGCACGGTCGTGCCGCAGCCCGCCGAGTCGCCTCGACGCGTGGACCCGATGCTCACGATGACCGGCGCGGTCCTCTTCGGAATGCCGTACACGGCCTCGGTCGCCGTGGCGGGCACCAGCGACATCGCGGCCGACCGCTGGCTCTACGCCCCGGTCGTCGGTCCCATCGCCGACTACGTGCAGCGAAGCATGTGCACGGCGTCGCTGGGATGCCGGGGGCTCAACTTCGGAACGATTGCCCTGCCGCTGGTGCTCGATACGGTCGGGCAAGGAGCCGGGCTGGGGATCGTCATCGTATCGCTCGCGCGGCCGAGCAAACCGGCGCCGACGACGAAGGCGGCGGTGCGCGTGCTCCCCGCGTCCGTCGGCGGTGGACCGGGCGTGAGCGCTTTTGGGACGTTCTAGCCGGCGCCGAGGCGGCCCTTCCCGAGGCCGGAAAACACGAACGCCCGAGGCTCGAAAGCCCCGGGCGCTCGCGGTCGACGTCGCTCTGTAAGCCGAGTTCTGTCTCGCGCCCGGGTCGCCCCGAAGCGCGGAGGCGATCATTCCTCTAGGACGGCGGTCACCCGCCGCCTCCAGCAGCCTACCCGCAGGCTCGAGCGAGCAGCTCTGATGGCGCCTGCCTACGTGGCCTTGCTCCCGATGGGGTTTGCCTTGCCGCCCGCGTTACCGCGGGCGCGGTGGGCTCTTACCCCGCCGTTTCACCCTTGCCGGCTGCGCCGCGCGAGGCGGCGGACCGGCGGTCTTCTTTTCTGTGGCACTCTCCTCGGCGTTTCCGCCACCGGGCGTTACCCGGCATCGTGCTCTGTGGAGCTCGGACTTTCCTCCCGCAGCGCGCGAGCCTGCGTGAGCAAGGGTCGAGCGCTGCCGGCGACCGCCCGAGCGGCGTCGACGCCGCACAATGTGCTCTCTGGAGCCGGCCTGCGCAATGGGCGAGATTAGGGGTGCGTGCCCCGCCGATCCCCCCTCCCCGCCCTGCTGGTCGTGGCTGCGACCCTCGCATGCGCCTGCTCGCGCCCGCTGCTCCTCGACGCACCGGTCATCGCGCCGAGCCGTTCTCGCGAGCCCACGACCGTCGATCTGGAGCCGATCGGCCAGCGAGCTCGCCTCGAAGGCGACTTCGCCTCGCCGGGTCCCGCGGCCGTGCTCACCGCTGCGATGAACGCCGAGCTCGCGGGGCGCGCTCTCCGCGGGGGCGAGCCCGGCGGTTACGCCGTCCGCTGCGAGCTCGATCGGTTCGCCGTCCGCTCGCATTCGCCGATGACCGAGAGCCACGAGATGGTCGCGCTTTACGCCGACCTCTCGTGCGAGGCGAGGCGGACCGCCGATGGGGCCACGGTATGGCGCGGCGAGCTGCGTGGGCGCACGTGCGCCGCCGCCCCCAACGTCCTCGGGTCGGACACCGACACGACGCGCAAGCTCACCAACCGGGCGCTGAGCGACGCCGCCCGCGAAATGGCGAGCGATCTTGCGCTGAGGGCGCTCGTACTCGGCGCGGACCCGAGCGCCCGCGTCTTCGCGGACGAGGCGCACCAGCGCTCGGGCGCGGGTCTCGACGACACGCCCTACGGCGCTGCAGCCCTCGAGGAGAACGAGGGCGCGGTCGAGGGCGCGATGCGCGCGACGAACGAAAAGGACGCGACGATCCGCGCTGCCGCGTGGAACGTCGTGGCGATGGCCGCCGGTCCCGGAGACCGCTGGTCGGCCGGCGACCAGCTCCGGCTCGACGAGAATCCGCTCGTGCGCTTCGTGCAATACAAGGCGCTCGCGCGGCTGGGGAGCGCGACGTCGCTGGGGCAGCTCGCGGCCGCCGCACGAAACGAGGAGCACCCGCTGCTCGCGGAGTTCCTGCGCGACGCGCTGGCCACGCACGGGACCGGCCTAGCCCGGTCGCGCCGCTGAGTCCTGCGGCGCAACGAACGACAGCACCGCAACGAGGGGCGCGACGACGAGCCCGTAGCGGCCCGCGCCGAAGAAGACGGCGTGCACCGTTGCCGTGGCCGCGATCGCCGCTGCGGTCCAGGGGAGAACGAGCGGCGCGTCCGCCCACCCGCGTCGACCGACGGCCGCGACGCACGCGACGAGGGCGACGCAGCCGATCCATCCGTGCCGGGTCACCGCGCCCACGGCGCCGAGGAGCGCGAGCACCTTGCGCGACGTTGCGCGCGGCCCCGGACGCCGGCCGCCGACGACGAGCGCTCCGACGAGCAGCAGGCGACATACGACCGTCTCGATCGCTCCGAGCCGGATCTTCGCCTCCTGCGAGAAGGCCCCCGCGTTGCTGTCGTGCAGGTACCACGGCGCCGCGCCGAAGTAGTCGAAGCTCGCCGCGAGCTTTGCCGGCGCGCGCGAGATCCACTCGAGCGGCGCGGCCGCGATCGCCGCGCGGGCCGCGCGCTCGAAGCACAGGTCCTTCCCTGCCTCGTCCCAGACCGTCCTGCACTCCGGCGGCACCTCGAGCGTCTCGTACGCGCCGGTCTTCGTCTGCGCGCCGATGAGGAGGTTCCACCCCCCGTTGACGCTGACGAGGGCGCAGCGGTGCATGCGCTCGCAGTTCCGGGCGGTCCACGGCGCGACGCACGCGAGCGCCACCGCCGAGACGGCGGCGGCGTGCGCGAAGCGGACGCGCGCCGCCCGTTCGTCCGGCGCCACCGCCAGGAAGCCGAGGACGGGCGCGAGCACGAGCGACTGGGGCCGAACCAGCGTCGCCGCGCCCATGACCAGCCCTGACGCGACGATCCAGCCGTAGGGGCGCGGCGTCCGGCGCGCGCGCGACGCGCACGCGGCGGCGACGAGCCACAGGGACGCGGTGACTCCTTCGGTCATGATCGCGGCGGTGTACGGGAGGAGCGCCGGATGCAGCGCCACCGCAAGACCCGCGGCGAGCGGACGCCAGCCGCCGCGCCGACCTTCGAGAAGCTCGTAGGCCGCGACCGCGCCGAGGCTCCCGACGAGCGCGTTCGCGATCATCGCCGACGATGGGGCGGCTCCCAGCAGACGGTACGCCAGCGCCAGCATCGCCGGATAGCCGACGGGATAGTGCGCAACGTACGTGACCGCGCCGTCGGGCCAGAGCCATGTGTAACCGGCTCCCGACGCGAGTCGACGCGCGAGCACGTCGTAGTAGGTACCGTCGTCGACGGCGGGGAACCGAACGGACGCCCAGGCGACGACCGCGACGCGCGCGACCAGAGCGACCGCCAAGACCAGGAGCGCGCCCTGCCGCGGAGGCAGTCGCGCAGCCGTCAAAGCCACCCCAGACGCTGCATCGCGACGACGACTTCGCACAGGGGCAGGCCGACGACGTTCGTGTAGCTCCCGTCGATGCGCTCGATGAAGGCGGCCGCCCGTCCTTGCGCGGCGTACGCACCCGCCTTGTCGTTGCCCTCCCCGCTCGCGACGTACGCGCTCACCTCCTCGGCCGACGGCGACCGGAACGTGACGCGTGTGACGACGGTCTGCGCGTGCTCGGGCGCGGCGCCCGCCTGGACCCCGCCGAGGAGAAACCGCGTGCGGACCTCGTGCGTCGCTCCCGCGAGGCGGACGATCATCGATCGGGCGTCCCCCTCCCCCGCCGGCTTGCCGAGGATGCCGCCGTCGGGTGCGACGACGATCGTGTCGGCCACGAGCACTCCCGCAGCGGGCGGCAACGCGGACCGCCGGATCGCGTCGAGCTTCGCCTGCGAGACGCGCTCGAGGTATTGGCGGGGATCTTCGCCGGATCGCTGCGACTCGTCGACCGACGCCGCTCGCACGAAGACGGGCACCTCGAGGAGCGCCAGCAGGTCGCGGCGCCGCGGCGAGGCGCTTCCGAGGACGAGCGGCCGCTCCGACGTGATGCGCACGCCGTGCTTCTTAGCCCCGGACGCGCGGCGGCGGAAGGATGATAAGGTCGTCGCCGATGCGCCGTCGCGTCGTCCTTGTCTTCTCTCTGACGCTCGCCGCGGCCCCCTTCGGGCGCGGCGTGCGCCCGGCATTCGCCGGCGACTGCTCCGGCGTCTACAGCCCGTGCGTCAACGACGACACGCTATGGCCCCACGCGGGGGCTGCTCGATTCACGTCGGTGGGATCTACCGAAACGATCGCCCCCGGCCAGATTGGCTTCGGCCTCGTGTCGACCTACCTGTCGCGACCGGTCGTGCTCACCATTCCTGCGCCGGCGCCACCCGGGAGCCAAGCGTACGCGATCGACGATCAGGTCAACGCGAACTTCCTCTTCTCCTACGGCGTGACAAAGCGTCTGGAGCTGGACCTCGTCCTGCCGGTGACGTTCGGTCAAGGCGGCACAGGGCTGGCTCCGATCACGGGAGGCCTCGGGCTCAAGGACACCGCCTTGCGCGACATTCGCTTCGGCTTCGCGTACGCCATCATCCCGCACGTGCCCAGCGCCACATCCCAGCCGAGCGACGGCTTCGGCCTCGCGGCCAGGGTCGAGGTGAGCGCGCCGACGGGCGATCACGACCAGCTCGCCGGCGAGCGCTCCGCGGCCTTCGCGCCCGGCGTGGCAGGTGCCCTCCGGCAGGGGCGGCTCTTCGCGGGCCTGGAGCTCGGAGCTCGCGTGCGGCCCACGACGGAGATCGTCGGCGCACGCATCGGCACGCAGCTGTTCTCGGCGCTGGGCGTGGGCTACGACCTTCTCCCGCGGCAACTTCTCAGCCTGACGGCGGAAGCCTGGGCCCTTCCGACGCTCGCCGAACAGCACGACATCCAGTTCGTTCAACCCGGCGTCCCGACCAGCGTCGGCAACGGCCGCCACATCGTACCCGCGGAATGGCAGCTATCGGTGCGCACCGCGCCGTTGCGAAGCGGCGACGTCTCCATCCAGGCCGGAGGCGGCGGCGCGATCCCGCTCGATGGCGAGACGCCCATCACCACGCCGCGCTTTCGCTTCACGCTCGGGGTTCGTTGGGCCCCCACGTCCCGTAGCGCCGAGGTGGCGCCGTCCGAGCCCGCTCCCGCGCCGCCGCCCGCGAGTGGCACGGCAGGGGCGTTCGACCTGCCGCCGTCTGCTGAGCGGAGGACCCGCTGAGCGGCTCACTGCAGAGCCACGCGCGGGCTAGGGTCGCACGGATGTCACCGATTCGGGCGCTTTTGCGGGCGCACCGCGAGTGCTAAACGCAAGCAGGCTTTGGGTACTACCGTCCATGCAAGCGAAGCGTGTCGCCATCTGGTGATCCGCATATCGAGCGGCGAGCGATTGCCCGACGCGATCGTCCAGGCGCTGCGTGAGCACGGCATCCGGTCCGGCTGGCTTCGCGGCAGCGGGGTTCTGCACGACGTCGAGCTTCGCGCGTACGACGCGGAAGCCGGCGCGCTGGGCGGTGTTCGTCGCGTGGCCGGCCCGGTCCACGTCCTGTCGCTCGAGGGGAGCATCGGCCAGTCCGGAGGCGAGCCGTCGTTCTCGATGCGCGCGCTCCTGGCGCGAGAGTGCGAGGTCGGCCTCGCGACGTTCGCCGGCGAGATCGAGAGCGCGCGCGCGGTCGCCGTCGAGGTGCTGGTCACGGCGCTGGACGACGTGGCGCTCGAGCGCTCCCTCGACGCGGCCGGCGTTTGGCTGGTGTCCGGGAGCGCTCAGGGGCGCGCCGGGTCGCCGGATCGCGCGGCAACGGACCGCGCCGCCGCCACGGCCCCCGCGTGGTCCGTTGCCGCGCGATCCTGTCTCTTATACACATCTCCGAGCCCACGAGACAGGCAGAAATCT
>CALKVG010000531.1 GCA_937998045.1 uncultured Myxococcales bacterium
GGGGTGGGTTGCGCGTCAGACACTGGTCTTCCAAAGCTCCTGGAAAGCGTCGAGGATCTTGTTTCGCACCGTGCCCACCAGCTTCATCGAGATGTCCGCTTCCTTCACGGAGATCATCGTTCCGTGGATGTCGTCGATGGCGCCGGCGGCGAGCGCCTGCGTCTTCTGGGAGGCCACGTAGTCGGCCTGGTTGGCCTCATGGATCGCGTCGCCGAGGAGGCTCTCGAACGACAGGCCTCCCGCTCCGGCGGCCTCGCCTGCCTGCGTCGCCGATGCGGTGCCCTCGATGGGGCGGATCCCCTCGGGCGCGGCGAACGGCAGGTTGTCGACGCGGACGATGCTCATGGCTACTGACCGATCTTGAGCGCGGAGCGTGCCATCGCCTTGAGCGATTCGATCGACGTTACGCCGGCTTCGTACGCGCGCGACGCCGTCATGAGGTTGACCATTTCTGTCACCACGTTGACATTCGGATACTGGACGTAACCCTGCGCGTTGGCGTCCGGGTGGCCGGGGTCGTACACCATCTCCCCTGGCGTCGTGTCGGGGCGGACGCCTGCGAGTTCCACCTCGCGAACGTTCCGCAGCACGGGGTCGAAGCTGTCCGGAGCCACCGGATGCGCGACGAAAACCGGGTCGAGGCGCTGGTAGGGCTGCCCGTCGGCCCCCTTCGTGGTTCGTGCGTTCGCGAGGTTGCTCGCGATCACGTTCATGCGTCCTCGCTCGGCGGTGAGCCCCGAGGCCGCGACTTCCATCGCGCTGAATACGCCGCTCACGGCATCTGAACGACTCATCCTGTCCTCCCGTCGTTCACGGCCCATTCCAGGCCGGAGAGCTGGCCCTGCACCAGCGAAGCGATCGTGTCGTACCGGAGTTGATTCGTTGCGATTTTCACGGCTTCTCGGTCCAGGCTCACGGCGTTTCCGTCGTTGCCTGTGGCCTGGGCCGAGGCGTCTTGAACAACCTTCCAGCTCTCCTCGCCCACCGAGGAGTGCGAAGGTCCGATGTGGCCCGCCTCGGTCGTTTCGAGCGCCGCGTGAAGCGCGCCCTCGAAAGCGCCGGTGCGCTGCAGATCGAGGGGTCGAAAACCGGGCGTGTCTGCATGTGCGAGATTGGCCGTGAGGAGGTTGTGACGGGCGAGGTGGTAATCCAGGCTCCCTCGCAGCGCGTCGATCGAATCGAGGATTCGCATCTCGGTCTCCGGGTGCTCCCTCATCACATCGCGTGCCAATGTTCGGTCGTGCGCTGGCCCGTGCATTGCTCCGGACGACGGTGACCGCCCCGATGCGCGGCCGCTCTGCGCCGCCGCGTGCAAGGCCCGAGGAGGCTCTTACGTGATCAAGCTGACGCGCCTGAACAACCACGTGGTCGCCATCAATCCCGATCACATCGGCTGGGTCGACGCCACGCCCGATACGACGCTGTTTCTGATCGGGGGCGAGAAGATCATCGTCCGCGAGACGCTCGATGAGCTGATCGGCTGCGTGATCGAGTACAGGCGGCAGGTCCGCATGACGGAGCCATGCGCCGACCCGCTGGAGGTCATCGAGGGCGATCCGCCGCGCGTCACGACGATCCCGATCGCGAGGAAGGGCAGCGAGAGGCCCCCGGGCTCGATGCGCCCGAGAGGAGGTACGTTATGAAGATCGGACCGATCCTCGGGATGATCGTCGCGCTGTTCGCGATCCTTGTGGGCAACGCGCTCGAAGGGGGGCACATGTCCTCCATCGTCGGCGGTCCGGCGGCCCTCATCGTCGTCGGCGGCACCATCGGCGCGGTCCTCGTACAGTTTCCGCTGGGCACCGTGATGGGAGCGCTCAGGGCGGTGGGGATGACCTTCAAGAGCCAGGCTGGAGACGCCGCGAAGCTCGTCGACGAGATCGTCGATTATGCGAACCGCGCGCGACGCGACGGCATCCTCGCCCTCGAGAAGGTGGCCGGGAGCGCCTCGGATCCCTTCCTCTCCAAGGCGCTGCTCATGGCCATCGACGGCGCCGACTCGACCTCGCTCCGCCAGACGATGGAGATCGGCATCGGCCAGTACGAAGAGCACGGCGAGGACGCCGCGAAGGTGTACGAGGCCATGGGCGGATACAGCCCGACCGTCGGGATCATCGGCGCGGTGCTCGGGCTCATTCACGTCATGAGCAACCTGAGCGACATCAACGCCGTAGGACACGGCATCGCGGCGGCCTTCGTGGCGACGATTTACGGCGTCGCCGTCGCGAACATCATCTTTCTGCCGCTCGGCGGCCGCATCAAGATGGCGGTCCGCGACGGCGTTCAGCGCATGGAGCTCATGCTGGCCGGCGTGCTGGCCATCCAGGAGGGCATGAACCCGAAGCTCGTTCGCGAGCGCCTCGGCGAGTTCGTCCACAACAAGGATCACAAGAAGAAGAACGAGGCCGGCGCCCTCAACGAAGCGCGCGCCGCGTGATCGCTCATGCGCAAAAAAAAGCACCCGGAGCACGTGAACCACGAGCGCTGGCTCGTGAGCTACGCCGACTTCATCACCCTCCTCTTCGCGTTCTTCGTCGTCATGTTTGCCGTCTCGCAGGTCGACTCCAAGCGCCTTGGCCGCTTTACCGAGGCCTTCTCCAAGGCCGTGGGCATCACCCTGATGCCGCTCCAGGGCGAGAGCCTGATGAACGGCGGCAAGGTCCCCGACGAATCGTCGAACTCCGCCGGGGATCAGCCCTCGGTCGCGGAGCTTGACGGGCTCCGGAACGCGCTCATCAAGATGGCGCAGATGAACAACGCCCTGCAGGGGCTCCAGATCATCCAGCACCGGCACGAGCTCGTCTTGAGGCTTCCGGAGAGCGTCCTCTTCGACACGGGCGACGCCAGGGTGAAAGACGCCAGCATCTCGACGCTCAAGGCGATCGCCCCCGAGCTTCGCGAGCGCAGCGTCGAAGTGCGGGTCGAGGGACACACCGACAACCGCCCGATCAGCACGGGTCGTTTTCGGTCGAACTGGGAGCTATCGACGAGCCGGGCCATCGCCGTGATGGTCGTCCTGTCGAACGAAGGGATCTCCAACGCTCGCCTTTCGGTCGCCGGGTATGGCGAGTTTCGTCCGGTCGGACCGAACGGCACCGAGGACGGTCGCAAGCAGAACCGGCGGGTCGACCTGGTCGTCACAATGCTGAAGCCCCCGGAAGCGCCGGCTTCGGAAGAACCGGGTGGCGACAGCCCGGCGGCACCCCCTGCCGACTCGGCGCCGACCCCCCCGTCTCCGCCTTCTCCTGCCCCCTCGGCGCCGGCTGCCTCGACGGCCCCCGCGGCCGCGGAGCATGCGCGATGAATCCGATGCGCTGGCTGGTTGGCGCCTGCGTCGCGCTCCTCTCGCTCTTCGTCGCAGCGCCGGCGGGCGCCCAGCAATATCTCATCGGCGGAGGAGCCAGCCTTTCGTCGGGTCTCGAGGGCGGGGGATCCGTCGGCCCGAGGCTCACACGGACCCGGCTGCGCCTGGGCGGCGACTTGCGCATCGACGAGTCGCCCGACGACATCCTCGAGTTCGGCCTCCTCGCAGAGCTCCAGCCGCACAGCGCGTTCGGGGCCGACCTTCGCTACGCGCGCGCCGCGGGTGACCATTTCCGCGTCGACCTCGGAGTCATGGGGATCCTGGCGCCCTCGTCCCTCTACGGCATCTGCTCGAGCCTCGTCTACCGCCTGCCCATCTCGAAGAAAGCGCAGATCGAGCTGGGGCCGGAGGGGGACTTCTTCTTTCTGGGCACGGACTTGCCCGACGGCGTCGTGATTTGGCAAATACGCCTTCAAGGAGGCATTCGTGTCGATCTGTAGGAGGGTTGCCCTCATCGGGGCTGGCCTTCTCTTCCTGGGTCTCGCCTTCGAGTGCGCTCCCGGCACCGATTGCATCCGGTTCAGCGATTGCGCCGACGGGCTGACGTGCGCCAACGGCCAGTGTGTCGCCCCACCCGGAGCCGGAGGCGATGCCGGCGTTGAAGGCGGGGCCGACGCCGCTACGGAAGGCGCCGCAGCGGACACCGGCGTCGTCGCCGACACGGGCTCCGGATCCGCCGCGGACGGCGGCGATGCGGCCGGCGACGCTGCCGGCGACGCGTGCGCTCCATGCGGCGACGCTGCCGTCCAGGCGGACGGCGCGGCCGATGCCGCCTCGGACGCGACGGCCGAGTGACGCCCCCGTCAGAGAGATGACGTCCGTAGTCTATGAGCGTCGCTGAGGCGCGGGGCGGAACGTGAACCCCACGCCTGATCGTGAACGTGCAACGTCCAGTAGACGAGCACGTTCACGTCATGGCACCGAACTCGCAGTAATCCTCTCCCGATGTTCCGATCGCTGAATGTCGCCGCGACGGGGATGGCGGCGCAAGAGACGCAGCTCGACACCATCTCGAACAACCTGGCAAACGCGAACACGTCTGGCTACAAGCGCCAGGACGCGCAGTTCGAGGATCTCCTTTACCAGGACCAGCGCGCCGCAGCTCAGAACGCCGACGGCACGGTGGCCCCGACGGGAACGCAGATCGGAACGGGCGTGCGCGTGGTCGCGACCACCCGATCGTTCGCGCAGGGCTCGATCAACCAGACGGGCAACCCCCTCGACCTCGCCGTCGAGGGCAACGGCTTCTTCGCCGTCACCCGCACGGACGGATCCATCGGCTACACCCGCGCGGGTTCCTTCCAGCTCGACGCCCAGGGACGCATCACGACCGCGGATGGCTTCCCGCTCGAGCCGCCGATCACGGTCCCCACGAACGCGACGGCGGTGACCGTCGCGGCCGACGGTACGGTCAGCGTCACGCAGCCCGGATCCACCGCGCCGAACAACGTCGGGCAGATCCAGCTGACGACGTTCCCCAATCCGTCCGGACTCTCCGCCGACGGGCACAACCTCTTCGCGGTGACTGCCGCCAGCGGCGAAGCCATGACCGGCGCTCCGGCCGCCGAGGGTCGCGGGACGCTGATGCAGGGAGCTCTCGAGGGCTCGAACGTCGACGTGGTGAACGAGATGGTGGCGCTCATCCGCGCCCAGCGCGCATACGAGATCAACTCCAAAGTGATTTCCGCCGCGGACGAGATGCTTCGCAACGCGACCCAGAACCAATGATCCGTCGCCCTCTCCTCGCCTTCCTCGCCGCGGTCCTCGCTACCCGCGTTCCTTCCGCCGCGGCCGCACCTCGCCAGGTGACCATCGCGAGCACGCGGGTGCACGTCGGCGATGTCGTGCCGGACGCCGACCCGGCGATCGCGTCGCTCGATCTCGGGCCAGCGCCCGTCGCCGGGGGAACGCGCCTCGTGACGCGCGACGAGATTGTCGCCGCGATCGACGCGCGCCAGCTCCCTGCGCCTCGCGTTGTCCCGCAGGCGGTGCGCGTCGTGCGCAAGATCAGGCGCCTCGAACCCTCCGAGGTCGACGCGCTGGTGCGCGGCGCGATCGCCGCCAAGTCGCTGCACAACGGGGTCTCGATCGAGCGCGTGCACCTGGATCACGCGGTCGACGTCGCCGACGGGTGGACGCAGGTCGAAGTCGACGCGCCGCGCGCTCCGAAGAAGGCCGGGTCGTTCTCGACGACCGCGATCGTGTCCTTCCTCAATGCCGACCACGAGCCGCTCGCCCGCCTGTCGGTTCCCGTCTCGTTCGCGATTTCGGCCGAGGGCGCGCTCTTCGACGCTCCGCGAGGCGCGTCGCTCACGCTCGTCGTCCGCCGTTCGTTCGTCGAGGTTCGCGTCCCCGCCGCGGCGTCCGTCGACGCCGACGTGGGGGACACGCTCCCCGTGCAGGTTCGCCTCTCCGGCCGCGTCATGCGCGCGCGCCTCGTCTCGAAGGACGAGGCCGTCGCCGTGGAGGCGCCGCGATGACGCGCAACGCCGTCCTCGTCGCGACGCTTCTCGCGGCGTCGTCCGTCCCCGCTTGCGCTCCTCGTCACGTGCAGCCCTTCACGCCGCGCGAGCGCATCTACGGCGCGGGCAAGTACGCCCAGGCGGAGGCCTCTGCCAAGCCCACGACGGGCTCTCTCTTCAGCGACGCGACGCCCGGCTTCCTCGAGGACACCCGCGCCAAGCGCGTGGGCGACTTCGTCGTCGTCCAGATCGACGAGAACGCCAACGCCCAGGGCGACTCGACGACGAACCTGAGCAGGGACGGAAGCGCCAGCGCCGGCATAAACTCGCTCCTCGGCATCGTCCCTGCACTTCAGCGCGCCTACCCCGGCATGGACCCGACGAAGCTCTTCGACATCTTCAACAAGTCCGGCTTCGCCGGCGCCGGGACCACGGAGCGCAAAGGCCAGCTCACGGGCACGCTGGCGCTCCGCATCGTCAAGGAGATGCCGAACGGCGACCTCTTCGTCGAGGGCACCAAAGTCGTCCTCATCAACAACGAGGAGTACCACCTCTATCTCTCGGGGCTCGTTCGGCCTACCGACATCGCGCAGGACAACTCCGTCTCGTCCACGAGGATCGCCGACGCGCAAATCGAGTTCACCGGGCGCGGCGACCTCGCCGACCAGCAGCGCAAAGGGTGGCTGGGGCGGCTGCTCGACACCCTCAATCCCCTCTGAGGTTTCTGTCCGTGCGCAAGGTCCTCTTCCTCCTCTGCATCGTCCTCGCGAGCGTCGACCTCTGGGCGCCGGACGCGCGCGCAGAGCGCCTGCGCGACCTCGCCGACGTGGCCGGGGCGCGCGACAACCAGCTCGTCGGCTTCGGGCTCGTCACGGGCCTGGCCGGCACGGGCGACGATCTCACCGTGCCGGTCGCACAGCAGGCGGTCCTGTCGCTCTTGCGCAGGCTCGGCGTACAGGTCGATCCGCAGCAGTACATGATGCAGCAGTTCCGCCTGCGGAACGTCGCCGCCGTGACGGTGACCGCCAATCTTCCGCCGTTCGCTAAGGCGGGGACCAAGATCGACGTCACGGTCTCGTCCCTCGGAAACGCGCGGAGCCTCTCCGGCGGGGTCCTCCTCCAGACGCTCCTCAAGGGCGCCGATCAGCGCACGTACGCCGTCGCGCAGGGCAACCTCCTGGTCGGTGGCTTCGAGGCGCACGGCGCGACTGGAAGCACGATCAAGAGCGGAACACCGACCGCGGGCCGCGTCCCGGAGGGCGCTCTCGTCGAGCGCGAGGTGCCGACGTCGATCGTCGCCGACGGCGCCGTCCGCCTCGAGCTGCGTACGCCGGGGTTCTCGGTGGCATCGCACATCGTCGACGCGGTGAACAAGAAGTTCAACGGCGCCGCGAACGCGATCGACGGCGGCGCCGTCGCGGTGCGGATTCCTCAGGACTACGGCGCTCGCGTCGTCGACTTCGTGGCGGCCCTCGAGGAAGTCGAGGTCGCCCCCGTGCGCCGCGCGCGCGTTGTCATCAACGAGCGCACCGGGACGATCGTCGCCGGCGGCGACGTTCGCCTGGCGCCGGTGGCAGTCGTCCACGGCAGCCTGACCATCGTCGTCAAGGAGACGCCCACGACCTCCCAGCCGAACGCCTTCGCGCAGGGCACGACGGTCACGACTCCCCATACCGACATCGAGACGAGCGAGGGCAATCGGTCGATGGTCTACGTGCCGGCCGCGCCGACCCTGTCGGAGGTCGCCGCGGCGCTCAGTCAGCTGGGGCTGTCCCCGCGTGAAATGGCCAGCGTATTGCAAGCGCTCCGAGGCGCAGGAGCTTTGGAAGCCGAGGTCTTGGTCGAATGAGCACCCCCCTTGCCCGAGTCGATGGCATCGCGCACACCGCGCCGAAGACCGATCGCACGGAGAAGCTGCACCACGCGGCCAAGGAGCTCGAGTCGCTGTTCGTCAAGCAGCTGCTCACGGCGGCCAAGATGGGCGGCGAGGCGAAGGGCGGGTATGCCGAGATGAGCATCGACGCGCTCGCCTCCGGCGTCGAGAAGGCTGGTGGTCTGGGCCTCGCCCAGCGCATCGAGCAAGCGCTCTCGCCGTCCGCCCTACACGTCGCGCACACACCCGCCACGGCGGGCCATGTCGCTCTCAATCCCGCTGCCCAGACTCCGGCCGCTGCCGTGACGCTGGGCGTGGCGGCGGCGCATGCCACACTCAAGGGCGAAGGCCCTGCGGCAGCGCCTAAAGGTTTCGCCCCGGCCGCCGTTAGTGCCTACCTGAGGCAAGGACACTGATGCGAATCAACGACCTCTATGGAAAGCTGAACGAACGCGCGGTGGAATCGAGCGGCAAGGGCGCCGCGACCGGCGCTACGTCCAAGAGCGGGGGAGCCGACGCAGGCTCCGCCCCCGCGCAGGGCGTGGGCGGCGAGAAGGTCACCCTGTCGGACGAGGCGCAGAAGCTCGCCGACAAGGCGGCGGCATCCGCCGAGGCCGACAAGGTCGGCAAGCTGCGCGAGGCCATCCAGAACGGAACGTTCAAGGTGGACCCGCAAGCCATCGCCAAACGGATCGTCGAGGGAGGGTAAGCCCGCATGGTAGAGGATACGCTCGGAGAGCTTCGCAAGCTCCTCGAGGAGGAGCGCGAAGCGATCCTACGGCTCGACGGAGCGCGTGTCCTCGACATGGCGGGGCGCAAGCACGCCATCGTCGCCCGCCTTCGGGACGCGAGCGGCGGGCTCTCGCCGGAGGCGGCGCGGTCGCTCCCCGAGCTCGTCGCGGCGCTGCGCCACAACGGCATCCTGCTCGCGCACGCGCGCGATGTGTTGCGCGACGCCATCGCCGCCGCGCGCGCCGAGCCGGCTGCCCTCTCATCCGTCACCCGTCCCGCCGCCGTCCGCGCTCCCCTCGCGGGCGTGACCGCGCGGCGCGCCCTCTCGGTGCGAGGCTGACATGAGTTCCCTCTCCGCGCTGCTTGGCGTGATGGGCGAGTCGCTCTCGGCGCAGCAGGAAGCGCTCGACGTCACCGGGCAAAACGTCGCGAACGTCAACACGCCCGGATACGTGAAGAGGACCGCCATCCTCGAGTCGATGGCGACCATGCCCGGCACGGACGGCGGAGTCGACGTCGCTACGATCCAGCGCGCCTTCAACTCGTTCACGTACGGGCAGGTCAACGAGGAGCACGGTCTGCAGGGAGCGGCCGACTCGCGCAGCGGCGCGCTGGCCGAGGCGCAGGCCACCATCGCCCCGCAGGGCGGCGGCGCGATCAGCGATCAGCTGACCGCGTTCTTCTCGTCGCTCGACGCCCTCTCTTCGAATCCGAGCGATACGTCGGCGCGTTCCAACGTGCTCGCGCAGGCGACGCAGCTCGCGCAGACCATCTCGAGCACCGCGAACGGCCTCGCTCAGCAGCAGCAGTCGATGTTGACGCAGGCGCAGGGAATCACGGGCGAGGTCAACTCGGACCTGTCGCAGATCGCGCGGCTCAACGCGAGCATCGCGCAGGCGCAGGGCCAGGGAGACAACGCGCCCGACCTGCGCGACAAGCGAGACTCCCTGGTCACCGACGTCGCCGACAAGATCGGCGCCAAGGTCCTGCAGGACCCGTCCGGAAGCGTGACGCTCTTCGCCGCCGGAACGACCCTCGTCAACGGTAGCCAGGCCGCGACGCTCGGCGTGACCGTCGACTCCAGCGGGGCCCTCAAGTTCACCGCCACGCGTGGGAGCGGCCCCGCGGACGACATCACCGCGGGCGTTACGCAAGGATCGCTCGGCGGCATACGCGAGGCGCGCGACACCGACATCGCGCAGACCGCGTCCCAGCTCGACCAGTTTGCGTACGACCTCGCGAACACCGTCAACTCCGTCCACAAGACCGGCTACGGCCTCGACGGAAACACCGGGCGCAACCTCTTCGCAGCGCCGTCGCAGGTCGCCGGCGCGGCCGCGAACTTCGCCGTCGATCCATCGATGGCCGGCCACCCAGACTTCGTCGGCGCCGCCGCCTCGGCGACGGACGTCCCCGGCGGCAACGACGTTGCGGTCGCCCTCTCGCAGGTCGCAACGCAGAAGATCGGCGCTGGCGGTACCCCGGCGCAAAGCTTTGCGAGCATCGCCGCGCAGCTCGGCTCCGCCAAGTCCGCAGCCGACACCGAATCGGCGACGCGCGCCGACACCGTCACGCAGGCCGAGAACTTGAACAGCAGCGCGAGCGGCGTCTCGCTGAACGAAGAAATGACGAACCTGACGCGCTTCCAGCAGGCGTTCCAGGCGTCGACGCAGGTCCTCCAGATCGCCAACGGTCTGATGAGCACCGTCCTCAACATGACGACGCCGACGGCCTGAGGGAGAGACCATGCGAGTCACCGACGCGATGCGCATCAACACGGCCCTGCAGGCCGAGAACAACGTCTCGCTGCAAATGTCGAAGGTCTCGCAGATGGCCTCCTCGGGCCTACGGGTTTCGGCGCCATCGGACGATCCCGCGGCCTACGCCTCGATCACCGAGCGCGCTGCGCAGATGGGCGTCATTCAGGGGCGGAGCAGCGCCGCCTCGCGCGCCGCCGAAGACCTCAACCTCGCCGAGAGCACGCTCGACTCCGCGGACAACATCCTCGTGCAGATCCGGCAGATCGCCGTCGAACAGGCGAACGGCACACAGGACGCGACGTCGCGCGCCAACGCTTCCGCACAGGTCGCCTCCCTGCGCCAGCAGCTCCTCGCGCTCGCCAACACCCAGGGAAGCAACGGCTACCTCTTCGGCGGCACGAAGACCGCGACGCCGCCGTTCGATTCTAGCGGCGTCTTCTCCGGCAACGGAAACCTCACGCACGTCGAGATCGCCGACGGCGTCCTTGCCGTCTCGAACGCGAGCGGCGCGAACGCGTTCACCTCGGCCGGAGGCGAGGACGTCTTCGCCGACGTGCAGAACCTCGTGACGGCGCTGTCGAACAACGATGTCTCGGGCGTCCAGGCGTCGCTGACGACGCTGGACGCGTCGCGAGCGCAGGTCGACTCTGCGCGCATCGACGCCGGGCTGAGCGCGCAGCGCCTCACGGCCGCGGGTACCGTGATGAGTAGCGCCCTCACGCAGCTTCAGGTCGCGCAGACCTCCGAGCAAGACGCCGACGCTCCGACGACGCTCTCGAACCTTCAAGAGACGCAGACGGCCTTCGAGGAGTCCCTTCAGGTCACCAAACAGATCTTGTCCGTATCACTCGCGACGGCGAACATAGGATGAGGGGCGAGGTTGCCCCGAGGCCAGCATGCTGATCTTACAGCGACGGGTCGGAGAGCGAATCGTCGTGAGCGGCGGGGTCGAGATCACCGTCACCGCCGTCACGCGCCGCGGAGTGCGCCTGGCGGTCAGCGCGCCGCCCGGCGTGAGTGTCCTCCGCGGTGAGGTTCACGACGCCATCGCGCAGGCGAACGCGCGGGCCGCGGGGTCTACTGAGGTGTTCATCGAGGACGATTCGGAGGAATCGGACAGCGAAGGGGAGGGTGCGTGATTCGCTTAGTAGGTACGCGTTTCGGGGAGATCGAGGTCGACGAGTCGCGCGCCGTCGCTTTTCCGCGAGGGCTCATCGGATTCGCGGAGGCCCGGCGGTTCGCGCTGCTCGAGCCGCGCGGGCGGACCTCCGTCGCCTGGCTTCAGTCGCTCGACGCACCCGAGCTCGCGTTCCCCGTGATGGACGGATCCAGCTTCGGCCAGGGCTACCCCGAGCCGACTCCGACGCAGCTGGCGCACGACGCCGGGCTGGCCACCACCGGGGACGTGGCCGTTCTCGTCGTCGTCGCAGCGCGCAACCGCACGGGCCTCGTCGCCAACCTGCTCGCGCCGCTCGTCATCGACCTCGAGAACCGCGTGGGCGCGCAGGTCGTGCTGGACTACCGCCGGTACTCCGCAGCCGCTCCGGTAGGAGCGCCCGGCTAACAAGGCAGTCAAGGTCTTCGCGAAACCGCCGTTCCTCGGGACGAGGCACTCCCCGCGAGTGTTGGATCCCGATGGGTATCGCGCAGCGACATAGCGAGGTCACGCCGTTCGCTCCTGTGACGGAGCTCCACCCGGTCTCCGACCACCCGCAGGCCGGCGAGTCCGCAGGCGGCAGTCTGGTGTCATCGCTCGGGGCGCTGCAGGCGATAGAGGACGACATTGTCGGCGTCCTCGTGGAGGCGCAAGCCATCCTGGAGTCCCTCGAGACGCACCACGTACACGACGACGCCGGCTTCCGGTCCTTCGCCGAGATGGAATCGCGGCTGGTGCACCCGTCGTCGATGCTCCACGCGATGCGCCTCGCGGTCCCACGCGCGTTGTTCGAGCGGTCGAAGGGTCGTCGCAAGCGCGGCGCGGCGGGCGGGCGCCCCGAAGGAGGCGATCGTGCGCGCCGTCTCAGCGGGCTCGCCGCGCTCTCGCAGTCGCTCGTCAGCTTGCGGTCGATGGACGATCGACTCCACAACCTGGCCGACTCCGCGCGCTTTGCGCTCGACGACGTCGAGGCGAGCCAGCTCTACGAGGAGTGCGGCTACGCCTCCGTCGAGGAGTTCATCGAACGCGCGCTCGCGCCGAGCCCTGTCCTCGCCAGCATCTTTGCCCTGATCGCCGACCAGGAGCCGCCGGCCGCGGCCCAGGCGCCGGGGGAGGCTTTCGCGCGGATGTCTGGCTCCCACGCGATCCCCGGCGTGCCGTCGTCGGAGTCGCTCGTCGACCTCAATGACGTGTCCCTCCTGGAAGCGCAGGCGGGGAATGATCTGCTCTCGGGAGGCGCCGATACGCCAGGAGAGTCGGCCGAAACGCCGGCCGCTGCTGCGGCGCCCGCTCGGTCGCAAGGGCGCGGACTCGTCGTCGTCTCGACGATCCTCGCGCTCGTCGCGGCCGTGGCGGGTGCCGCTGCGGGGATCTTCCTTCCATAGGGGTCGAGGTCGCGGGTCGAGGTCGAGGTCGGGGGAAGGCGCATTTCTCTCCCCGTCTTCCCGTGATCTCGTCTATCTCGGCTGTCCTCTCCTGCGATCACCCGCGATGAAGACGATCATCCTCGGCGACAACGCCGACGTGCTGCCGACGCTGCCCGACTCGTTCGCGCGCCTCGTCTACGTGGACCCGCCGTTCAACACGGGGCGCGTGCAGAAGCGCGATCGCATGCGCGTGGCCGCGGCGCAGGGGGACGGGGAGCGCACCGGCTTCGGCGGGCGGCGCTACGACGTCGAGCGCGTCGACAGCGGCGCGTACGACGATTCGTTCGACGACTTCGAGAGCTTCCTCATGCCGCGCGTAGAGGCCGGGATGCGCTGCCTCACGCCCGACGGCTCGCTCTTCGTTCACCTCGACTGCCGCGAGGTCCATTACATCAAAGTGGCGCTCGACCGCTTGCTCGGGCGCGCGCGCTTCATCAACGAGATCATCTGGGCGTACGACTACGGCGGACGGCCGAAGAACCGCTGGCCGGCCAAGCACGACACGATCCTCTGGTACGCGCTCGATCCGGCGAACTACGTCTTCAACTACGACGAGATCGACCGCATCCCCTACATGGCGCCGGGCCTGGTCTCGCCCGAGAAGGCGGAGCGCGGGAAAACGCCGACCGACGTGTGGTGGCACACGATCGTGCCGACGAACGGCCGCGAGAAGACCGGTTACCCCACGCAGAAGCCCCTCGGCGTCGTCAGCCGAATCGTGAAAGTCCACTCGCGACCGTGCGACGTCGTCCTCGACTTCTTCGCGGGCAGCGGCACCACGGGCGAAGCGGCGGCGCGCAGCGGGCGCGGGTTCGTCCTGGTCGACAACAACCGCGAAGCCGTCGACATCGCCGCCGCTCGCCTCGCGGAGTTCTCGCCGGAGTGCGTGGGGTTTGGCGCTCAGCTCACTCCGTGACGCTTTATCTTGTCGAGGAAGGTACGCAGTGGCATCCCAAGGAGCTTCGCGGCGCGAGTCTTGTTGCCGCCCGTGGCCTCCAGGGCCGCCTGGATGCGCTCGCGTTCGAACGATCGCGTCGCTCGGCGAGCGACATGCGGTCACGGGCTGCGGCTGCACGAAGGGCACCGCCTCGGCCGACGAGTGGAAGGAGCCCGCCAGCCCGGAGGTCAGCAGCTCCGGATCTACGGCACCCCCCTCGGCGACGGCAGCTACGTACTCCATGAGGTTCTTCAACTCGCGGACGTTGCCCGGCCAGTCGTGCTCGTGGAGCCGCGCTCTCGCGCGCTCGGTGATCGAGAGCGGCGTCCGCCCTGCGCTCCGTCGCGCGTCGTCCAGGAAGCGCTGCGCCAGGACCGCAAGCTCGCGCTGTCGCGCGCGCAGCGGCCGGATGTGCACGACGCCCGCGCTGAGCCGGTAGTAGAGATCCTGTCGAAACCGGCCAGCCGTAACTTCGGAGAGGAGGTTCCTGTGCGTGGCCGATAAGACGCGGACGTCGACCGCAATTTCGCGTATCGACCCCAGCCTGCACGCGGCGATTCTCGAGCACGCGAAGAAGCTTCGCCTGAACGGTGACCGAAAGATCGCCGATCTCGTCGAGGAAGATCGTGCCCCCCTGCGCGATCTCGAAGAGTCCGGGCTTTGCCGTTACGGCGCCCGAGAACGCGCCGCGCTCGTAGCCAAAGAGTTCGCTCTCGGCGATGGTCTCCGGGAGGGCCGCGCAGTTGATACTGACCATCGGCCCTTCGCGTCGCGTCGACCAAGCATGCAGCGCGCGGGCGGCGAGCTCCTTGCCCGTTCCGGTTTCGCCCATCATGAGGACCGAGAGGTGGCTGGCGGCCAAGCGCTCGAGCAGCGCGTACGCGTGGTGCATGCACGGATCTTCCAGGACGACGCTCACGCCATCGAGATCGAAGACACGCCCGGCGAATGCCTGCAGCGCTCCCCGCGACGGTCGACCGGTCATCGTGGTCCTCCCGCGCTCAGGCACCGATACTCCTGCAGTCACCGGCGTGCGTGCGTGGTTCATTGGCGGTTCCGGTACGCACGACACGCGCCAGAGTGGGCGCCGCGGAACCGCGCGAGATCGCGTGCGCCGTCTTCTGCTCGCGTGCCCGCCCCCGCCCGATGGACGCTATGGGTCGCAGGCGCGACCCATTTGGCCGCGGCCAGCAACCTTCGATGTCACTGGGGAGGCGGCGGGAAGCCTTGCACCGCCACGACGTGCCCGCCGACGTTGCCGCGCCGCCGAAACGAACGCTCCGGCGGACGGCCATCCGGAAAGCACGTAGGTTCGCATGCCGGTTACGTCGGCCGCGACCCGGTGGGGGGGCAGAATAATTTTAGGGTGGCCTACGGCCGAGCGCGAGTCGCGTGCGGATTCGTTCATAGAATCCTCGGGCGCCGGCCAATAAGGAGCATGCTCAAGCTCACTTTGGAAGCCCCTGCCCCTCCTTTCCTGCCCGGTTCCCTTGCCCTTTGCGCGATCCTCGCGGCGTGCGGCGGCAGCACGCTCGTCATCGGCGACACCGACGGCGGCGACGCCGGCGGGGCGGCCTCGTCGAGCTCCGGCGGAAGCGGCGGCTCGAGCTCCGGTGCCGCGAGCTCCACCTCGAGTGGGGCCAACGGGTCGACGTCGAGCTCCGGCGCGAGCTCTTCGTCGAGTGGCGCCACCGGTTCCACGTCGAGCTCGGGCGTCTCCGGCTCGAGTTCCTCGGGCGCAACCGGTTCGAGCTCCGGTGGGCCCAGCTCCGGTTCGAGCTCCGGTGGGCCCAGCTCCAGCTCGAGCTCCGGCTCCCCCACGTGCGTGGACCCGGCTGGGTCCTGCTGCTGCGAGGGGGACATCCAGATGGCGCCTAGCTGCGACGCGAACGGTGCGCCCGTCTGCCCCATGGGTTACGGTCTCTACACCGGTCTGCAGTGCTCCTGTCCGCCGGGCGGCAACGGCCCCTGTTGCGGCGCGACGTCCAGCAGCTCGGGCAGCACGGACGCGTCGCCGGGCAACGACTGCCTCGCGCAGGGCGGCACCTGCCAGTCGAGCGGAACCATCTGCGATTCCGAGATCCCGACGACGGTTTGCGGCGATCCGAGCATGTGGATCTGCTGCGTGAGCGCGAACTCGGGCTCGACCTCGAGCGGCGGCGGTTCGGGCTCGACGTCCTCGAGCGGCTCGAGCTCCGGCGGCGTCGCCTGCGAGTCGTCGACGGGCGGTATGTGCGGCGGGACCACCGGCTGCGTCTGCGCCCCCGGCCTTAGCTGCTCCGGCGCCACCCGGACGACCGCGGGGACGTGCCAGTAAATTTCCGCCTATCCGCGCGTCGCCTTCAGCGTGTTCGCTGCGAAGCCTGCCGCGGCGTCGCACCGCTTCGCGAGCTCGTTCACGTCGACCTCGTTGAGCGAGGTGTACCGCCCGATCTCGCGCACCTGCTCGACGAGCGCGGCGTGGTTCGACAGTGAGTGCGCGCGGACGGCGCCGGGGGTCGCGAGGCGTGCGAAGGCCGTCGCGCGGTGGAGAAGCAGCGCGTCCTTCGGCATCGGCGCGCTCGCCTCGATGGCGTCGGCGATCTCCTTGGGCAAGAGGTGCCGCCGGAGGAGCCTCGCGCCGATGGTGCGCGTCGTCGCGCCGTACCGCTTTGCCTCGAGCTCGTCGCGCGCGGCAGCGGCCCTCGCCGTCCACGGCCCCTGCGACTGCACCGTGCGGCGCCAGACCTCGACGTAGCCGGCGCCGTCGACGGCGAGGCACGCGAGCGAGCCAACCTCGCACAGGAGGCCGCACAGGAAGGGCAGGCTGGGCATCACGCCCGGAATGCGCTGCGTGATTGTCGCGGCGATCGACCCGGAGACGGCGCTCGTTCCCTGCAAGTCGATCGACACTTCGTCGCGTGTCGCGAACGTCGCGAGGAGCGCCATCGCCCCGGCCATCGTGCGCAGGGCGTCGAGCCCGATGTTGACGAGGGCCTGGCGGAGCTCGCGAACGGGCGTCGCGGCGCTCGGGCGAAAGGCGGCGCTGTTGGCGACACGGAGCACCTGCGTGGCTAGGGCGGGGTCGGTCGCTACGGCGGTGGCGATGGCGTCGAGCGGCGCGGTCTCGTCGTTTGCCAGGGCCATCAGGCGCTGCGCGGTGGCCGGAAAAGGACAGATGTCCATCACCCGATCGAGCAACTCGTCTGCTCCGGGGATGCGACGCTCGAAGTCGTCCATACTTTGGAGAATAGCAGTGGGGCGCGACGGGAATGCGATTTCCGCTCCCGGTCAGAAGCTCCCGGTCACGACGAGAGGCACGACGAGAGGCACGACGAGAGGCACGACGAGAGGCACGACGAGAGGGACCGCGGCCGGGAGCGGGCCGGGTACCATCCCCATCCCACTCGCTGCGACGGCGCCGAGTCCCGCACCTCCTCCGCCTCCTCCGAACCTCAGCGCTCCCGTAGGCAACGTGAGGACCTGTAGCTGTCTCTTATACACATCTCCGAGCCCACGAGACAGGCAGAAATCT
>CALKVG010000532.1 GCA_937998045.1 uncultured Myxococcales bacterium
GTGGGGCAGCGAGTGGCCTGGGCGCACGTGTCGAGCTCGTACGCGACGCACGTGGTGGCTAGCGCGGGGCGCCTCGTTCCGGTTCCCGACGGGGTGAGCACCCGCGGCGCTGCGGCGGCGATGCTCCAGGGAATGACGGCGCACTACCTCTCGCACGATACGTTCCCCCTCTCGTCGGGGCACACGTGCCTGGTCCATGCGGCTGCGGGGGGCGTCGGGCTCTTGCTCGTCCAGATGGCGAAGCAAGCGGGCGCAAGAGCGATCGGCACGGTCTCGAGCGAAGAGAAGGCGCAGATCGCACGCGCGGCAGGGGCCGACGAGTGCGTCCTTTACTCCGGCGGCGTCCCTTTCGACGAGGCCGCGCGCGCTCGGACCGGGGGACGCGGCGTTGACGTCGTCTACGACTCGGTGGGCGCGTCCACATTCGACCGGAGTCTTCTCGCCCTGCGTCCGCGCGGCATGCTCGTCCTCTTCGGCCAGTCGAGCGGACGCGTGCCTCCGGTGGACCTGCAAGTGCTAAATACGCGAGGCTCGCTCTTCGTCACACGCCCGACGCTCCGCGACTACATCGCCACGCGCACCGAGCTCCTCGCGCGCGCAGAGGCGGTGCTCGGTGCGGTGGCTCGCGGCGAACTCGAAGTGCGCGTCCACGCCGAGTACCCGCTCGACCAGGCCGCGGAGGCTCACCGCGCGCTGGAATCGCGCGCGACGACGGGGAAGGTCCTGCTCGTGCCCTGACGGCCTGTCCGGTCCTCCCGGCGCCGGGCGCGACCCCGAGCGACCGCAGCACGGCCGAGGTACCTCCGTTGCAACGCACGCTGCACGGAGGACTCGAATCATGAGCCGTCTCATCACTCGAACGATTGGCGCGTCCGTCGGACTCGTCGCGGTACTCGCCTGGAGCCCGCAGGCGCGCGCGCAAGAAGAGGAAGAAGCTCCCGCCGCGGAGGTCGCGCAGCCTGCTCCCGACACGCCGTCCGTGCGCGTCGCACAGGACGACTCGCACACCGTGCAGCCGGCGTCGCGCGGCCGCAGCGAGAGCCCGCCGAGTCACGCGCGCGCGGGTGCGTCGCTCATGCTGACCGGCCTCCTCACGTTTGGCCTCTCGTACGTGCCGGCGGCGTTCGTCGCGAACGAGAGCACCCTCTCGACCGATCGCAAGCTTACGGTCCCCTTCGGGGGGCCCTGGATGGACCTCCTCGCGCGCCCCGGGTGCGGAGCGGTCTCCGGCAACTGCGGCGGCGAGACTGCGTACCAAGCGCTCTTGATGTTCGACGGCTTCTTCCAGGTGCTCTCGGGCATCGAGGTCCTCGCCGGGCTCGTCGAGATGGGGCAGGACGACACACCCGCGGCATCGAAGAAAGCGACGAAGTCCGACGCAGCGTCGCTCCACGTCACGCCGAGCTCTCTGGGCGCGGGGGGGTACGGCCTGGCGGCCTTCGGCAAGTTCTGACGCCGCGCAGGCCTGGGTCGCGACCTCACGTCGCGGTCGCGATGGGCCGGGCGGGGATTCCCTTGCGAGACGCCGTCGTCTCGTGAACCTGCCACGCGAGCGCGAGCTCCATGATGCCGAAGACGAGGGCATAGACGCCCACGGCCCACACGAGCGCGAGAGCCCCGACGGCCGGCTCCGCGATCAACATGAACCCGAAGATGATGGACACCACGCCGGTGACCGCGTGCAGCCACCGGAAGGGCTGCCGCTTCCACGCCAGGGCTCCGCCGACCATCAAGACACCGAGGACGATCGCGCGGGCGGCGACGATGATGGTCAGAACGAGCAGCGTGATCCGCGGATACACCAGAGCGAGCACGCCCCCCGCGATGCTAACGAGTCCCTCGAAGAGGAACCATACCCAGCGCTCCCCCGCACGACCGCGAATGACGGCCATCCCCAGCGCGAAGGCGGCGTCGAAGAAGGCCCACACCGCGAAGAGGATGACGAAGGCCAGCGCGGTCGCGCGGGGGCTGGCGAGCGCGATGATGCCGAAAACGATCGCCAGGAGGCCGCGAAATGCGACCCCCATCGATACGGACCGACCCACGCTTTCGCTCGAGATGTCCTGGGCGTTCATGTCGATTCCTCCGCATCCGCTCAGAAGCCGATGCCACCCGTCGCCATGAGCGCGACCGTGTTCGGCGAGGGAAGGAGCATGACGTGCGCGTCGGCGCCGACGAACGCTTCGCCGAAGTGGTACATCCCCAGCACTCCTGGCTGCACCGCGAGGTCCGTCTTGCTGATCGTCGTGAACGGATTCGAGGCGACCTGGGTGATGAACGCCGGCCCCACGAAGGCGTAGGGACGGACCTCGAGCGTGTCGGTCGGGTAGAGCTTGTAGCCGACCTCGCCGCCGAAGAACGTCGCATGCGCCTGCTGGTCGTTCACCGAGTGACCGAGAAAATGCTGCGCGGCGCCACCCGCGTAGATGCCGTCGCGGAAGGTGTATCCGACGCGCCCCTCGAACCCGAGTCCGTAGGTGTCGGCGAAGCCGGTGCCGAGAGCGGCCATCGCCTCCACGCCGGGACGTACGAGCACGCGACCGCGCGGTGTCACGGCCTCCGGCGTCCCCGGTCCGTGCGGCGGCTCGTTGATCGAGCTCGGGAGCTCCTGCGCACGGGCGGCCGGAGGAAGGAGAACGAAAGCGCCGCCGGCAACGACGGCCGCGGCGACGGAACGTGCGACTGAGATGCGCATCAGGGCCTCCTCTTCTGGTCCGACGTCCAGCGGGTGCAACGCGAAGACCAAGCGAGCGGGAGCGCGGCCGAGGGCCGTAGTATGACGACCGCCTCTGCGATGTCCGACGCCCCTTCCCTCGCCGAACGCATTCCGCCTCGACCGGGGAGCCCGCCCGACGAGCTCCTCGACCTCTTCCTGGGGCACGTCCGCGCGCTGGGCCTCGACCTCTACCCCGCCCAGGAGCAAGCGCTCCTCGAGCTCGTCACCGGCAACAACGTGATCCTCGCCACCCCGACGGGGAGCGGGAAGTCCCTCGTGGCGCTGGCGCTCCACTTCTTCGCGGCCAGCGGGGGACAGCGCAGCTTCTACACGGCGCCCATCAAGGCGCTCGTCAGCGAGAAGTTCTTCGCGCTCTGCCGCGACTTCGGCGCGGACATGGTGGGGATGATGACCGGCGACGGCGCCGTGAACCGGGACGCGCCGATCGTATGCTGCACGGCCGAGGTGCTGTCGAACCTGGCGCTCCGCGAGGGCAAGGGCGCGCAGGTCGACCGCGTCGTCATCGACGAGTTCCACTACTACGCGGACCGCGAGCGCGGCGTCGCCTGGCAGATTCCGCTACTCCTCCTCGAGCGCGCGCAGTTCCTCCTCATGAGCGCCACGCTGGGGCCGACGGAGTTCTTCGAGCAGCGCCTGACGGCCCTCACCAAGCGCGCCACAGTCACGGTGCGCTCCTCGGTCCGGCCGGTGCCCCTCGAGCACGAGTACCGCGAGACGCCGCTGCACGAGACCATCATGGAGCTCGTGCGGAGCGGCCGCGCGCCCGTGTACGTCGTCAACTTCACGCAGCGCTCGGCCGCCGAGACGGCGCAGAACCTCATGAGCCTGGACTTCCTCCCCAAGGACAGAAAGCGCGTCCTCGGCGAGGAGATCGCGCGCACGCGCTTCGACACGCCGTACGGCAGGGAGATGAAGCGCTTCCTCGCCCACGGCGTCGGCCTGCACCACGCGGGGCTGCTCCCCAAGTATCGCTTGCTCGTCGAGCGCCTGGCGCAGAAGGGGCTCCTCGCCATCATCAGCGGGACGGACACGCTGGGCGTGGGCGTGAACGTCCCCATCCGGACGGTGCTCTTCACGCGCCTGTGCAAGTACGACGGCGAGAAGACGGCCGTCCTCAGCGTGCGCGACATGCAGCAGATCGCCGGCCGCGCCGGTCGCAAGGGATTCGACGACCACGGGTTCGTCGTCGCGCAGGCGCCGGAGCACGTCATCGAGAACCTGCGTCTCGAGGGCAAGGCGGGAGGGGATCCCGTGAAGCTGAAGCGAATCGTCCGCAAGAAGCCCCCCGAGAAGGGCTACGCGCACTGGGATCGCGCGACTTTCGAGCGGCTGTCGACGTCGCAACCAGAGCCGCTCGTCTCACGGTTTCGCGTCTCGCACGGGATGATCCTCGAGGTGCTCCAGCGCCCGGGCGGCGGCTGTTTCGACGTCGCCCGCCTGATCCGGCGGTCGCACGAGCGCCCGGCGCAGCAGCGCATCTTCGGCCGCGAGGCTCTCGCGATGTTCGCGTCGCTGCGCGAAGCGGGGATCATCGAAGTGGACGCGACGACCAGGCGCGTCGGCGTCCACGTCGACCTGCAGGAGGACTTCTCGCTGCACCACGCGCTCTCCTTGTGGCTCATCGACACGGTCGGCCGCCTCGATCCGGACAGCGAAACGTACGCGCTCGACGTCCTCACGCTCGTCGAGTCCCTGCTCGAGGACCCCGATTTCATCCTGCGCCAGCAGCTCGAAGCGCTGAAGAGCGTCAAGCTGGCCGAGCTCAAGATGGCCGGCGTAGAGTACGAACAGCGCGTCGAAGAGCTCGAGAAGCTCGAGCACCCAAAGCCGCTCCGCGAGTTCGTCTACGACACGTTCAACGCCTTCGCACGGCTTCACCCGTGGGTGCGGGGAGACGATGCGCGCCCCAAGTCGATCGCGCGAGAGATGGTCGAGCGCTTCATGGACTTCAACGAGTACGTTCGCGAGTACGAGCTCGGCCGTGCGGAGGGGACGCTTCTGCGGTACCTGAGCGAGGCGTACAAGGCGCTCGTCCAGACCGTGCCCGCTCCGGCGAAGACACCCGCGGTGGAGGAGATCGAAGTGTTCCTCCGCGCGATGGTTCGTGCGGTCGACTCGAGCTTGCTCGACGAGTGGGAGCGCATTCGCGGCGCGCGACCCGAGGAGGCCGGCGCGCCGGCGGCTGCGGCCGAGGAGGCGCCGGGCGAGATCGACGTCACCCGCGACGAGCGCGGCTTCACCGTCCTCGTTCGCAACGCACTCTTCCAGCTGTTGCGCGCCCTCGCGCGGCAGGACTGGGCGGCGGCTGCGGCGCTCGTCGCTCCCGGGGAGTGGACGCCGGATCGCTTCGCCGCCGCGCTCCGCCCATTCTCCGAAGAACACGCGGCGATCCGCCTCGACCCGGCCGCCCGCGCGCCGGACAAGACGCGCATCACGAAGACCGCGCACGCGTGGAACGTCGTCCAGGTCCTCTGCGACGACGCCGGCGACGACGACTGGGCCCTCTTCTGCGACGTCGATCTCGAGCAGTCGGGCCGCGAGGGAAGGCCGGTGATTGTGATGGGCGACGTGCGGCGGTAGGCGCGCGGGACTTGTCTACGACCCCCAGCTCTGGTTAATCCCAAGCGAGCGCTCATGCCCTCCCCCCCGCCGATTGTCGTTCGCCGTTCCCGAATCCAAGGTCGAGGCGTCTTCGCGACGCGAGACATCCCCGAGGCCGCGCGAATCGTCGAGTACACCGGCGCGCTCATCACCCACGACGAAGCCGATGCGCTGTGCGACGACGAGTCGATGCGCCGGCATCACACCTTTCTCTTCGCGGTCGACGACGAGTACGTCATCGACGGCGCGCGCGGCGGGAACGAGTCGCGCTTCATCAATCACTCGTGTGATCCCAACTCCGAGAGCGTGATCACCGGTCGCCGGGTGTTCATCCACGCGCTGCGCGACATCGCGGAGGGCGAGGAGATCCTCTACGACTACTGGTACGTGACCGACGAGACGTACACGATCGAGGACCTTCGCCGCATCTACCCGTGTCGCTGTCGCGCGCCAAACTGCCGAGGCACTCTCGCGCGGCCGCCGAAGCGGCGCAAGCGCGCGGTCTGACTGGGCCGGCTCGAACGTTCCATGAAGTTCGACACTGGGCTTCGTAGTCTTCACGAATGGTGCTCACGGACTGCCCGCGCGCTGGCCGGCTGGCACCCGACGGACCGTACGTGCATCGAGGTGCTCGCCGCGGCGTTCGCGACGAGCCGGTTCGTGGCACGCTCGCGGGGCGTCTCGATGACCGAGGATCCGCTAGGCTGGTACGTGCATATCGCCGAAGTCGATCTTTTGAAGACGCGGCCAGTCGAAACCCTTTTTTACCTCCACGGGCAGCCTCCCCTCTTCAATGCGCTCCTCGCGGCGGTCCTGAACCTCCCCGATCGCTGGCACCAGACGGCCTTCGAAGGGATGTTCGCCTTGTCGGGGCTGGTCCTCCTCGGCTCCCTCTACGCTCTCTTGCGCCTCGTTGGATCGAGCAGCCGGGTGGCGCTCGCCATCTCGCTCGTCCTCGCGTTCGACCCAACCACGATCGTCTACGAGAGGTGGCTTTTCTACAGCCACCTGACGGCGTCGACGCTCGTCCTGGCCGTTGCGGCTACGACCGCGCTCGTCGCCCGACCGACGTACGCGCGCGCTGTCCTCGCGGGGATTGCCTGGTCCGCACTCGTCCTCTTGCGGGCGTCGTGGCACCTGGCGTGGGTCGCCGTTCCGGTGGCGATCGTGTGGAGGAGCGGCGCGTTGCGCCATCGCTGGCGGCGCCTGGCCCCGGCCGCACTCGTGCCGCTCGTTCTCCCGTTCGCCGTATACGCCAAGAACGCCTGGCTCTTCGGGTCGTTCTCCGCGAGCACTTGGCTGGGGATGAACGTCACCCGCGTGATCGACGACGGCATTCCTAGCGAGGAACGCGCGGCTTGGGCCGCGGACGGGCGCGTTTCGCCGCTGGCCACGATCGAGCCCTTTCGCGATCTCGACGCCTACCCCGGCGCGCTCAAGGTCGATGCGAGGTGTCCTTCGAACGCGCCCATCCTGACGCGCAGGCGACGCGGCGGATCTCCAAACCTGGAGAACTGCGCCTACGTGGCGCTCGCGCGGCGCTACGCGGCCGACGCGCGAGTCTTCATCGCGAGCGACCCGAAGGGCTATCTGCGAGGCGTGGCGAACGGCCTCGGGATCTTCGCGCAGCCGCCGATCGAAAACGGCCTGGTCCGCGGATCGAACCGCGACCGCATCGCAGACTGGTTCCGGTTCTACGAGAAGTGGGTGACCATCCAGCCGAACCGGTGGAGCGCAAAACCGGCGGAGGTCGACTGGGGGCTAATGTACGGGCACGGTCCCGAGGCCGACGCGTATCGGTGCAGCCACGGCACGTGGGGGATCCTCGTGGCGGCCGCGGTGGCGGCCATCGCCCTCGGTGGGCGCGCGGGGTGGCGGCTCTGGCGGCGACAGGGCGGCGCGGGGGACGTCGCGCTCGCGCTCGCGGCCGCAGCGTGCGCGTACGGAACGCTGGTGACGGTGCTCCTCGAGCGCGGCGAGAACAACCGCATGCGCGAGGAGATCGAGCCGCTGCTATTCTTGCTGGCGGCCGTGGGCGTGTCGCGCGCTCTGGTCGCCCTCGTCGCGATGGCAGCGAAGGCGGCACGGCGGAGGCGCAGCGGAAGAGACGTCAGCGCACCCGCTCGGGTGGCGTGAGCTTGGGAAGGAACGGGTACACTCGCGGCGCAAACGCGATCGGGCCGCGATCCGCGTTCGGCGCGCAGCCGGCGAGCAAGGCAGTCACGATCGAAACAAGCACGAGGAGCACGATTGAACGAGGCATGGATTCCTCCTGTTTCGCGCGCCGGAGAGCCCGGCGGCGAGGCGAGCGCGTGGAATGGAACCGGAGATGACGGCGCGGCGAATGCCGCGCGCGGCGGGAGCCCGCCGCGCGTGCGCCATTGGCTTTCACGCTTGCTGACGTCTTTTCGTTCCTGCTCTCCGACAAATTTCAAGCGCCGATCGTCACGGAGCGCTCGATGAGCGGCGGGGGTCCCCCCGCCGCGTCCGACCGACTGCTATGGTGGGCCGCCTTCGGGCACCGAGATTTCAACGCGTTCCAGGCGGCCCGGACGCTGGCGATCCTCGGGACGCAAATGCAGAGCGTCGCGATCGGCTGGCAAATCTACGCGGTGACGTGCCGCCCGATGGACCTCGCGTGGGTAGGGCTCGCGCAGTTCCTCCCCGCGTTCTTCTTCTCACTCGCGGGCGGCCATATGGCGGACCGCGTCGAGCGGCGGCGAATTCTCGTGGCTTGCTACGGCGTCCTGGCGGGCCTGTCGATGGTGCTCTACGCAATCGCGCGCGCGCAGGCGCGTGCGCACGCCGGCGAGAGCGTGCACGTCGGTCCCATCTATACGGTGCTCGTGTGCGTCGGCATCGCCCGCGCGTTCCAGGGCCCGGCCAACCAATCCATCGTGCCGACGCTGGTCCCCACGGAGCACTTCGGCAACGCGGTGGCGTGGGGCTCGTCGCTCTGGCAGACGGCGATGGTGCTCGGGCCGACGGCGGGAGGGATCGCGTATGCCGCGTTCCAGGGCCCCGGGCCCGTGTACGCCATCGCCGCAGCGTGTTTGGCTCTCTCGTGCGGCCTCGTTTCGACGCTCCGGCCGGCACCGCCGCGGGAGAACCAGGGCGCCGCGTCGTTGGCTTCGCTGCTGGCGGGCGTCGAGTACGTCTGGAAAAACCAGATCCTCCTCGGAGCGATGTCGCTCGACCTCTTCGCCGTTCTGCTGGGAGGGGCCACGGCGCTGCTGCCGGTCTACGCGCGCGACATCCTACACCTCGGGCCCTGGGCGCTCGGCGTCCTGAGGAGCGCGCCGGCCGTCGGAGCCGCAGTTACCGCGGTGGCGCTGGCCGTTCGTCCCATCGAGCGAGGAGCGGGCGCGAAGATGTTCGCCGGCGTGGCGCTCTTCGGCCTGGCGACGGTCGTCTTCGGGCTCTCGCGGAACTTCGCCATCTCGCTCGCGGCGCTCTTGGTCGTCGGGGCGGCGGACATGGTGAGCGTCTTCGTCCGTTCGGCGCTGGTGCAGCTGGCCACGCCCGACGCCATGCGCGGGCGGGTGAGCGCCGTCAACATGGTGTTCATCGGCGCGAGCAACGAGCTCGGCGAGTTCGAGTCAGGGGTTCTGGCGCAGGGCGTGGGCGCCGTCGCCTCGGTCGTCCTCGGGGGAATCGGCACGCTCGTCGTCGTCGCGATCTGGGCCTGGCGCTTCCCGGATCTCCGGCGGGTGGCTCGTATCGGCGACGTCGATATCCAGGACTGACGCCCGCCGGCGGATGCGCTAGCCTTGGAGGCCCGCTTACGAGGACGTATGAAGCGACGCGAGCTCGTTCGCCCCGCGCCGGCTGCGCCCCCGGTCCTGCCTCCGCCGCGTTCCGACTCGGGAGTACACCAACGTGTACTGCGGACCAACCTGGGGCACGCCGCGACGCGTTTCGTTGGTCGCCGACGCGAGCTCTCGGAGCTCCGTACGCTGCTGGTGGAACGTGGCACGGTGACCCTCGTCGGGCCCGCGGGAACGGGGAAGACCCGCCTGGCGTGCGAGCTCGCTCGCCTTCTCCGCGACGAGTACGCGTGCGAGGGCGGGGCGTGGCGCGTGGACGTCGCCGAGATCCGCGAGAGCGACGCTGTGTGTTCGGCGGTGGCGCGCGCGCTCGGACTCGGCGCGACTTCGCCCGGGCAGTCCGCGGCGGCTACGCTGGGGGCCGCGCTGGCCGCGCGCGGGCACACGCTGGTCATCCTCGATGGAGCGGAAGGGTGCGCTGCCGCCCTCGCGCGGCTGCTCGCCGAGTGGGCGGCGGCGGCTCCGAACGTCCAGTGGATAACGACCTCGCGGGCGGTTCTCGGCCTGGATGACGAGGCCGTCCTCGCGCTGCGCCCGCTCGCGACGATGGCGTCCGGTGGGGGAGCCCCGGATGCCGTGTGGTTGTTCGTCGATCGGTCCCGCGCGCACGCGGACCTCATGGTCGACGACAGCACGGCGCACGACGTCGGAGCGCTCGTGCGCCATCTCGACGGCGTGCCGCTCGCGATCGAGCTCGCGGCGGCGCGGACCGCGTCCCTGAGCCCTGCCCAGCTGATCGCAGCGGCTCGACCCGCCGCGGACACGCCCGAGGACGCGCTCGCGGACACCATCGCCGGGGCATGGGACGCGCTCGAGCCGCGGGAGAAGGACGCCCTGGCGCAGCTCTCGATCTTCGCCGGATCCTTCGACGTCGACGCCGCCGAGGCTGTGCTCGACCTTTCCCAGCACGGCGCCGCGGGCGCGAGGCAGACCTTGCAGTCGCTGCGAGATCGCGCGGTCCTCGCGCTCTCCGCCGGACCCGACGAGCCCGGCGGTCCGCGCTTTTCGATGGACCGCAGCGTGCGCCGGCACGCGCGCGAGCAGCTCACGACCCTCGGCTCCCGCGACGCGGTCCTCGCTCGACACGGCCGGCACTACACGACGCTCGGCGTCCTCTGGGCCGAGCGTTACGAAACGTCGCAGCGCGCACCAGAAGCCCTCGCGTGGATCGCGCGAGAGGCGGACAACCTGCTTGCGGTGCACCGGCGGTTTCTCGGACGAGGCCCCGAGGGCGCCAACCTCGCGGTGAAGGCGGCGCTTGCGCTGGATCCGCTTCTCGCGATCGCAGGGCCGGCCTCGTTCCGGATCGCGCTGCTCGACTCGGCCCTCTCCGCGGCCCAGAAGGAGAACCGCGAGGGCGAAGTCTGCGTCCTAGCGCTGGAGTCGCGCTCCGATGCGCACCGCTCGCTCGGCCACGCGGCGCAAGCGGTCGCGGACGCACAAGCAGCGCTCACGCTGGCGTCGTCGAGCGGCTCCCGGGACACCGTCGGGCACGTGCTGCGAAACCTCGCGGCGCTCGCGCTGATGCAGGGGCGTCTGGCGGAGGGGCGCGGCCTGGCGGAGCAGGCGTGCGCCGTCGATCGCGAGACGTCGCAGAGGCGCGAGGAGGGACGCGCGCTCGGCCTCCTCGGGAGTGCGATCGCACTGGACGGTGACCTGGAGACCGCGTGGTCGACGCTCGAGCGTGCCATCGCCGTGCACCGGGAGACCGGGGACTTACGCTTCGAGGCCGTCGACGTGGGCAACCTGGCCGTGGTCGCCCACGACGCCGGTCGACTCGGAGAGGCGCGGATGCTTTGCGACCGCGCGCTTGCGCTGAGCCAGCAATCGGGGAACTCCCGGCTGCAGGGCGAGGTGCTGGGGCTCGCGGCTTCCGTGGCCCACGAGAGCGATCGCGTGGAGGAGGCCCGCGCCTGCTACGAGCGGGCGCTGGCGAGCCACCGAGAGGCGGGGAATCGCCGGGGGGAAGGGACGCTCCTGAGCCACTGCGGCGTCCTGCTCGCCGAGCTGGGAGACCTCGAGGCCGCCCGTTCGACCTACGCGCGTTCGTTGACGCTGCTACGCGAGTGCCGCGACAAACCCAACGAGGCCTTCGTGCTCGGCGCGCTGGCGGCGCTCGAAGCGCGCGAGAGGTCCATCGAGTCAGCGCGGGCGGCGCTGGCGCACGCCGGGGAATGCCTCCAGGGAAGCAGCGAGCCGCGAGCGCGCGCGGCGCTGAACCTGTGGCGAGCGCGACCTCAAGG
>CALKVG010000533.1 GCA_937998045.1 uncultured Myxococcales bacterium
CCACTACCTGCAGAAGTTCGCGCGCAGCATGCAGCGCGAGCAGAAGCGCCTCTCGTCCGACGCCGTGCGCGCGCTGCGCGACTACGACTGGCCGGGCAACGTCCGCGAGCTCGAACACGCGATAGAGCACGCGGTGGTGCTCTCGCAGAAGGACGTCATCAACGCCGCGGACCTGCCCTTCGCCCGCCAGCTGCCGTCGTTCCGCGACTCGGGGACTATGCCGGGGGTCGGCGCGATGATGCCCCCGTCTTTGCCGACGGCCGAGCGCATCTCCGAGCGGGTGCTCGAGGCGCCGCACAACCTCTTCGGCGGCCTCGCCGAGCTGCCCTACGCGGATGCCAAGCGCCGCCTCCTCTCGTCTTTCGACGAGACGTACACGGGCGAGCTCCTGCGTCGGACCGGTGGAAACATGTCCGAGGCCGCTCGCCGGGCGGGCCTCGATCGGTCGAACTTTCGCCGCCTCCTCCGGCGCCGCAAAGACGACGAGTAAACGGGCACGACTCGCGGTATACGTCGCGAGCTGGACGGATGCGAGGCGTACCCTTGTCTCTGCTTGCCTTCGGGCTGACGGTGCTCGTCCCGTCCTTCGCGCGCGCGCAGGCCGACGACCTCGACGAGCCGTCGGCGGCGCACGAGGCGCCCGAGGCGCCCGCCACGATCCGGCCCCACGCGTACACGCTGGCCGAGTGCCTCGCGCTCGCGGACCGCAACTTTCCCAACCTGTGGGCGGCGCGCGCTCGGCTGGCGTTCACGCACGCTCAGCTCGAGGAGGCGCGTTGGCTGCCCTGGTTCCAGGGGTGGTCGGCGTCCTCGGCGTTCGGCGTCGCGCCCTCGCTCCTCGGCACCGTCATCTATCCGCTGAGCACGCTCAACAACCGCAACATCAACACGCTGCCCGGCCTCGAGCCGTTCCTGCAGTTCGGGATCAACGGCTCGCTGCCGGTCTACACGTTCGGCAAGATCGACGCGGGGCTGCGCGTGGCCGAGGCAAACGTCCGCCTCTCGGAATGGGACATGGAGAAGGCGCGCCAGCAGACGCGCATGGACGTCCGTCGCGCGTACTTCGGCCTGGGGCTCGCGCGCGACGTGAAATACGTCGCCTCCGACGCGATGGATCGGCTGGACAAGGGGATCCAGGGGATCAAAGAGAAGATCGCGCGCGGGGACCCGAACGTGAACGAGGTCGACCGACTGCGGCTCGAGGCCTACAAGCAAGAGATCACCGCGCAGTCGCTCCAGGTGCCCAAGGGCGAGGCGTACGCGATCTCGGCGCTCCGATTCCTGACGGGCGTGCAGACCGGCTTCGACATCGTCGACGAACCGCTCAAGAGGCCCGAGCGACCGCTCGTGTCCCTGGCGCAGTACATCGAGGCGGCGCGGATCCTGCGGCCCGACGTGAACATGGCGCGCGCGGGCATCGTCGCGCGCGGCGCCACGGTCGATCTCGCGCGCGCGAGGCTCTTCCCCGACGTTGCGCTGAACCTGGGCGCCGATTTCGTGTCGACGCCGAGCGCGGCGCAGCAGCAAAACCTCTGGGCGAGCGACGGCTTCAACCACTTCTACTACTACTTCGCGCTCGGACTGCGCTGGAGCCTCGACCTCTTGCCCCAGGCCGCGCGAATGAGGCAGTCCGAGGCCCAGCTCGCCGAGTCGCGCTCGCTCGAACGGCTGGCGCTCGGCACCGCCACCGTCGAGGTCGAGAAGGCTTACGCCGACGCGGTCGAAGCCAAGGGCCGCGAGGAGACGTGGGACAAGGCCGAACACCTGGCCAAGGAGTGGATCTCGATCGCGTCGGATCACATCGACCTCGGCACGTGGGACGAGCGCGCCTTGCTCGAGCCGCTGAGAGCGTACGGCAACGCGCGGGTGCAGCACCTGTACGCGCTCATGGATTACAATGTCACGATGAGCAGCCTGGCACAGACAAGCGGCTGGGACTCGGCCGCGGAGTGAATCACTGCCAGGGAACGAGCGTCGACGTGTGATAGTGCACGCCGAGCGCGCGCAGGCGCGGGCCCTGGGAACCCAGGCGCGCCTTGTACTCGTCCCAGGTTCTCCCCGTCGAGGGAGACCACCCGATCTCGGCGTATCCGGCGATCCTGGGGAACGCCATGTACTCGACGTCCGCGAGCGTCACGAGCGTCTCCGACCAGAGCGGGGCCTCCAGCCCGACTAGCTGCGCGTCGGTCACGCCGCTCAGCATCGTCGCGGGGTCCCACGAGTACGCCTTCTGCTCGTCGATATAGCCCGCCCAGTTCAGCCCCAGCGTCGTCGTCGCATCGTACTTCTGGTCCATGTACGCGAGGCTCGCAGGCGACATGAGAACCTTGGCGTTCTGGCCCAGCGCGGACATCACGTATCCCGCGTCGGCCGGCGCCCAGAACTGCACGATGGTCCCCGCTGGAAGGCTCGTGAGCTGCCCGACGGCGTCCCAGCCGACCATCTGCTTGCCGGCCGACTGGACGAACGGCTCGACCTGACCGAAGAACGTCTGGAAGTCGGCCGCGGACGTGTTCGTCGCCTCGTCGCCGCCCACGTGGAAGTACGGACCGGGCGAGAGCCCGGCGACTTCTCGGACGACGTCGCCGAGGAAGGTGTACGTCGTGCTCGCGCTCACGCAGAGCGAGCTTCCAGCGACGCCGGCGACCGTGTCGAGGGGAGGCGCGACCCCGTTGCAGTTCAGGCTCGCGTACGACGCCAGCGCCGCGGTCGTGTGCCCGGGCATGTCGATCTCCGGGACGACCGTTATGTAGCGCGCCTGCGCGTACGCGACGATCGACGAGTAGTCGGTCTGCGTGTAGTAGCCGCCGGAGCCGCCGCCGACCTCCGTGCTGCCGCCGTACGTCGCGAGGTTCGGCCACGAGTTTATGACGATGCGCCACCCCTGGTCGTCCGACAGGTGCAGGTGAAACGTGTTGATCTTGTAGTAGGCGAGGAGGTCGATGTACGTCTCGACGTCGGTCACTCCGAAGAAGTGACGCGCCACGTCGAGCATAGTGCCGCGCCAGGCGAAGCGCGGGGTATCGTGGATTGTCCCCGTCGCGATGCCCCATGGGCCGGCGGAGGCGGACGGGCCCTCGATGGCCGGCGGCAGCAGCTGACGGAGCGTCTGCAGCGCGCGAAAAGCCCCGGCCGGTTGGTAGGCGGAGATGCGCACCTGATCTTCGGTGACGCTGAGGTCGTAGCCCTCGTCCCCGAGCGACGCGTCGCCGCCGGTCGTCGTGAGCACGATGTCGCCGGCGCAGGAGGCCGCGCCGCTCGCCCCGACGACGGGCAGCGCGCTGTCTCTTATACACATCTGACGCT
>CALKVG010000534.1 GCA_937998045.1 uncultured Myxococcales bacterium
GGCCGCAAGGGGACAAAGCGTTATCTGGAGAACCGCTGGATCCAACTGGCGGCGGAGGCGGCGGCGGTGCTGGAGGTTGCGGCGGAGCGGGCGGTGCGGCTGGGACTGGCGGCGGGTCGAGCATCGCCGTGTTGGCATTTCAGTCGTCGGTCGACTTGGAGACCTGCACTCTGCAAGCCGGGAGCGCTGGAAGGGGGGGCACCGGCACTGCGGGGCAACCCGGACAGGCTCGCGGGATTCATGGCAACGGTTTCGGCACGGCTTGTCCGGGCGGTAACGGCGGACCGGGTGGCAACGGCGGCGGCGGCGGTGGCGGCGCTGGCGGTCTTTCCGCGGGCGTCGTGTGGATAAGCACGGCGCCGACGATCAACGGCACGAGCACACCGACCGCACCGACGCTCTCGAACATCACGCTCGGCGCCCCGGCGGGACCGCTCGCGAATGGTGGGCAAGGTGGTGACGGCACCAACGGTGGCAAGCCAGGCGTGGCGCAAGCGGTCCTGCAGTTCCAATGACGTTCCGGCAGGAGGTGCGGAATCTGCCCTTCTTGCTCATCGCCCGCCATCGGCCTCCGCTGTGTCTGGCGTCCTCGAACTGTTCACGGACGTAACGGCTTCGAAGAACGCGCGTATCTCCGGATTCGGAAACGCTGTCGTCGGGACCATGAGCAAGGTCATGGCACGTCGGCCTTGGCGCAAGAGCCGCATCCGACCGCGATTTGTACCGACGCTGAAACGGACATCGCGACCCTTCTTGTCCGCAAAGTCGACCTCCTCTTCGTACTCGAAGGTTGCGCCAAGCTCCTCCAGCATCGCATCTCGCGCGCGGTCGAATCCCTCAGTGGGGTCTGGTGACGCCTGAGGTGGAAGCGTTCCGCAGCTTACTACGACTGCACCGTCTTTCAGCGCAACGGTAGCGACGTAATTCGTAACGACTCCCAACTTAGTCTTTACAGTCCGCCGCTCCTCCTTTGGGCTACCAGGAAGCAGAAAGGCCCCCCAGCAATCTTTGGACGAAAAGCGCTGCCACTCATGCGGGGAAGGCTGCGGTCCAGGACGGGTCGGGGGCGCGACCGACGCGACCACGCTCGGTGAGGCCGCGACCGCCGTTGCGCGATCCTCCGTACACGATATGCCAACACGGCTGACACCAGAACAATGGTAAGTGTGCCCGTGGCAGCTTGCGTCCCAAGAGCGCTGATTGAAGCCCGCCTGGTCGTTCGTGATTTCGATCTCGCTCGGATCGCAGCCGACATATCCGGACGAGGCCTGCCGAAGCGCGTCGGCACCGAAACATCCACTCGATGCGGCACAGGCGCCGAGCAAGCACGGAATATTTGCCTTCATTGCGTATCCTCCGAGTCTTTCATTGAACGGGACCAACTCAGCGCGGCTCCGCACTGTTGCGCGCGCGGCGCACTGATGCGGAGACCTCGATCTATTCGTACCATGGTGAACCCACGCCTCGACCGTCGCGGACGAAGTAGGTATCAGGCTCAAACCGTCGTCCAATTTGAGTGACCGAACGGGTTTCGAGAGCACAAGTTCGTCGCCGAACCTCCGCGCGCGCAGGATCGCAACCGGCGACCGCGACTCGGACCTGAAGCGCGACTCGGACCTGAAGCCAAACCTAAGGCTGGAGGTTCCGAATTTTTTCCAAAAATTCATCGAAGCTGCGGGCCACATCGTATATCGCCACCTCTTCGCGAAAGTCCGCGTAGATCACACTCCCGTATTCCGCGCCATGCACCCGTATGCAAAATAGGTTTCCCCCCGAATCCGACGCAATTGGCAACAAATGCTTAGGGAGACGATTTGCTGGAAGGTTGAGGTGCCAGTCGATGTTGCTGGTTTCGATCTGCCGACCCAATCCAAGAAATATTTTGATATCTGTTGGACTTCCCGGCAGGCCCTCGACATCAATGGTATCCGGCCTCGGCCTGCCCCCATTATTCGCCATAAGAAAGCGCTTGTACCCGTCGGGAAGCTTCACACCTAGCTGTTGCTCTAGTCTTTCGATCTCTCGGTCAGCGAGCTGCGCGCCTGCGCGTTCAATCTTCACCATTGCTCGTCCTCGTGATTGAAAAGCCGCCCGTGTGGCCCGTCTTGGCGTGAACGTCCTCGGGTACGAGCTGCATTGTCGTGCCGTCCTGGTGATGATGCCACGTAAAGTCGTCCGGCGTTTCTGAGAAACCGGCTTCTCTATTCGCAGCACGAAAGTCGCCGGCTCTGCTTCCCGTCGGAGTAATTTTTACTTCTGCCCGTACAACTCCGGCGGCCTTGAAATCTGGATAACCTGCCTTATCAAAAGGTACGCCGGTGACGGGATGCGTCTTCCCAGCCAGATGCGCGTTTCGCGGAGCCCGAGCCGTTCCTGTGCACGCGTTGTGAACCCATGCTCCGACCTCGCCGACGAAGTACGTATGAAACTCGGCGACCTCCAAATTATACACCGTCTCTCGATCCGGAACTGCCCGCACGTGCGCCACGGTCAGAAGCCGCCCCGAAAGGCTCGCCAACTCATCGCCGGGCTGGAGCGCATGCGCAGCGACCCAACCTCGAGCCTTGACCCAGAAGGGGTGCTCGCGCGTTGCGCTCAGCGTTTCCTCGGCGCCGGTCAATGCCTGGACCGCGATCTCGACGAGCTTCGCGTCGGGCGTGACGAAGACCCTAGCTACCGACCGCAGCGCTGTCTCGCCAGTCTCCTCGTCCCGCGACCAGACCGTGTCCCCGACGCCGATGGTCTCGATGGGCCGGAGGCCCTCGGAGGCGGCCACCAACGTTCCGGCGGCGAAACACCGTGGAGCTTCCTTGGCGAGCGTCGCGGCGGCGTGTGTCGCGGCTGGGGTCGCGAGCTCGGTAAGGACGTGCCCGGTTCCAGCGCTCAATGCGCCGACGCTGACGCCCGTCGCGATCTCCTCGAGCGTTCCGACGCTCTTGCCTCCGCTGTCGATGAGGCGATGGGCCATGCCCTCGACCCCTGACTCGACCCCCCCCAGCGCCATCACCGCCGGCAAAAAGAGAAACGCGTAGACCGGGATGACGATCA
>CALKVG010000535.1 GCA_937998045.1 uncultured Myxococcales bacterium
TACACGCGTAAGATCGTCGGCAGCGTCAGATGTGTATAAGAGACAGCTCGCGTTCCCTCGCGAGCGCCATCGACGTGAGCATGACCATCGTCATGGTCAGGATGACGCCGATGAGACCCGGTACGATGTACACCGCCGTGCGCAGGTCGGGGTTGTAGCGAACGCTGGGCAGGAGCTCGATCGGCGCGGGCGCGGAGCGCCCCCCGGCCCGTTCGATGCGCTGGACCTCGATGTCCTGCGCGCGCGCGGACACGAGCGACACGGCGGTGTCCTGCGCGCTGGCGACGATCTGGGGATCCGAGCCGTCGACGATGAGCTGCACGTGCCCCGTCGCGCCGCGCGCGATGTCGTCCCCGTAGCGCGGCGGTACGACGAGCGCGGTCCGCGCGCTGCCGGAGCGGAGCGCGCGGTCGATCTCGTCGTAGCTCTCGACGTGCGACACGACGTCGTAGAAGCCCGTCGCCTCCATCCGGCGCGCCAGATCGCGCGACTCCGCGGTGTGGTCCTGGTCGTAGACCACCGTCGGGATGTGCCGCACGTCCGTGTTGATGGCGTACCCGAAGAGAAGGAGCATCACGACGGGCTGCACGGCCATCATGCCGAGCGTCAGGCGGTCGCGGCGGAGCTGGAGCAGCTCCTTGCGGGCGATGACCAGCGGGCGCAGCGTCAGCTTCATCGGGCTTCTCCTCCTAGTCCGTCGCTCCGGACCATCGCGACGAACGCGTCCTCGACCGTGGCGCGCGTCGCGCGGGCGCTGCGCACCGCAATGTCGCGCGAGGCGAGCGTCTCGCGCGCCAACGCCACCGGGTCGACGCCCCCTCGCGTCGCCACGCGCAGCACGTGGCCGTAGTGGGCGACCTCCTCGACCGACGGCATCGTGCGCAGCACGTCGGCGGCCTCGCGGGCGCGGTCGACCTCGAGCTCCGCGACGCGCAGCGCGCGGCGTTCGACGATCTCGTCGGGGGTGCCGACGTCGAGGAGCGATCCGCCGAAGATGAACGCCAGGCGATGGCAGCGCTCGGCCTCGTCCATGTAGTGGGTCGTCAGCACGGCGGTCGTACCGGCGGACGCGAGCTCGTGGATGCGCTCCCAGAACTCGCGCCGGCTGACGGGGTCGACCCCTGCGGTCGGTTCGTCCAGAAAGAGCAGCGGCGGCTCGTGGATGGTCGCGCACGCGAGGGCCACGCGCTGCTTCCACCCGCCGGAGAGAGTCCCGGCGAGCTGCCGACGTCGCGCGGTGAGGCCGCTGCGTTCGAGCACTGCATCGACCCGAGCTCGGCGACGCCCCAGCGCCACCCCGTAGATGCCCGCGTAAAACTCGATGTTCTCGACGACGGTGAGGTCCTCGTAGAGGCTGAAGCGCTGGGTCATGTACCCGATGCGCTCCTTGATCCGCTCCGCCTCGCGCGCGACGTCGAAGCCCACGACGGTGCCTCGCCCGCCGGTCGGATCGAGGATCCCACAGAGCATGCGGATCGTCGTCGATTTGCCGGCGCCGTTCGGCCCGAGGATCCCGAAGATCTCGCCGCGGCGTACGTCCAGCGAGACGTCGCGCACTGCGACGAGGGCGCCGAAGCTGCGCGACAGGTGCTCGGTATGGATGATGGGGCCGTCGCCGGTCGCGACCGGGACGGACGCGCTCATGGCTCGATCCGCGCGAAGGCAGGCACACCCGCGTGCAGGCGCCGCTCGGGGTCGTCGACGCGCACGCGCACGCGCACGACGATGTTCGGCCGCTCGCGCGGGCTGAAGAGGAACTTCGGAGTGAACTCGGTCTCCGGCGCGACGTATTCGACGGAGGCGCCCAACGGCGCCGTCGACGAGTCCACCCGGACGCTCGCTCTCGCTCCGGCGCGGATCGCGCCGAGCTCCCCCTCTGGCACGAAGACGTCGACATACGGGTGGTTCGTATCGGCGAGCGTGACCGCGCTCGTCCCGACGGTCGCCATCTCGCCCGCCTTGACCTCGACGTCGGTCACCTCGCCCGGGGCGTTCGCCCGGAGCGCGTAGCGCACGAGGCGCTCCTGCTCGAGCGCGAGCTGGGACCGCGCCTGATCGACGCGCGCGCGCGAGCGCGCGATCTCCTCCGGCCGCGACCCGCGCCGCATCGCCTGGAGGCGCTGATCGAGCGAGCGTCGCTCGGCGACCGAGTGATCGAGGTCCGCGTTCGCCTTGTCGACCTCCGACTGGGGAAGTGCGCCCTGCGCGAAGAGCGCCCGCACGCGGTCGGCCGATTTGTGCGCGAGGTCCTCGCTCGCCGCGGCGGCGCGCACCTCGTCCGCCGCCGAGGCGACGTCCTCCTTCCGCGTCCCCGCTTCGAGCAGCGCGAGGTCCGACTCCGCCGCCGCCTGATCCTTCTGGCGCGACTCGACCGTCAGCTTCTGCAGCGTGTCGTCCAGCTGCGCGAGGACCTGACCGGTCGTCACCAGGTCGCCCCGCTTGACCGGTACGCTCGCGACGCGCCCCGGCACCTCGAACGCCAGCACCCGGTCGTCGTACTCGACGATGCCCTGGTAGCCCTGGGGCAGAGGCGGCGGACCGTGGCATCCCGCCACAGCCGCGACGACGAGCGCCGCGCAGGCAGGGAGAACGCGCCGCGGCTCGTTCCTGATCATACGTCTGATAATAGGGCATTCCCCACCGATGGCCAGGCCGCCGAGCACCGGTTGGATGGGACCCACCCATCGGGGTCGCGGGGGCGGTCAGAGCTTGTCCGTCTCGCCGCGCTGCTTGAGGGCGTCGACCACCATGCGCACGTCCTGCGCCCGATCGCGCGGAATGACGAGCACCGCGTCGTCGGTCTCGACGACGACCAGGTCGTTCACGCCGAGGAGCGCGAAGCGCCTCCGCGGCTCTCCGCGCGTGAGGTCGACCACCAGGTTGTTCGCCGCGTCGACGGCCACCGTGCCCTCCGGAAGCGCGTTGCCCTGCGCGTCGCGCGGCGCGAGCTCCCAGGCCACCTCCCAGCTGCCGACGTCGTTCCAGCCGAAGCTCCCCGGAACGACCGCGATCCGATCGGCCTTCTCCATGACGCCGTGGTCGATCGAGACGGACGGCAGCGAGGGGAACACGTCGGCGAGGGCGCGCTCCTCGTCGCCCGCGGCGGCCGCGGCGTCGAGGCGATCGAGTCCCGCCGCGAGCGCGGGCAGGTGCCTGGCGATCGCGGCGCGCATCACCCCGGCGCGGAAGAAGAACATCCCCGCGTTCCATAGGTGACGTCCTCCCGCCACGAACTGCTTCGCGCGCTCGCGGTCGGGCTTCTCGACGAAGCGGGCGACGGCGTTCGCCCCCTCGCCCAGCGCTTCCCCCACCTCGATGTAGCCGTAGCCTATCTCCGGCCGCGTCGGCACGATGCCGATCGTCGCCAGCCAGCCCTCGTCGGCGGCGCGGAGCGCCCGCTCGACGATGCGGCGGAACGCCGGCTCGTCCGCGATGAAGTGGTCCGCCGGGAGGACGGCGACGATGGCCTCGGGATCGCGGCGGGCGATGACAGCCGCGGCCCAGCCGATGGGGGGCGCCGTGTTGCGCGCCACCGGCTCGGCCAGGATCTGGGCGCGCGGTACGCGCGGCAGCGCGGCGGCGGTCGCTTCCGCCAGCGACTTGCCGGTCGCGATCCACACGCGGTCGGGCATCACGAGCGGCTCGAGGCGACGTACCGTGGCGGCGATCAGCGCCTCCCCCGGGCGCCCGGCGAGCGGCAAGAGCTGCTTCGGCGAGCGCAGGCGCGACGCCGGCCAGAACCGCGTGCCCGAGCCGCCGGCGAGGATCACGGCATGTACGTGCTGCATCCGTCCGCTCGTATCACGACTGGCGCCCGCGTGGCACGATACGGCGCCCGCGTGGCACGATACGGCGCCCGCGTGGCACGATACGGCGCCCGCGTGGCACGATAGGGCGGGGAGCCATGCAGCACCGCATCGCCTTCGAGCTCTCGGTCGAGCACGGCCTCTGCCTCGGCATGCACCTGCCGCCCGCGAGCGAGGGCGCGGACGTCCTGGCGCACCCGTCGCTACGCCCCGAAGAGCGCGCTCTCGCCGCGCGGATGTCCGCCGTGCGCAGGAGAACGTGGGTCGGCGGGCGAGTCGCCATGCGCCTCGCGCTGGAGCGGTGCATGCTGGACGTCCCCTCGGTCCTCGTCGACGACCGGGGAGCGCCCGTGCTGCCCGCGGGCGTGTCCGGGTCGATCAGCCACAAGGAGACGATCGCGGTGGCCCTCGTCGCGCGAGAGTCGACCGCGCGCGTCGGCGTCGACATCGAGCGCGAGGGCGAGCGCACACTGGACATCTCGTCGAAGGTCCTGACCGACGACGAGCTCGTCGAGGTCGCCGGGTTCTCCCCCGCAGCGCGCGACCGCGAGGTCCTCCTGCGATTCTCCGCCAAGGAGTCGATCTACAAGGCGATCGACCCGTTCGTGCGTCGCTTCGTCGGCTTCAAGGAGGTCGCCGTCTCCCCCCGTCCCGACGGGACCGCCGAGGTCCGCGACCATCTCCCCGAGCCGACGCGCTTCGCGATCGAAGTGCGCTGGCAGCGGCTCCAGGGCTACGTCCTCACGACGGCGCGCGTCGAAGTCCGGTGAGCGCTCGTCGATCAGCGGCCGTGCAGGTAGCACGCCCACAACACCGCCCTCTCCGGCATTCTCTCGCTCCGAGTCGATCAGAACGCGACGCCGAGCGCGAGGCGCAGCGCCGGCGTCAGCCCGCTCACCCCCACGTTCGTATCGCCGACGGCCACCTGCTCGTTCACGTAAGCCACTCCCAGCCCGGCGGAAACGTCGACCACGTTGGCGACGAGCACCGTCCCCCCGAAGAGCGCGGCGCAGTCGTAACCGACTGCGCTCGCCTGCTCGCCGTTCACGCTCCCCTGAACGTACGCGAGGCCCACCTGGGGGCCGATCCACACGCCCTCGGGAGCGCGACCGGTGAAGAAGAAGCGCACGCCCGTGTCGACCCCGGCGGCCACGAGGCTGCTGTCTTGCGGCTCCGAGAGGAGAGGCGACTTGAAGGCGAGCACCGAGGGCGCCACGTACACCGAACTCCAGCTGGAGATCGCGCTTTCGTATTCCACCTTCACGATACCGAGCGCCATGCTGCCGGGGTCGATCGTGAGGGTGTGCGTCGGGTGCGCGGACACGTCCGTTGGGGACGGCCCGTAGTCGTCGGTACTTGGTGCGTCGTCAGCCAGTGTGACACCTTCATACGCGGTGAGCGCGGCGGCCAGAGCAACTCCAAGGGCAACAATCGATCGGGAAAACATGACCGAGTACCTCCTAAGGGGGGGTCATAGTGACGCGCGTCGCCTTAGAGCACCCAACGTGCCGACCGGTCGGGCTCCACGACAGGGGTCTCGAAATGCCGGCGCTCGCGGGCCTGCGTGAACCGGGATACCCGGCAAACCGCCGCCCGTTCACGCCGTCTGTCCAGTGGAAGCGTTGCTCGCGCGCGCGGGAGTGTCCCGAGTCAGGAACCCCAGTGGGAATCTTTGACTCGGGAGCCCTAGTCGTCCGGGTGCCACCGATACAGGAGCGCCGCGGTGTCCCCATAGTGATGTCGAATCATGCGCAAGTACGATTCGAAGTCGCACATGTGGCCGAAGATCGCGGCTCGGTCGCGCCTCATCCCGATGCAAACCACGATACGCAAGAGACGCCGCGCCGCGCGCTCCAAACACTGACGCGTCTCGCGCACGCAGTTGAGCCCGCGCTCGGTCAGCTGAACGAACTTCAGGCGCTTGTCCACCGAAACGCCCCTGCGTGCGACCAGGCCGAGCTTCTCGAGCGACTTGAGCATCCGGCTAACGACCGACTTGCACACCCCGAGATTGCGGCAAACCTCGCTTTGCCTGACGGTCCACCCGCGGGATTTTTGGCCGCCATCGCCGAAAAGGACGTGGAGCAGGTCGTAGCGGGCCGACGTCAGCCCGAACGACTTGAGCGGCCTACGCAAGATGTGAAGCACGGCGTAGTGCGCCCGTTTGGTCGAGAAGAAGTGTGCATTCATGCGAGGACCTGTCGGCCGCCTCCCGAGCAGCTCACATGCCAACGCTTCGGCTGGTCGGGCAAGTCTCTCCTCGGTCAGCACGACCCCCCCTGAAAAGAGCCAGATCGTTCGCATGGCAACGAACCCGGTGTTTTCGGGGGGGCGCTCGCGCCGGACAAGGTGTCACCCACCGGTCTGTCCTGGGACCGTTCCTCGCTGTCCGGGGACAGGGCCCGTGAGACCTTGCGTGCCCGCCGTTGTCGAGCGAGGGGCACGGCTCGCCCGACCGTCGGGAGTCTTTGGCTACTTTGGGGAGCCGCTCTAGCTTGGCTAAGCTAATCCCGGCGGTACATCGTGACGACGCACGCGCCGCCGAGGCCGAGGTTGTGCTGCAGCGCGACCCGCGCGCCCGGCACCTGGCGCTTGTCAGCCTGGCCGCGCAGCTGCCACACGAGCTCCGCGCACTGCGCCACGCCCGTGGCGCCGAGGGGATGCCCCTTGGAGAGGAGACCGCCGGACGGATTGGTCACGACCTTTCCTCCGTACGTGTTCCGCCCCTCCCAGATGAACTTCTCCGCCTCGCCTTCCTTGCAGAAGCCGAGCCCCTCGTACGTGAGAATCTCGTTCGCCGTGAAGCAATCGTGCAGCTCGCACACCTGCACGTCCCCCGGTCCGAGCCCCGCCTGGTCGTACACCTTCTTGGCCGCCCCGACGGTCATGTCGTAGCCGACCATCTTGATCATGCTCTTCTCGAAGCTCGTCGCGTAATCGGTCGTCATCGCCTGCGCGGCGATCCATACCGGGGCCGTGTGGCCATGGCGCTTGGCGAAATCGTCGGAACACAGGATGGCCGCCGCCGCGCCGCAGGTCGGCGGGCAACACTGGTAACGCGTCAGCGGGTCGAACACCTCCTCGCTGGCCATCACTTCTTCCACCGAGAGGAGCTGGTTGAAGATCGCGAACGGGTTCGCGTGCGCGTGCTTGCGCGCTTTCTCGCTCACCTTCGCGAAGGTCTCCCGCTTGGTCCCGTACTTCCAGCGGTACTCGCGCCCCGCGCCGCCGAACATCTGCGCCGTCGGCGGCGCCTGCCCGAAGCCCTGCACGTCCACCATCACCTGCGCGTGCTTGGAAATGGGGCTCTCGCGGTCGCTGTACTTCGACCCGAGCGCGCCCTTCTCCATCTTCTCGAAGCCCACGACCAGGACGCACTCGGCCGCCCCTCCCTCGACCGCCTGCTTGCCCAGCATGATCGCGCTCGACCCCGTCGAGCAGTTGTTGTTCACGTTGAAGACGGGGATCCCGGTCAGCCCCACCTCGTAGATGGCGCGCTGCCCGCACGTGCTGTCGCCGTACACGTACCCGGCGAACGCCTGCTCGACGGCATCGTATGGAATCTTCGCGTCCTCCAGGGCAGCCTTCGCCGCCTTGCTCGCCATCACGTGGTAGTCCTCGCTCTGGCCGGGCTTGGCGAACTTCGTCATCCCGACGCCGATCACGTTCACTTGTCGACCCATGGCTTCCTCTGCAATGCGTGGTGTCTTGTCCGGCGAGGTCTTGCTGCGAAAGTCGTCAGACCAGGTCCTTCAGGAAGGCGAGCTTCTGCGCCACGCGCACGTCCCCGTCCACGCGAAGCGCGCCGCGCTGGTACAGGGCGCGCGCCGCTTGCGGGTCCTTGCACAGCGCGATCAGGTCCGCGTCCGCGATCCGCAGGTGCGCCGTCGCCTTCGCGTCCGTCCCCTCGCGCACCGCTCCCGCGCCGGTCAGATCGACCACCCAGCTCGCATCCGGCCCGGTCACGTCGAACTGCACCAACGCGCGCACTTCCCCGGCCAGCCCCGGATTCTTCGCACGCCTCTCCGCCAACGCCTTGAACACCGCCGCCGCCTTCGCCTGAGTCGAGGTCGCGGTCGAGGTCGCGGTCGCGGTCGCGGTCGAGGTCGCGGTCGAGCCCGCCCCCGCCCCCCGCTTCTTCTGGATCGCCTCCAGTGCCTGCTTCGGATCCATCTTCTGCAGGAACCCGAGCTTCTGCGACGCCATCACGTCACCCGTGATCTTCAGCTTGCCGGCCATGTACAGCTTCATCGGGTCGGCCTTCCCGCTCGTCATCGCCATGAAGTCTGCCTCGAGCAGCTCGAGCGTCGTATCCGCTGCTCCCGCCCCCGATTTCACGCTCCCCGGCGGATTCTTCAGGTCAATCGTCCACGCGCTCTCCGGATTCGTCAGCTTGAAGACGAACACCTTCCCGATCTTCGCGACGTCCGGATTCCGCGCGATGTGGTCCTCGATCGCGACGAACGCATCCGCGCTCGTC
>CALKVG010000536.1 GCA_937998045.1 uncultured Myxococcales bacterium
CAGGGGCGAGGTAGGCGCTCTGACGGCCTTGGTGCCCCACGACACCCTCGCCGTTCTCGGCTATCGGAGCGCCGAGAGCCTCAATCCCGACTTCGGCGCTCGGCTGGGGGTCGAGTGGTACCAGGTCGATCGGCATTTCGCCCTGACAGCCAGTGCCGGCGCTCGGCTGGCCGAGGGCTTCTCCCGAGTTCTGACGCCCGGCGATCTGCCCCTCATGTGGGACGCAAGCCTCGGAATTCGCTACACCTTTTAGACTCGCGCCGAGCGCCCCCTGACCTTCTGCCCCGGGGGCCGTGGGCGCGAGGCCCGAAGGCCGGTGGCCGCGTGTGGCCGGCCCTTACGCGCCTTAGCTTTTTTGGCGTATCTGAGTGAGTGAGCCCCAATGCCAGTCGCTCCCCCTCGCTGGACGCGCGAGGCTTTCGATTGCTAGGTTTAGAGGTATTGCCGAGAGGACGGTCTGGGATGCGCGGAGGGGGGACCCGCCATCGCGGCTTCACATTGATAGAGCTCATGATCGTCGTCGCGATCGTGGGGATTCTCTCCGTCCTCGCTGCCTACGGCGTGCGCAAGTACGTCGCGAATTCGAAGACCGCCGAGGCGCGCAACTCGCTCGGCCGCATCGCGAACGCCGCGGTGATCGCGTACGAGCACGAGAACATGGCGGGTACCACGCTCTCGCCCGGAACGACCGCCGGCTTCTCGCGCACGCTGTGCAAGAGCGCCTCGAGCAGTGTTCCCAGCTCGGCCGGGCAAGTCGCCGGGAGAAAGTACCAGTCGTCGTCGGACGACTGGAACGTCGACCACGCGGGTGGGTCGGGCTTCGCGTGCCTGAAGTTCACGCTCGATCAGCCGCAGTACTACATGTACAGCTACTCGACGTCGGGCTCCTCCGCGGTGGGAGACAACTTCACCGCCACCGCCAACGGCGACCTCGATGGGGACGGCGTGATGTCGACGTTCTCGATCACGGGCTCGATCAACAACGCATACGTCATCAACGTCGCCCCGAACCTGGTCGAGGTCGCCCCCGAGGAGTAGCCTCCGGCGCGCCCGACGTGCCGTCCAAGCGGTACGATGGGCTCCATGCACGACCGCTCCCGAAAGGCAGCCCTCGCGACGCTCGTCGCCGCGATCGGCATCGGCTGTGGACCCTCGCGCGCGGACTACGACAGCAAGGTGCGCGAAATGGACTCCGCCAAGCAGCAAGTGGCGCAGCTCCAGCAGCAGCTCGCAGGCGACGAACAGCAAATCACGCAGCTGAAAAGCTCTCTCGGTATGGCCCAGTCGCAAGCCATCACCGACGACCAGAAGGCGCAGCTCGAGGAGGCGAAGCGCGCCATGCAGGAGGCGCAGGAGCGCGGCAAGCTCCTCGACGACTTGCAAGCAAAGTTCAAGAAGATGATCGATGCCGGTCACCTGAAGGTCACGACCCGGCACGGCCGCGTCGTTCTGCAACTCCGAAACGACGTCCTCTTCGACAAAGGCGAGGCCGACATCAAGCCTGCGGGCAAGGACGCGCTGGCTGAGGTCGCGACGACGCTGCGCGGGGTCGGCGGCAAGCGATTCCAGGTTGCCGGTCACACCGACGCCGAACCCATCACCACGGACAAGAAGAAGGACTTCCCGACCAATTGGGAGCTGTCGGCCGCGCGGGCGATCGCCGTCGTCAAGCTCCTGGTCACGCAGGGGGTGGATCCTGGCACGCTCTCGGCGGCCGGGTATGGCCCGTACGACCCCGTCGCGTCGAACGCGACGCCCGACGGCCAGGCGAAGAACCGACGCATCGAGATCACGCTGGTGCCGTTCGTGCCGACGGGTCGTCACGGCTTCGCAAACTCCCAGCAAATAGTCGCCGACCGCATGGCCGAGGTGACAACTGTCGCTGTTCGTTTCGAGATAGGGCGGCCGAGACGCGGGTGAGCCTTGTGCGATCCAGCCCGCCGAGGGAAAGAGGCGCGCATGCGAAAGACTCTCTCCCTCTTCTCGGTCTTCGGCCCCGCGGCCATCGGCGCGCTTGCGCTAAACGGCGCCTGCAGCGGCAGCTCGAGCACGTCCGGCGACGACGGCGGGGCGGGCTCCAGCGGCTCGACGAGCGGTAGCGGCTCAACCAGCAGCGGCTCGACGAGCGGTAGCGGCTCAACCAGCGGCGGCTCGACGAGCGGCAGCGGCTCCAGCGGCAGCAGCGGCTCGAGCACGAGCAGCTCGGGCGGCAGCAGCGGCACCGCTAGCTCCGGGAGCGGCACGAGCAGCGGAAGCACGAGCGGGGGAAGCACCAGCGGGAGCGCAAGTGGCGGCAGCACGTCGAGCAGCGGCGGAAGTTCGGGATCTACGAGCGGCGGCAGCTCCAGCGGTTCGACCAGCGGCAGCAGCAGCGGGGGCGGAGGCGGTCATATCAAGACGATCTTCCTCATCGTGATGGAAAATCACAACTGGCAGTCCGCCACGCCACCGGCTTCAACGGACATCTACATGAACAGCAGCGCTACCTATATCAATTCGCTGCTTTCGAATCCGCAGGCTTCGTGGTGCTCAAACTACTACGACAATCCCAAGAAGGACCACCCGAGCGAGCCGAACTACATCTGGCTCGAGGCGGCCACGGACACCTTCTCCGACAACAACGACACGTTCTCTTGCGACTGCGACCCCAGTGCCAGCAACAGCACCGCGTCGACCGGTCACCTCGCGACGATGCTCAAGGCAAAGGGCGTGAAGTGGCGCGAGTACGCGGAAGACATATCCGGGACCGGCTGCCCGACCACGTCATCCGGGAACTACGCCGCGAAGCACGTTCCTTTCGTCTTCTTCTCGGATGTCACTTCCGCCGGGTGCACGACCGATAACTTTCGTCCGTACACCAGCCTTTCCGCCGACCTCACCAGCGGCGACGTCGCTCAGTACAACTTCATCACGCCGAATCTCTGCGACGACATGCACGGTGGCACCATCAGCTGCCTCCTCGGCGACCAGATGTCGACCGGCGACAAATGGCTATCGCAGCAGATCCCGATGATCATGCAGTCGAACGCCTACAAGGACAACGGCGCCATCTTCATCACGTGGGATGAGAGCGAAAACGGCGAGTTTCCCATCGGGATGATCGTCCTCTCGCCGCTCGCGAAAGGGAACGGGTACGAGAGCAAGACCAAGTACTACCACTCGTCGATGGTCCGCACGGTTCAGGAGGTCTTCGGGCTCACGCCCCTCCTCAACGACGCCGCCAATCAGCCCAACCTGGGAGACCTCTTCACGTCGTTCCCCTGAGCGTCGTTCCCCCGAGGGCTCGCATCCGGGGCAAGAACTCACGGATGTACTACTCTCGGACGTGCCCCCATGAGGCCCGTCCGAGTCGCCCTCGCCAACGCAAACTCCGTCGTCGGCGCGACCCGATCCAACGTGGATCGCGCGATCGCGCTGACGCGGGCCGCGGCGGACGACCACGCGACGGTCGTGTGCCTGCCCGAGCAGGTCATCGGCGGCTATCCCCCCGAGGACCTCGTCCAGTGGCGGGCCTACGTCGAGGCGCAGCAGGCCGAGCTCCGCCGGTTTGCTCGCGAGAGCGCGTCTCTCGGGTGTGCCGTCGCGATCGGGCTCGTCGTCGCGCGGGGTGCACACCTCTACAACGTCGCGGCGCTCGTCCACGCCGGGCGGGTGTGGGGCTTCGTCCCGAAGGAGAAGCTCCCGCTCTACAATGTCTTCTACGAGGCGCGGACGCTCGCGCGCGGCGAGGCTGGCCTCGTCGACACGGTGGAGGGCGTGCCGTTCGGCGACCTTTTGTTCGAGCTCGACTTCGGCGTCGTGTCGCTCGAGGTGTGCGAGGACATCTGGTCGCCCGACGGGCCCATGCGGCGTCGCTCGCATGCCGGAGCGGAGCTCGTCGTGAACCTCAGCGCGTCGCCCTTCCGCCTCGGCATCGCGGAGACGCGCCGCGAAATGGTGGCGACGCGCGCTGCGGACTCGCAGGTGACGCTCGCTTACGTGAACCTCGTCGGCGCCAACGACGGGCTCGTCTTCGACGGGGGCGGCTACATCGCCCAGAACGGGCGCATGCTCCTCGCGGCGGAGCGCTTTCGGGAGGGCGCGCAGGCGGTCACGGTCGACCTCGATCGCACCCGTCGGTTGCGCACGGAGAACACGACCTGGCGCGAGGATCAGGAGGCCGCAGCCTCGTCGGCAAAGCGGCCCACGCGCGTCCGGGTCGATGCTCCCACCCGTGGACGCGAGAACCTCGAGTACCCCGTCCCGCCCAACAGGAGCTTCTTCTTGCCGGTGACCACGCAGCCGCCGCCGCCGCGCGATGCGTTCTGCGAGGAGTTGCTCGACGCCCTCGCCCTCGGCGTCGGCGACTACTTCGAAAAGACGGGCTGCTTCAAGACCATCGGCGTCGCCCTCTCGGGCGGGCGCGACAGTCTTCTCGTGCTCGCCATCGCGCGCCGCTGGATCGACCGGCGCTGGGCCGCGCTCCCGCCCGAGGCGCGCAGGGACAAAGCACGCGAGCTCCTGCGCGCGTTCTACATGCCCACGCGCTTCTCGTCGGCGGAGACGCGCGCCGCGGCCGAGCAGGCGGCTCGCGACTTCGACGCGCCGCTCGCGATCGTCTCGATCGACGACGTGTTCGAGCGCGAGATCGCCGCGGTCGAGAAGATGCTCCAGCCCGGCGAGGTCATAACGACGTTGGCCCGGCAGAACGTGCAGGCGCGCGTCCGGTCGGAGCGGATGTGGACCTGGGCCAACTCCGCCGGTGGGCTCTTCCTCCAGACGAGCAACATGAGCGAGAAGGCCGTTGGCTACGTGACGATAGGCGGGGACGGCGAGGGGGCGCTCGCCGTCATCGCCAACGTGCCGAAGACCGTCGTCAATTATCTCCTCGACTGGATGTTCGAGAAGACGCGATACGAGGGGATTCGACTCACGCTCCTGAAGCCGGCCTCCGCGGAGCTCGCGGAGAACCAGGAGGACGAGCGGGAGCTCATGCCCTTCCCCGTGCTGGACGCGTGCTTTGCTCTGTATGCCGGAGAGAAAATGGCTCCGGACGAGGTCGCGCGAGCGCTCCGAGCGATCTTTCCCGAGTTCCCTGGGGACAAGCTGGACGACTGGTCGTCTCGATTCGTGCGGCTTTTCGGCCAGTCGATTTACAAGTGGGTGCAGGCGCCCATCTCGCTCCACGTCGGGAACCTCGACCTGGAACGGGAGCGCGCGCTGCAGCTGCCGGTCGTACAGCGCGACGAATGGCAGCGGTAGCGCCCGTGTATCGGGCCCAAACTGAGCGCGACTCCGGACCCTAGGCCCGTACGTTCGCGTCCCCGCCCTTGGTGAAGCTCGCGCACAGCGCCAGCGGTGCCCACAAGGGGAAGAGGAGCGGCACGCAGCGCGCGACCATCGCCAGCGCCCGCACCCCGGTCGCGTGGGTGCCGTCCCTCCGCACGACCACGATCGAGTGCCCCCTGCGCACGCCGTCGACGGCCCACGGCCGGATCTCGAAGCGGGAGAACCAGTCGAGCCATAGGACCAGGCGCGACAGGACGCGTCCGCGTGTCCGCGAGCCGTCGAAGAAGACCTTTCGCGCTCGAACGTCGGGCGTCACGAAGAGGGCGTACACGGCGAGCGTGAGCCACGTGAAGCCCTCGACGCGGCTGGTCGCTTCGATGACGAAATGAAACCACACTCCCCACCACAGCGAGACCACCCGCGCCCGGGTCGACCAGAGCCCCACGGCGATCGACAGCTCCGTGACGATGGCCATCTTCGCCAGCGCGCTCGCCGTCCCGGGTTGCGAGAGCCAATCGAGGACCTCGGCCGGAACGCCCGCTGCGAGGGCCTGGTATCCGTACAGGTGGAGGCGCTCCGCGAGGACGCGGCCCCCGCGCCAGTCGGGATCGAGCAGCTTGGATCCGCCGGAGGCGATGTAAATGAGCGACACCTGCAGCTGGGCCAGCCGCGCCGCCCAGAGGGGCCCGATGCGTGTGCTCGCGGGCGGCCCCGCGACGTACAGCGATCGGTCGCACGGGGACAGAGCGAGGAGCGCCGCGTAGCAATAGAGCGCCCAGCGGTTGTGGTGAAACTGCAGGCGATCGCAGAAGAGCACGTACGTGCCGAGGAGCGCGCTGGCGAGGAGCGCCGGGCGCGCCAGGTGGCCCGCCACCACGAGCACGGAGAGGAGGATCTGGACGGCGACGATGCCCGTATATAGCGAGTACGACGGGACCAGCCTCTCGGGGAGCAGGGGCCAGTGGAAGACTTCGCCGAAGAAGCCCTTTCGCAGCTCGGTCGCCGCCCGCAGCGCGTTCGCGCAGAGCAGCAGGCCGAGGGCGACCCGCACGAGACCGAGGAGGTACACGTCGCCGATTTCGTCGCGCCAGCGGCGAACGGCCTCCGCGATCATGGCCTGTGCCGGGCGTGGCTCTCGAGCGTGAGAGCGCTCGCATCCCGCCCGTTTCTCCAGACGAGGACGTCGGCGTGCAGGCGCTCGGTCTCCGCGTCGTCCGGCACGTGATCGGCGACATCGTCGAGCGCCCGCTGCAACCGCGCGAGCTGCGCGTCGGCACCGTAGGAAGCGAGGACGCGCTCGTCGAGCGACGACAGCACGGGATCGCGCACGCGGTCGCGCCAGGCAAAGTGGCGCAGCTGACCGCTGGAGTCGCGCGCGCTCCAGTCGCCATGAGGCGCAGGGACGAGCGCGCCGGCGGCTCGGCCGGAAGACGCCGGACCCGCCACCTGGCCAAAGACCTGCCTCGAGAGGCGGATCTCCATCGTGGACGCCTCCGCGAACATCCGGAAACCAAACGCGTGGTCCGGCCTCAGCCCGGCCGTGAGGATGAGCGCCGACTGCCCGGCGACCCAGAGCGTCGCAAAGGCCACCCGCACGCAAGGCAAACAAGGCAAAGAAGACAAACGGAGCAAAAAACGCCTGCGGGCGTCGAAGCGCTGCACGGTGCAGACGGTATCCCAAAGGGATGCTCATTTGCGTCCGGTAAGGGCCCTATGCCACGATCCCACTAACGTGCGGTTGCGCATCCTGACGCTGGCCGGTCTCGCTGCACTGCTTGGCTGCGGGGGGAGCACGGCCGCGCGCCCCAAAGGTCCGGGAGACGAGGTCGGTACGACGACTCCGTCGTCGCGCTCGACGCAGGCCGCTGCGGCCGATGCCGTCGATCGATCGCCTCACGGGACGCAGCCCGGGCTGTCGGCCGCCGTGCCCGCCGGTTCGGCTCTCTCGGCGGGGCCTTCGTATCTCGAGCACACGGACCGCCTCGGTCACGTGTACGAACAGCTGGCCGGACTCGAAGAGGCTCGGGCGCAAAGGGACGTCGTGATTCTTCAGTACGGCGACTCGCATACGGCGAGCGACATCGGCGCCGGCGTCCTGCGGCACGCGCTTCAGGCGCGCTTCGGCGACGGCGGTCGGGGTTTCGTCTCGCTCGGTCGGCCCTGGAAGGGGTACTACCAGGAGGGGGTCCACGGGGGAATGACGCGGGAGTTCGAGCCCGCGAAGGTGACGTTCTCCTCGAAGGGGATCTTCGCGGGCGACGGGGCGTTCGGACTGCTGGGCGTCGCCGTCGAGGCCTCGCGCGCGGGCGCACGTGCGTGGACAGAGGTCAAGGTCTCCGCCTCGCACGTCGAGGTCGCCTATCTCGAGCAGCCGCAGGGCGGCAGCTTCGACGTCCTCGTCGACGGCGTTGGCGCAGGGCGCGTCGGGACGAGGGCCCCGCAAGAGCGATCCGGCTTCTTCGGGTTCGACGTCGCCGACGGCACTCACACGATCGAGGCGCGCCCGGTCGGTGACGGGGTCGTTCGCCTTTTCGGGCTGACGCTCGATCGGCCGGAGCCGGGCGTCGTCGTCGACACCCTCGGCATCAACGGCGCCCAGATCTTCACGCCGCTGCGCTGGAGCGAGGAGCACTTCGGCGAGCAAGTGCGCCACGCGGCGCCGGGCCTGGTCGTGCTCGCGTACGGCACCAACGAGGCCGTCGAGCAGGGTTTGCTGGACGCGGACTACGAGCGCCGGCTGGCGGAGCTCCTGGAACGGGTTGCGCGGGCGGCCCCGGGCGCATCGTGTCTCCTTCTGGGTCCGCCCGATCTGGCACGGCGCCCCAAAGGGCAGACGGAATGGAAGACGTGGCCCCGCGTGGTCGAGATCGTGGCGATGCAGCGCCGGGTGGCGGAGGCCGCCGGCTGCGCGTTCTTCGATCAGCTGGCCGCGATGGGTGGACCGGGCAGCATGGCGGCGTGGGCGGTGGGGCCGGAGCCGCGCGCGCGCGGCGACCGTGTTCACCTGACGCGCGCCGGCTACACCCAGCTCGCCACCGCGCTGGCCACGGATCTGATGCACGGGTACGACGAGTGGCGCGCCGAGCGCGGACTGCCACCGAGCGCGCAGAAGGCGGTCGCGAGCCGCTGACGCCGCGTCGCCGTGCTCGTCGTCCGAGCGCGCTCAGGGTGTCGGCGTCGCCCCGCCGGCGGCGGGAATCGTCGCTGGCGGCGGTGGGGCGGGCTGCGGAGCGGAGGGCACGGCAGGGGGAGCCATCGTAGCCCCCGGCGC
>CALKVG010000537.1 GCA_937998045.1 uncultured Myxococcales bacterium
GTCGCCCGAGCCGCTCAGCGCAGAGGACCTGCGCGACGCCCTGCAGCTCTCGAGCGGCGCGGTGAGCATGACCCTCTCGGAGCTCGCGCGGTGGGGTGTGGTACGGAAGGTCTGGATCCAAGGGGAGCGGAAGGATTTCTATACGTCCGAGGTGCAGCTTTGGCGGATGATCAGCCGCGTCTTCAACGAGCGCGAGAAGAGCGAGGTCATCGCCGCGATCGACGCATTCGAGGAGGCGCTGCGCCAGCTCGACCGCATCCGCAAGACGGCGACGGACCCGCCGACGCGGATGCGCGCCGAGCTGCAGTACGAGAGGATCGGGCAGCTCCTCGAGCTGGCGAAGATCGGCAAGCGGCTGCTCGACGCGCTCGTGTCGACCGCCAAGGTCGACGCCGAGCCGCTCGTGCGCTTCTTGCTGGGGCAGCAGCGCTCCTGATCGCGCGGACCGCGCCGGCCCAGAGCACGCTGCCGCCGCCGCTTCGGACGAACGACTACTCCATCGAGGTCTTCCAGGGCCCGCTCCTCGCGCCGATCCACGTGACGGGCGTGGGCGGCGCGTACATCGCGTCCGCCGAAGACGTGGAGGGGGCGGCCGCGAACACGGCGGCGCCGGCCGTGCGCAACCCCTACAGCACCACCTGGCTCGATTACGACGTCAGCCTTGGCATCTCCTTTCCCGGCGCGTTCACGAACAGCGACTTCGACAACCATGGCGACGACGCGAAGCTCCCTCCGCAGCACGCGAGCGCGGGCGATTTCCTCGACGCGAACTTCGGCGTCACCGTGCAGTTCGGTGGCCTGGGCATCGGGGCGACCGGCGACCTGCAACAGTACTCGCTCACGACGACGGCTCCCGGCCAGCCCGGGCTCACGATGCAGATCGGCCGCTGGAAGGCGATCGGAGCGTTCGGCATGTTCAATGGCCAGCTGGCGATCGGCGGAGGCGCGCGCATCGAGACCATGCAGATCCTCGAGAACGGCGGCGGTACGCTGGTGACGATGACGGGCGCGGCGCCCGAGGTTGGTGCGCTGCTCATGCCCACGGGGCGTCCGTGGCGAATCGCCGCGGCCGCGCGCTTGCCCGTGAGCGGCGGGAGCGGTCTCTTCTCCTCACTGAACGCGACGCGCGACGCCAACGGCGTCCTGCACGCCGGCGAGTTCGTGCTCCCGTCGCAGGTCGTGATGCCCTGGGAGCTCGAGGTCGGACTCGCGTACCAGGTGGGCCCGCGCCCGCTGAATCCGGGGTGGGAGAACCCACACGACCAGGAGGCGCCCCTTCGCGCGCGCATCGAACGCGCCCGGGCCGAGCGCCAGCGCGAGTACGCCGAGCAGCTCGCGCGCTTGTCGCCCGAAGGGCGGGCCTCCCGTCGCGCGGAGCAGGAGCAGGAGGAGCGGAGCCTGCGCGCCATCGAGGACGACCAGCTCGACGAGGAGAGCGAGCGGCTCCGCCTGGCGCGCAAGGCCCGCTACCAGAACTGGCCGCGCGAGAAGATCCTGCTGCTCGCGAGCGTTCTCATGACCGGGCCGAGCACGAACGCGATCTCCGTCGAGGGTTTCCAGGACCAGCGCGCCGAGACCGTCGGCCAAAGCGCGAGCTTCACGCCGCGCTTCGGACTGGAGGGCGAGCCGCTGCAGAACCGCATGGTCCTGCGGACCGGAACGTATATCGAGCCTTCCCGGTACGACGGCGGCACCGCGCGCCAGCACTTCACGTTCGGCGCGGACGTGCGCCTGTTTCCGCTCGACTTCTGGGGCCTACTCCCGGAGGCCAACTGGAAGCTCGGGCTCTTCGTCGACCTGGCCCCGCGGTACACCAACTATGGCCTGGGGCTCGGCAACTGGCACTAGACGCGATTCACGGCGTGCAGCAGATCGTAGTCGCGCCCTCCGGCGTGATGGTTCCCGCTGGTTGTCCGCCGGCGGGCGCGCAGCTGCCGCCCGTGGGCGTCGTCCGGAAGGTGGCGCCTTGCATGAAGCCGGGGGCCACGCAGCCGGACGGAATGGGGCTCAGCGGCTGCGGCGTTCCGCCGTTGCATCCAGCGGTCGACCAAACCTCGACCTGCGCGTTCGCGTTGCAGTTGACGCCGGTCGGCGAACCGCACGTACACGAGGAGCAGGTGCGCGAGTCGTTGGCCGTCGTGTAGTAGAGGTGGGAAACGGAGTAGCCGCCGCCGGGACACGATACGGCGCCCTGCTGCAGCACGCAGGCGTGCCCCTCGAATTGCGAGGGGACCGCAATGCACTGCCCTTGTACCCCGGTGCCGCACGCGACTCCCGACCCGGCCGACGGTTCGCACGCAAGCGCGAGCGATCCCCAGGTCCATGGCGGAAGGCTCGTCGACGCATTCGGCGTGCAGCCTCCGCCGCTCGCGGTCGAGCCGCCGGCGGTCACCGCTGGATTCGCGGTGCCGCACCCCGTGTCGAACGCACTCAGCGGCGTGCAGGAGCCCTGGGCCACCGAGGCGGTGCCGCAGCTGCCGCCGTTCCGGCAGTTCTTCGCGAACGTGAGCACCACCGGACCACAAGCCGCTCCGGTGGGGGGGCCGCAGGTGCACGTGCACTGGGCGCCCTGCATGGGAGGTTTCGCCCCGCCCGAGAACGCCGGCGCGGATCCGCCCGCGCAACCCGGCGCGCCTCCCGTGCCTTCCCAGAGGACAACGGGGCCCGTCCACCCGGGGGGAGCCGGCGGGGCGCACGCCGCGCCGGGCCCGCACCCGGAGTCGCCCATGTCGCTGGAGGAATCGCCCGCGTCTTCTGCGGGCGGACCGTCTTGACCGCCCAGTGCGTCGCCGCCTTCGGTGCCCGCATCGGAATCGCCGCCGCTCGCGGCGTCGCCGGCAAGCGTCCCATCCAGCCCCGCGTCGAACGGGGATGCCCCATCGGCTGCCGGCGAATCGACGGTCTGGTCGGCGCCGAGCTGATCGACCGCTGCGTCCGCGCCGCCCTCGGCGGCTTGCGTCCCGTCGTCGCCGCCATCGGGCCTCGCGGGGCCATAGGCGTCCAGGTCGAGGACCTGCGCGCACCCCGCCGCGCACGCGGCAAGAGCCAGCAGCGACCACGCACCTCGACGCATCACCAAGCCTCTTGCCACGCCAGCCCCACCCTGTCCTCTGCCACGAGCGGCACGACCTGCGCGCGCGCCGAGATCGACGAACTCACCGAGGGTACGCGCAGGACCAGCCACGCGCCAACGCCCACTCCGACGGCGCCCGCGATCAGCCCGATCGTCGAGATCGTCGCCGCCGTCTTCGCGTCCGCGATGGTCGACGTACCCTGCCGCGAGCAGAGGTGATTCGGGCACTGCGCGTCGGCGTCGCTCTTGAGCGAGATCGCGCGCACGCCGAATCCGGCGCCCACACCGAGCGCGACGACGCCGACGCCGCCCACGATCCAACCGGGCAGGCGGCTGCCGTGCGGCGCGGCCGCAGGCGTTTCGGCTTGCATGCCGGAGTCGTGCTGCCCCGAAGGCGGTTGCGGAGGCGGCGCCGCTACCGGCAGGTTCGGGCCCGCTTCGGGGCCGAGGGGCTCGAGGACGACGCGCATCGTGCCCGGCGCGCCCACCACGACGGTCTGCGTCTGCGTCTTCCGGCCGGCGGCTCCGAACGTCATCGAGTGCGGGCCTGGGTCGACGGGAAAGGGCACCGTCCACTGGTCTCTCGTGAGCGTCACGCCATCGAGCGTCACCTGCGTGACCTCCGGCGCCGCATTCATGTCCAGCTGCACGAAGGACAGCTTGTGCGCGAGCGCGTTGGCCTCCTTTCGGGCGAACGCTTCGCGCTCCGTCTGCTTCAGCTGGAGCGCCAGGGCTGCCGCCTGGTTGTACTCGTTCCAGGCGGTCGCGGTCCGGCCCAGCTGCTCGTGGCAATACGCGACGTTGAGCAACCGCCCGATCTTCGGGTCGAGCCGCTGGCTCTCCTCGAGCTTCGCGCAGGCGGTCGGGAACTGGCCAGCGCTCAGAAGGTCCTGCCCCTCGCGGAACAGCGTGTCGGCGCGTGCGCGCGCGTCGTCGGTGGTCTGCGCGCGGGCGGTGGCCCCGGCAAGGAGGAGTACGGCAGAGAGGGCGACGCCCGTCGCGAGGTGCGGGGGCTTGCGGCGCGTCATGGAACGCAGACTACGACAATCCGGGCGGTGAGCTCGAGTGGGTCGCCACGCGCCGCGGACTAGGGGGTGTCCCTAGTTTTTCTTGCCGAGAAGCTGGATCATGTCGATCA
>CALKVG010000538.1 GCA_937998045.1 uncultured Myxococcales bacterium
AGTGCGGCCAACCCGACCTAGTAAACGGCATTTCTTGGTGTCGTCGAAAGCAGAGGAGGTCGGGGCGAGCGGCCCCGGCCTCCTGTTTCGTGCTGCCAGTCAACCGGCGTGCATCCGACGCACGGTCAGCGTCGAGCGTGCGGTCGACCGAGGCCCGGAAGGACCTGCGTGCCCTCAATCTGGACGGCCGTCAGCGCGTTCGGGTTGAGCCCCAGGAGGGCGAGGATCGTCGGTGCGACCTGGGTGGTCTCGACGGGGGTGGACTCGACCCGAACCGGTATGCGCGGGCCGCTGACAACCATCAGGACGTGTCGGTCGCCGGTGTTCATACCACCGTGCTCGGCGAGCTTGGTCGGCTTCGCGTAGACGATGCCCACCTGGACCTCGCCGAAGACGTCCGGGTAGTGACCGTTGTCGACCGAGACACCGAAGAAGTTAGCGGCTTCGGCGCCGGCCCAGATCCGGGCGAGGCCCGAGTGCTGGACGGTGACGGGGTTCTTGTTGACGTCGAAACCCTGAGCGGTGTGGTTCCACAGGTAGCTCTTGACGAAGTCGCAAGCGGCCTGCGAGTTGTCCGACAGGTAGGACTGCCACAGGTCGTCGTCGGTTCCGGCAACGATCAGGCTCGTGTTGCTCGGGTGCGCCTGCGCCCAGGCGGCGTTGATCGCGCTGATGATCGGGCCGTCCTGGACGGTCCGGAGTTCGTTCGGATCCTGCGGCGACTGGCCGTGCTTTGCCGTGACGATGATCGTCGTCGAGCCCGCGAGGCCGTCCTTGTGGATCGTAGAGACCATGCGGCCAAGTTGAGCGTCGACGTAGTCGAGCGCGCTCGAGAGCACGGGGCCGGGAACGAGCTGACCGTTGACCCACTGGTAACCACCTGCCTCCGGAGCGCTGGTGGTGTAATTCCCGTTCGCGTCCGGACCGATCAAGGTCGTCGGAGTCGAGCGGATCTTCTCCGCGACCGAGACGGTCTGGAAGTTCATGCCGAAGATCGCCGGGGTGCCGACGTGGGTCTTGCCCGAGTGGTCGAGACCGTCGATCTCATTCAGGATGGCCTGGACCTTGTAGCCGTCGTACTGCTTGGTGGCGGCGTCGATGTGCGCCCAGTCGTCGTCCTGCGGGTAAGGGACACCGTTCGGCATGACAGCCTGCGAGTCGATCTCCGGCGAGAAGAGGTCGTCGATGCTCTGGCCGTTCGAGCCCGGACCATTGAACGACGCGTAGACCTCGTGCTTGTCAGACCAAGCGGTGCGCAGGCCGGCTTTGTGGATGACCTGGAAGATGGTGTTGACGCCGAGGTAGTCCCACGGGGTGATCGGCTTGCAGGTCTTCGGGTCTACTGGGAACGTGCCCGAGTTGAGCGACGTCTTCGGGTCGAACTTCAGGTCCATGATCGCGGCCGGGTTGGTGTCAACGCCGTTGGCGAAGATCGAACCGTTCTCGTCGAACGACGGGAAGGTGCCGTTCGCGGGGTCGATGAAGTCAGGGACGTTCGCCAGCGTGTCATCCGGCGAGTCATAGATGACGTCACCACCGGTGGCCGGCTGGCCCGGGGTGCAGGCAGCGCCCGCCTCGTCGACCTTGTGGCTGTACTCGACGTCATAGAAGACGCCGGTCGATTTGGGGTTACCGCCGGTCATCAGCGCGGTGCCACCCGGGTCGGAGTCCGACGGGTTGGAGGTCGCCGCATTGGTGTACTCGTTGCCGGAGTGAATCAACTTGGAAAACGTCGAGTTTGGGTGGTTGGCGACGTACCAGTCGAGGTCACTCTGATGCATGCCATCGACCGAGATCAGCAGCACGCGCTGGTTGTCATCGCCATGGTGGTCGTCGTCGCCCTGGTCGTCGCGATCCTGATCGCCATCGCCTCCCAAGGCCTGAGCAACAGCCGAGGTGTTTTCATCCGATGCGGATCCGCGGCCGGTGGTGCCGCCGCACGCCGCCAGGAGAAAGAGCGAAAACAAGGGAAGTGTCGTTCGAATGCTCATCGCGGAGTGGCCTCCTGCGCCGCGGACGCCCGTGGCGCCCGCGTCGTTTAGCAAGGACGCGCGAGGAGACACTGTGCCGATGTCGCGAACTCATTGCGGCAGTTGCGCTCCAATACGTTTGGTAGGCGCGCGCACGCCGCTATGCAAAACTCGGCGGCTCGAAGCTGTTACCGATCAGCGCCAGCGGCCTTCGACCCAGACGTAGCGGTGATCGTCCCAGCGGTGATAGCCGCCGATCCGGACGTACTCCACGCCCGGCGATGCAGGCACCACCTCAACTTCCGGTGGCGGCGGAGGCGGCGGATCCGACTCGTAGAGCGAGAAGGCGATCGTAGAGGGCGGTCCCGTGCACCGGATGCGGGTCCGCGCCGTTCACGTAACCGGTGTTTGCGGCGATTCCGCCGAGGGCGGAACGTGGCCCAAACTGAGCCCGTGCTTGGCACACGTCAGCCGGAGCAAGGGGCGAGTGGCTCGCACCGCCGTCAGTTCACATCTACCTTGCCTGCCGAGAGCGGCTCGGGCTCGCGTGTGCGCGGCGAGTCCGACGCAAGCTCGCTCGAACGCCGCCGCGTCCTCCACGTGAACGTCACCGAGCACCCGACCGCTGAATGGGCGGCGCAGCAGATCGTCGAGGCGGTCGGACCCGATGAGCGGCTCGAGCGTTTGGTCCGCGACCGAGACAAGATCTTCGGGGCCGCCTTCGACCGCCGCGTCGACAACCTCGGTCTGGCGCAGCTCCGAATCGCGCCTCGGTCCCCATGGCAGAACGGGTTCGCCGAACGATGGGTTGGCACCGCGCGGCGCGAGATCGTCGACCACGTGATTGTGCTCGGCGAGCACCACCTGCGCCGGATCTTGCGTGAGTATGTTGCGTACTACAACGCCGACCGCCCTCACATGTCGCTCGAGGGCGACGCCCCGATGCCACGCGATGTCGAGCCGCCCTCGATGGGCCGCGTCGTCGCGTTACCGAGGCTCGGCGGACTCCATCACCGCTACGCCAGGCTTGCAGCATGTTGTTCGGCGGAATTACTCCGATGCAAACTTTGGGCGGTTCGTTGTTCGTCGACGACGTCTGGGATTAGCGAAATGTCGTCTGGCTCTTGCTGCGCGTAATTCAGGTATTCCAAGACGACGTCTTGTCGTTCCAAGAGTACGTTCGGTTGTTCGTGGACGGAGTCTCGCTGTTGTTGAAGGACGTTTTGTTTTGACGGCTCGACGTCTTGTTCTTCCTGGCCGGGTTTTTGTTTTGGAAATAGTACGTCTCGTCGTTCCCGAAGGACGGGTGGTTACAGTCGAACGGCGTCTTGTTTGTCCGACCCGTCCTTTTGCTTTTCCGAGACGACGTCTCGCTTTTCCGAGACGACGTCTCGCTTTTCCGAGACGACGTCTCGCTGTTCCGAGGCGACGTCTCGTTCTTCCTGGATGACCGCTTGCTACAGCGAGAGGACCTTTTGGTTAAGCCGGATGACTTTTCGTTTTTCCTGGACGACGGGTCGTGGTTCTCGAAGGACGTTTCGTCATAACGAGAGGTCGTCTCGCCAAGGCCAGCTGTCGTCTCGCTATAACCAGAGGAAGTTTCGTTGTTCCCGCCCGTCGGGTTGCTCTTCGCGGAGGTCGGCGCGTCGACATCGGTGCGCGTTTCGCCTGGAAGAACGCTGCTCCGGCTCGGGTCCGAGGACCTCTTCGTCGAGCCGGAGCGGCTTTCGCGGCGAGGAGCGGCCGGTTCTGCGAGGCAGCTCGTCCCCCATATCTTCTTAGGCGCCCGAAGCGCGATTTCGTCCCGCGGGGGAGGACGATCTCTTGTGCCGGGCCGTCTTCCTGGGAGCAGGGGGCGAGCGAATTCGAACCGGCCGCTCGCGCGCATCCTCTTGGCCTCCGCCTAGACTCGCTCGCATCGACGCGCGGATTTTTGGTCTGGAACGGAAACGGCGATGGCCCCCCCGAGATCCGCTAGGAGTACCTGCTCGCCGCCCTATCAGAGCGTTCAGCCATGCCACAATAGTGCAGTCACCGCGGCCGCCTTTGCCGTTGCCCGCATTCCGCGCGAGTCGAGGCGACGCTGACATTGTAGGATACGCGGAATGCGCGCCCGCCGGTTCGTCGTCCGTATCGACCTGACCTCGCCGGCCGCATGGGAGCTTGGCTTCGACCGTTCCGGGTCGAGCAGTCCCTCCGCGCCGCGCTGCTGCACGCAGGCGGCCAGCGACAGCAGCACGGAGGTCGCATCGTTCGTCTTGCCTCCCGGGTTCTCGCCGCGCGGAGCCTGTTAGTGCGTGGATGGCAGTTCGCCGGGCTGCTCGCCGGGGCGCTTGCAAGTCTTGCAGCGTGCGAGCAGGTGCTCCAGCTCGATGACTACGGGCAGGCGCCGCAGGACGATGGGGGGTCGGATGCGGCGGCGGAAGGCAACTCGGTCGGTTCGATGGCCGACGCGGATGCCTGGACCCAGTCCGACGCAGCGCAGGAAGACGGCACCTCCTTCTCCGACGCTCCTTGGGACGCCGGGAGCGATTCGCCGCCTTGCGGATCGGCCACCTGCTCCGGGGGGTGCTGCGATGCCAACGGGCAGTGTGTGCCCTACGCGGCGCAGTCGGCGACCGCTTGTGGGCTCGCCGGCGTGGCGTGCGCGTCGTGCCCCAATGGCCTTTGCGACACGGCCAGCGGCCTGTGCGAGTGCAACGACAACAGCTGTCCGAATGGCTGCTGCAGCGGCGGTGCGACGGGCTTGTGCGAGCCGTACCCCGCCCAGTCGAATTCCTCGTGTGGTACCGGCGGCATCGCGTGCGGCACGTGCGCATCGGGCCAGCGATGCACCATGACGACCGGGCAGTGCGTCTGCGACGCGACCTCGTGCCCCAACGGCTGCTGCAGCGGCAATACGTGCCTGCCCTACGCCTCGCAGTCGTCGAAGGAGTGCGGCACCGGCGGCGGGGCGTGCAGCGCGTGCAGCACCGGTGGCACGTGTTCGGGCGGAGCGTGTTCCTGCGGAGGGATGTCGTGTACGGGCTGCTGCAACGCCGGCACGTGCGAGGCGCTCTCGAGCGAGTCGAGCTCGTCTTGCGGCGCGGCGGGCGCGGCTTGCGCGGCGTGCGCGTCCGGCCAGACGTGCCAGAGAGGTCAGTGCGTCTGCGACGCGACCTCCTGTCCGAACGGCTGCTGCAGCGGCAGTACGTGCGTGCCGTATGCCTCCGAGTCCGGCAGCTCGTGCGGCGCGGCGGGTGCGGCCTGCGCGGCGTGCGGGTCCGGCATGGAGTGCAAGAGCGGTCGGTGCATCTGTGACGCGACCACCTGTCCGAACGGCTGCTGCAGCGGCAGTTCGTGCGTGCCGTACTCCTCGCAGTCGGAGAGCCAGTGCGGCGCCGCGGGCGCCACCTGCACGGCGTGCTCGAACGGCATCTGCGACACGACGAGCGGCAACTGCGTATGCGACAGCGCCAGCTGCCCGAACGGCTGCTGCAATGCAGGCGCGTGCGTGCCCTACGCCTCTGAGTCCAGCGGCTCGTGCGGCAAGGGCGGCGCGAGCTGCGCGGCCTGTGCATCCGGCCAGGAATGCAACACGACGACTGGACAGTGCGCCTGCGACGCGACCTCGTGTCCCATGGGCTGCTGCAACGGCCACACGTGCGTGCCCTATGAATCGCAGTCGGGCTCGCAGTGTGGCACGGGCGGCGTGTCCTGTGGGGAATGCGCCACGGGCGACACATGCGCTCGCGGCACCTGCTCGTGCGGGGGCGGATCGTGCGCAGGATGCTGCAACGCCGGCACGTGCGAGGCGCTCGCGAGCGAATCGAACACGTCGTGCGGCCCACGCGGAGCGGCGTGCGCGGCGTGCTCCTCGGGGCAGGAGTGCAACGTGACGACCGGCCAGTGCGTTTGCGACGCAGCCTCGTGTCCAAAGGGCTGCTGCACGGCGACCGGGACCTGCGAGCCGTACGCCTCCGAGTCGAACGCTTCCTGTGGCAGTGGCGGTGCGAGCTGCGCTGCGTGCGCGGCCGGTCAGGAGTGCAGTACGGGCAAGTGCGTGTGCGACGCGACGTCCTGCCCGGGCGGCTGCTGCACCGCGAGCGGCACTTGTGTGCCCTATTCTTCGGAGTCGGCGAGCCAGTGCGGCGCCGCTGGCAACGCGTGCGCGGCATGCTCGAACGGCCTCTGCGACACGACCACCGGCGCGTGCTCCTGCGATTCGACGACGTGTCCCCGAGGCTGCTGCAACGGCGGCACCAGCGGGACGTGCGAAGTCTACGCGGCGCAGTCGGCCGGGGCGTGCGGCACGGGAGGCGCGAAGTGCTCAGGGTGCCTTTCGGATCAGGTGTGCGATACGAACAACGGACAGTGCGTGTGCAACACGACCTCCTGCGCTAGCGGATGCTGCAGCGGCAGCACGTGCGTGCCGTACGCCTCGCAATCCGGCTCGCAGTGCGGCACGGGCGGCGCGACGTGCAGCGTGTGCTCCACCGGCTCGTGCTCGAGCGGGACTTGTTCGTGTGGCGGAGGGTCGTGCTCGGGCTGCTGTACGGCGGCCGGGACGTGCGAGGCCCGGTCGAGCGAGTCGAGCACGTCGTGCGGCGCTGGCGGCGCGGCGTGCGCGGCGTGCCCCTCGGGGCAGGAGTGCGACGTGACGACCGGCCAGTGTGTTTGCGACGCAGCCTCCTGTCCGAACGGCTGCTGCACGGCAAGCGGGACGTGCGTGCCGTACGCCTCTGAGTCGAAGAACTCGTGCGGGGCCGGCGGCGCGGCGTGCAGCGCGTGCGCCACGGGTCAAACGTGCAACACGAGCACTGGCTCCTGCGTCTGCGACGCGAGCTCCTGCCCCAGCGGCTGTTGCAACGGCAGCACGTGCGTGCCCTATCCCTCGCAGTCCAGCTCCGGGTGCGGCGCGGGCGGCGCGAAGTGCGCCCCATGCTCAGGCAAGTGCAACCCCCAGGGGAAGTGCGTGTGAGAGGGAAAGCCCCGCGAGCTACATGCCGTGGTCGACCGGCGTGAACGTGTCCGCCGCGGTTGGCGTGCCGGACATGGTCGGTGTCGGTCCACTCGTAGACGTGCGTGTGCCTGTTCGTGGGCCGCGCCCGCGGCGAGCAGCCTCGGCCCGAAGGACTCAGAAGAAGATCGCTTGGGCCGCGATTTGTCCTACGTCGCTGATGTTGTGTTTGCCGAGGTCGACGTGCTCGTACGCGAGCATGATGCGCAGCGCAGGCCCATAATCAGGTAGTTCAAACCCGCGTCGACGGCGTAGGTCCTGAAATCCGCGCTGTTCGTCCTCGTCACGCCCGATCAAGTTCCCGCGCGGGAGGGCGACCAGCCGGGTGGTCCCCCCGTAGGCGAGGAGACCCGCAGCAGCGTCCCGAGCGCCAGCACGGTGTCTTGTCGCCACCTGACCGTTGACGACGAGGCAGGAAGCATTCGCGATGTTCTGGTGGTGAACGGCGCAAGCGGAGACGCCTGGACCTTGGTCAGCGTCGAAGACGGAACGTTTCGCGCGGCCTGGCGCCTGGAGCTCGAGCCGGGTGAGAAACTGGCGTGGAGGGCCTCGCGCTCGCGGCGGTCGGCCGCGCGCACGGGCGGCGATACCAATCACGCCCCGGTGGTGCACGAGAAGAGCGCGTCTAGTTGAGGCGCCGGCCGCTGAGGCTGAGCGCGGGCCAAAGTGAGCATCGCGAGCCCTCTTGGCGGAGCTTTTGGCGGAGAAAGAAGGAGAAGCGGCGTCGTCCCGGGCCGTGTTGAAATCGGGTGGCGGCTGACATCGAACTACG
>CALKVG010000539.1 GCA_937998045.1 uncultured Myxococcales bacterium
AGATGTGTATAAGAGACAGGTCGGAGGTCGCGGCGTCGCCGTCGGCAGCGGGCCCGAAGTCTGCCACGTCCGATCCGCCGTTCGCGCAAGCCGCAAGCGCGACCGTCGCCGCGCACAGCGCGCAAAACCACCGCATCCGTTGTTTCGTCTCAACCGATCGTTGCTTCAATTCGGCTTCTGGGTACCATAGGCAACGAGCTCGGCGCTGGACGATTGTCGCGTCTTGCGGATGACCTATGGCCGCGCGGTTGCGTCCGAACACGCCAGTGCGGTTTGGTCTTTCGGCGTCAGCTCACCGCGCGTTTGGCCTTCTTGGCGCCGGCGCCCTTGGCTTTCTCTTGTTTCTCGTCCTTCTCGGAGGCCTCCACCTTGACCTTCGCAGGCCCGGGGCCGCCCGCTGCCTTGATCGATCGCGTGAGCAGCTCGGCGAGATCGATCACCTGCGCGCCGGTAGCGGCGGCCGCGGCGGGTGCCTCCTCGGCCCCGGCGTCGCGCGCGACCTCGCCGGCCTCGATCTTCTCGTCGACCGCGGCGAGCACCGCGTTGCGGTATTCGTCCGGGTGCTTGGCCGGATCGAACGGGCCCGAGAGCTCGTCGATCAGGTGCAGCGCGAGCTGCTTCTCCCGGGGGCTCGGGGGCTTCTGCTCCGCGGGAGCCAGCTCCTCGGCGGACAGGAGCTCTTCGGCGAAGCGCATCATGTCGAGCGCGAAGAGCCTCTCGCGCGGACGCAGAAGGGCGAGACGCGTCCGCGTGCGCAGGCGCACCTTGGCGAGCGCGACGCGCTTGGTCTCTTCGAGCACCGATCGCAGTAGGTCGTAACCGCGGACGTTCTTGCTTCCCGGCCCCACCCAGTAGCTCTTTTCCACGTAGGCCAGGTCCACCTCGAGCGGGTCGACGAACTCGACGATCTCGATCGTGCCGCCGCTCTCGTCGCCGTCGAGTTTCGCGAGCTCCTCCTTCGTGAAGAGCGCGTACTCGCCCTTTGCGACTTCGTAACCTTTGCCGATCTCCTCCCACGGGAGATCGCGATTGCACTTCGGACAGCGGCGCACGAGGGAGATGCGCGTCCCGCACTCCTTGTGGAGCTGATGGAACTGCGGGGTCAGATCCTTCGTGGCCGTATAGAGTTTGGCCGGGATGGTCACCAGGCCGAACGCGATCTCACCGGACCAAAACGCGCGCATGAGCGGCTCCTAGCAAGGGCGGCACGATCCCGGCTACGACCGGGACTGGAGTGAAACATGAACGATGCCAACTAAGTCGAAAAGGGGTTCTCGCAAGCAGAGCACTGAACCCAAGGTCAGCGGCAGGCTGAGCGTCTACGAGGCGAAGCGCCGCTTCGATGTCACGCCCGAGCCTCCCGCGCGCGACCAAGCCGGCGCGGGAGAATCGTCGCAAGCGGCGCACGCAACGGGAAAGAAACTGGCGTTCGTCGTCCAGAAGCACGACGCCCGCCGCCTCCACTACGACGTGCGCCTCGAGATCCACGGCGCGATGGCCAGCTGGGCCGTGCCCAAGGGGCCGAGCTACGACCCGACCGTGCGCCGCCTCGCCGTGCAAACCGAGGATCACCCGATGGAGTACAACGAATTCGAGGGGCGCATCCCGGACGGCGAATACGGCGCCGGCGACGTGCTCATCTGGGACCGCGGCTCTTACGAGACGGTGCCGCCGGGGCTGGAGCAAGCGATGCTCGAGAAGGGGCACCTGCACGTCCGCTTCTTCGGGGACAAACTCGTGGGGCAGTGGCACCTGGTGCGGACGGGCGACCGCAAGGGCGGCGACGACGGCGCGGGTGGTGCCGGCAAGGCGCAGTGGCTCTTCTTCAAGGCGAAGGACTCGCACGCCAATCCGGCGTACGACGTGGTCGCCGAGCGGCCCGAGTCGATCGTGAGCGGTCGTCAGGCGACGCGCGGACCGCGGCGCGTGGGGGCTTCCGAGCAGGGCAGGAGCGCGCAGGCGTTGATTCAGGCGGTGGGCGGCCCGATGCTCGCGACGGCGACCAAGTCGATCGCCGACCCGTCGCAGTGGCTGTTCGAGGTGAAGTACGACGGCTACCGGCTGCTCGCCTGCAAGGCGGCGAGCGACGTTCGCCTCTACACGCGGCGCTCCAACGACTGGACGGATCGCTTCCGGCCGATCGCGGACGCCGTCGCCAAGCTCAGCGCCCGGGAGTGCGTCATCGACGGCGAGGCGTGCGTCGTCGACGAGTCGGGGCGGCCGTCGTTCCAGGCGCTGCAGGCGTGGCTCACCGGCGGCGCGAAGCATGCCCGGCTCGGATTCGCGGCGTTCGACCTGCTCTGGCTCGACGGGCGGGACCTCAGGCAGGAGCCCATCGAAGCGCGCCGCGAGCTCCTCGAGAAGCTGCTCGACGGGCAAGGGGCGCCGCTCTCGTTCTCGAGATCCGTCGGCGGGGAGCTGAGCGAGCTGCTTCGAGCGGCCAAGCAAGCCGGGCTCGAGGGGTTGGTGGCGAAGCGAAAGGGGTCGCCGTACGTGCCCGCGCGCACCAGCACGTGGCTGAAGCTGCGGTTCGACCGCCGCCAGGATTGCGTCGTCGCGGGCTACATCCCGATGGCCGGCACGAAGGACGACGTCGGGGCGCTGATTCTCGCCGTCTCCGATCGGGGCAAGCTCGTTTACGCCGGCCGCGTGGGGACGGGCTTCGACACGGCGACGCGTCGGGAGCTATCGCGGCGCCTCGAGCCGGTGCGGGTCGAGCGGCCGCAGATCGAGGGCGCCCCGAAGATCAAGGACGCGCGGTGGGTGCAGCCCGCCCTCGTCTGCGAGTGCGCCTTCACCGAGTGGACGAGCGACGGATCGATGAGGCATCCGCGCTGGCTCGGGATGCGCGAAGACAAGTCGCCGTCCGAGTGCGTGCGGGAGGACGGGGAGAGCGAACGCGACGAGGCCGAGGTGCCGACCGGTCGCGAAGGCGCTCCGACCGCGGCCCGCGCGCGGACACCCGGGCGCGTGGGGGGACCGAAGCTCGCGAACCCCGACAAGGTGCTCTTTCCGCACGACGGCATCACCAAGCGCGCGATCTGGGACTACTACACGGCCATCGCGCCCGTGATGCTCCCGCACCTCTCCGGGCGACCGCTCACGCTCCAGCGATATCCGGACGGAATCGAGGGCGAGGAGTGGTACCAGCAGAACGCGCCGGAGAAGACGCCGGAGTTCGTGCGGCTGGTCGACACCGGTCCCCGGCACGAGAACAAGAAGCGCATCGTGTGCGATTCGCTCGAGACGCTGCAGTGGCTCGCGAACCTCGCGGCGCTCACGATCCACCAGTGGTGCAGCCACGTCCCCCCGACGGCGACGACGCGGGCGGCGATCGACCATGCCCTGGCGCGTCCGGACTACACGGTCCTTGACCTCGATCCGGGCGACGGCCCGTGGTCGCACCTGGTCGAAGTCGCGCACGCGGTGCATGCTCTGCTGGAGGCGCTGAAGCTCGAGAGCTTCGTCAAGACCAGCGGCAAACGCGGGCTTCACGTCGTCGTCCCGTTCGCCCCGGGCCCCACTCACGACGAGGCGACAGGCTTCGCAGAGAAGGTGGCTCGGGCGGTCGCCAAGGTGCTACCGGCCATCGCGACGGTCGAGCGCATGAAGGACAAGCGCTCCGGCAAGCTCTACGTCGACTACGGCCAGAACGGAGAAGGCCGCACGATTGTCAGTCCCTATACGATCCGCGCGCGCGACGGGGCGGTCGTGTCGACGCCGATCACGTGGGACGAAGTCACCGAGGACCTGGACCCGCGGCGCTTCACGATCAAGAGCGTGCTCGAAAGAGTGCGCGACAAGGGAGACCTGTTCGCCGGCGCGTTGCGCGGAGAGCAGAGGCTGCCCTTGTGAAGGGGGTCGCGTCTTCTCGCCTCACATGCGCCGCGGGCAGGCGCTGCCGAGAACCCACGCTCACACAGGCCATGATCGGCGTGCCCCGCCGGACACGATCCGTCACAATCGAGCGGCCCGCGATGGCGCGGCCGCGGCCGCGATTCCGCGTCGTGCGGGACGCGAACCGCGCGGAGGCTCTCGTGGTACGGTGCTTGCTGGACATTTGCGCGAGGGGTTGCGAGCGGTGAAGCCTGGGTGCCAGCGGACGCCGACGAAAGGGCGCGTGAGACGGGTCTCCAGGCTGTACGTGTGGATGCTCCTCGCTTCGCCTGCCGTGGCCCTTGCCGTCCACGGCTGCAGCGTGAGCCCGCAGCAGCTGCCGCCTCTGACGAACCCCGCCGGCGGCGCGGGCGCGCAGACTCCGGGCGAGGACGCCGGTGCGTCCACCTCATCGGGCGGTGGAAGCGGAAGTTCGGGCAGCGCCTCGGGGAGTTCGTCGGGCGGCGGCGCGGCCGTCGACGCCGCGGCGCCCGTACCGTCGTCCGACGCAGGCTTCGACGCGTCCGGCCCCGCCGGGGACGGCGGCGCGGCCGAGGATGGCGCTGCTGCGACCGACGGCGGCCCGACGGACGGCGGCCAGGCAGACGGCGGCACGCCGGAAGCCGGATCTCCGGACGCCGCCGATGCCGCGGACACTGCGGACAGCGGCGCGAGCTCCGTAGACGACGCGGACACGGCCGACGCGAACGCCGCCGACTGAGCGGCGCCGCCCGGGTAGCGTCAAGGAGCCGCTTCGAAGCTCACTCGGCCGGGACCGGCACTGCCGTCGTCTCCGTCGCCGGCGGCTTGTAGCGTAGGAGCGGGAACCATCGCCCGACGAACGACAGCATGCCGTGCTCGTTCATCCAGAGGGCGTAGGCCACGTAGGTCGGATCTCGCGACAGGTGCCGTTCCTCGGTCTTCGCGCGAAGGAAGTAAATCATGTTCACGCAGCCCAGCAGGAGGCAGTGGCGGACGACCTCCTCGGCGGGAAGGCGCGGCAAGAACGGCACCGAGACGAGCCACCACGAGAAGTTCTTCGAGATGTACGCCGGATGCTTGGTGAACCGATACGGCCCGTTCGTGAGAATTCCTCGGTGCGTCAAATTCGAGAAGCGCACGCCGAAGACGATCGTCGCGAGGACGTAAATGCCGACGAGGAGCAGGATGGCTCCTGCCCAGATCCACCTCAACGTGAGGTGTGGGGCGAGCCAGGCCTCGAAGTCCAATCCCGTTCCGTACTGCACGTATTGCCGTTCGAACAGGCTGTAAAACGGCTGGTAGCAGAAGAGCGCGACGGCCCAGCCGAACATCGTCGGCTCCGCCGTTCGAATGTGCGTGTCGATCACGCGCAAGGACAGCGCGTATCCGACGACGCAAAAAAGGAGATCGAGTCCATAAAATAGGGTGTTCAGGAAGTGGTAGAGCGTAAGGTTGTTGTAGGCGACGTTCGCCGGATCGAAGTTCACGATGTCGCGGACGTTGCCGGTGAGCCACACGAGCATCAGCGGGAAGAAGAACGCCTTCACCAGCCAGCCGCGGAAGTGGTTCGCGACGTCGAAGCGCTGCGCGTCGGACGGGTGCCCGAGGAGGACTCGTCCCAGTTGCCAGTAGGCGTCTTGCGGATTCCGCAGCTGCCCGTCGACCACCCAGAAGTAGACGATCGCCGCGACGCACAGCAGGGGGCCGAACTTGATAATGTCGTAATAGAAGGGATCGTAGAAGCTGCCGGTGGTGACCCTGAGGAAGGAGTACTCGGGCAAGGCCCAGTAGACGATGCCGATGAGGCAGAGCGTGAACGCGAAGCCGAGGAGCTTGGTGGCCAGCCTTCCGGCGTTGAAGTCGAAGGGCTTGTCCCAGTCGATGCCCGTGGACTCTCGCCGGTGCACCTTCAGGACGAGAACGTCCAGGAGAATGATGGGCAGGGCGGTCGCCATCACGAGCGCGAAGACGGCGTCTCCGACGGGCGCGTGTCGCGCGCGCATCACGTAGATCGTCGCGAAGACGACGACGAGGCCGATCAGGTTGATGCCGAGGTGCGTCGCCGAGGGCGGCAGACGAGGTTTCGCGTCCGATGCGGCTTCTTGCGTCGACGGCATGGGGGGCCGAACTATAGCCGAGGCGGCCGCTCATCCCAGGCCCGAGCCGATCCGGTTCAGCTCAGGTGCGAAAGGAGCCGCTTGGCCACCCCGGGGGCGTCGCCCTCGTCGTGTTTGATGTAGACGAAGGCTTCCTTCCACGGCTGCGCGCGGATCTTTGCGGCCCACTCGGCCAGGAGCTCGTCCGGGTACTCGTCGCGCCTGAGCCGGACGTAACCCCAGTCGGCCGTAGCTACGAGCGGAGAAACGAGAGCCTCGCCTTCGGCGACGCACAGGGCCGCGCCACGCGCGCGCAGCGTCGCCCACACTTCGTCGTCGAACCACGACGCGTGGCGGAACTCGAAGGCAATCCGGGCGTCGCGGGGCGCGGTCTCGAGGAAAGCGGAAAGACGGGGCACGTCCTTGCGCAGAAACGGTGGGAGCTGAAAGAGGAGGGGCCCGAGGCGTGGCCCCAGCTTGCTCACGACGCTCGCGAACGTCGCCGTGAGCTCGGCTGCGTTCTGCAGCTTGGCGATGTGGGTGATCCGTTGCGGCGCCTTGACGGAGAAGGTGAACGTCTCCGGTACCACCTCGGCCCAGCCCTCGATGAGCTTCGCCGTCGGCATCCGGTAGAACGTGTTGTTGATCTCGACCGTCCGCAGATGCTCCGCGTAGTACGCGAGGAAGTCTCCGGCGGGCAGGTCCTTCGGGTAGAAAGGCCCCTTCCATTCCTTGTACGAGTAGCCGCTCGTGCCGACCAAGACCCTCATTACGTGTCGCAGCGTAGTCGACGATCGCTCGTCGCAGTTGCCTCGTGATAGCCTCTATGAGTGGCGGGGTCAGACGGAGTGGCGTGGCCAGGCGCTCCTCGTGTCGAGGCAGTCGCCCTTGTCCGTCTCTCTCCATATCTCTACCGCAGCGGTCCCGTTCGCATGAGCCGCTGCGAGGTGTTTCCCCAGTACTCGCGGTCTCATCGCGCGAAGGGGGGCGACGCGGGTCGTCGTAGCCAGCCGGTCATTGGTGGGGCAAAGCGCGGCGCTCGTCAGAACGATTGATCCTTTTTGTCCCGGTTGCCACACTGACCGAGTAAATGCACACCCGGACTGCTTGTCCGCCCCTTCCCGCGCAGAATCCGAACGGTTCTGGGGTCTTGGAGGGCGACCAACGGGCGATAGCCATCGAGGAGCGGGTTTTGGTCCAAGCGCAAGAAGACAACTTCGCGGTAAAGATACCTGTGTTGACAGATTTTTCCGTGGCTACCGGACAAGTCGGTTCGAAGAGACGTGGCACCTCGGTCGACGAGGTGGCGCTCGAAGCCCTGTTCGCGGGCGACGCCCGCGCGCGGACCCTGCCGCCCGTGGCCTTCGTGATCGCCGCGTACAACGAAGAGGGCGCGATCGGGCGGGTCGTCGATGGCCTCCCGACTCACGTCTGCGGACTTCCGGCCAGGACCGTCGTGGTCGTCGATGGGGCGAAGGATCGGACCGCGGAGGAAGCGAGGGCGCACGGCGCCGTCGTGTGCGACGTCCCCGTCCAGCGCGGACAGGGGGCGGCGCTGCGCCTCGGCTACCGGATCGCGCGCGAGGGGGGGGCACACTATATCGTCACCACCGACGCCGACGGTCAGTACGACCCCGCCGACGCGCAGCGCGTGCTCGAGCCTGTGGTCTCCGGGGCCGCGGACTTCGTGAGCGGCTCGAGGATACTCGGCCGGGACGAAACCGTTGACCCGGTGCGTCGGCTCGGCGTGAGAGTATTTGCGGCTGTCATCAGCTGGCTCACCGGCCATGGCGTCACCGATCCTGCGTTCGGCCTGCGCGCGATGCGCGCCGAGGTCACCGCCGCCATCGAGCTGGAGCAGCCGCAGTACCAAGCGGCGGAGGTGCTCATCGGCGTCATCTCCCGCGGCTTCCGCGTAACGGAGCGTCCGGCGACGATGCGCCTCAGGCAGGCGCACGAAACGAAGAAGGGCCGGAACCTGCTTTACGCCATACGATTTACCCGTGTGATCGCCGCCACCTGGTGGCGAGAGCGCACGGCAGCGGCAGCATTCGCCTCGAGAAAGCACGTATAATGAAGATTCTGGTTCTGGGTGGCGACGGCTACCTCGGTTGGCCGACGGCGCTGCACCTGTCGAGCGCGGGTCACGAGGTGGCAGTCGCGGACAACTTCGCGCGGCGGCAATACGACCACGAGCTCGGCGTGGAGAGCCTGGTTCCCATCGAAACGCTGCGCACCCGCGTCACCGTGTGGAGGGAGAAGAGCGGCCGGGACATCAGGAGCTACGTCGGCGACCTGACGGACGCTTCGTTCACCTATCGGCTCATCGACGACTTTCGGCCGAACGCGGTGGTTCACTACGCCGAGCAACGTTCCGCTCCTTACTCGATGATCGACCGCAAGCACGCCGCATACACCCATCAGAACAACGTCATCGGCAATCTCAACCTTCTGTACGCGATTGCCGAGATCGACCGCGACATTCACCTCGTGAAGCTCGGCACGATGGGCGAGTACGGCACACCGAACATCGACATCGAGGAAGGTTGGCTGGAGGTCGAGCACAAGGGCAGAAAGGACCGCGTCCTCTACCCCAAGCGGCCGGGCTCCTTCTACCACCTCACCAAGGTGCACGACAGCCACAACATCGAGTTCGCGTGCCGCATATGGGGCCTCCGCGCGACGGATCTCAACCAGGGAGTCGTATACGGGCAGCAAACGGCCGAGACTGCGGTGGACGACCGGCTCGCCACTCGCTTCGACTACGACGCCGTCTTCGGTACGGTGCTCAATCGGTTCTGCATCCAGGCCGTACTCGGGCATCCGTTGACGGTCTACGGTAAGGGCGGGCAAACTCGCGGGATCATCGACATTCGGGACACGGTGCGCTGCGTCCAGCTGGCCTGCGAGAACCCCGCGAAGCCGGGCGAATTCCGGGTCTTCAATCAAATGACCGAGTCGATGTCCGTGGCCGACATCGCGCGCACGATCGCCGAGTGCAGTCCCGGGCCGGTCAAGATAGAGCACCTGAACAACCCCCGGGTCGAGGCAGAGGCGCACTACTACAACGTCAAATACACGGGCCTGATCGAGCTGGGCTTGACGCCTCACCATCTGTCCCAGACGCTGATCGACTCGCTCCTGAAGATCGCGAAGCGGTACGCGCACCGCGCACGGCTCGAGGCGATGCGCCCTGCGGTGAACTGGCGAGTGTCGCGCCGCGGCGGGGACTGAACGTGCTCGCGATCGCTTCAGCGAGTGAAGCGCAGAAAGTCTTCGTACATGCGCCGCAGCCCCTCGCGCAGGTCGACCCTCGGGACGTAACCGAGCAGCTCGCGGGCTGCGGTCGTGTCGGCCAGCGAGTCGCGCATATCGCCCGGTCGCCCAGGGCGGTATTCGGGATCGAGCGGCGCCCCGGACAGGTCGCCGATGAGCTTCAGCAGCGCGT
>CALKVG010000540.1 GCA_937998045.1 uncultured Myxococcales bacterium
CGAATAGAGCGAGTGCCACTCGAGGCGCTGCGCAAAGCGGTCCTGTTCGCGTAGGAGCGGCTTGCAATCGGTGCGGGCGCGCCCTGTGAGCGGGCGGAGGCACGCGCGTACATGGGAGCCCGTCGTCAGGGAACCGGCCACCCGCCTGCGTCGAGTGACCGGCGGACAGGCTGGTTTTTGGCGATTTCCGCCGCTCGGCGGTACGCTTTTCTCTGCGGTTTCTTTGCGCCACGCGGTCCGCGGCTCGCCGCGCGTCCGCTCCGCGTTCTACGGGAGGACCTCATGAAACGCGTTTGGGGGCACGTCTTGGCGGGATCTGCGCTGCTCGCGATCGGCGGCGCAGCCTTCTCCGCCTGCGTCCACAACGACAGCAGCATCTTCGTTCAGGACGTCCTGGCGCCCCAGGAGGTCTCGAACGGCCAGTCATGCACCTTCACGTCGGCCACGACGCAGCCGGTGCTTTCGAGCGGCGTTCTCGACGTCGACTTTCGCTACAACTACAACCCGACGTACCTGGTCGGTAACCAGTTGGTGGCCGAAGCGAACGCGCAGCAGCTCGTGACCGAGACCTCCACCATCACGATCCAGGGCGCCGTGGTTCGCATCACCGACGCAGCAGGCAATCAGCTGGCGAACTACACGCGCCTCGCCTCCGGGACGATTTACCCCGCTGTGGGCGGCGTGCCCGGGTACGCGCCGATCTCGGTCACCGCGGTGATCGACAACAGCACGGTCGCCAACAATGCGACCATCAGGTCCACGGTCATCAACGCGCCACCGCGAACGGCGAGCGTCCGCCTGGTCACGTACGTACGGTTCTTCGGCAACACGCTGGGCGGGCGCTACGTGGAGTCGGACGAGTTCGAGTTCCCCGTGGACGTCTGCAGGGGATGCCTCATCACGTTCTCTCCGCAAGACATCAGCCCGAACGCGCCAGTGCCCAATTGCCTCGGGAACTCGGCGGCCGGCAGCTCGACGGCGCAGCAGACGCTTCCCTGCGTTGTCGGGCAGGACCTGTCGATCGACTGCGTCCAGTGTCAAGGGATCCCCGACTGCGCGGGCGCCTACCAGGGCGGCCCGCTGGACGGAGGCGCCGGCTGAGGGTACTTGCCGCCCGTGCGCAGCGGCGGCCGGGGGCTTGGAGCGGACGGCGCGGCTGCGATCCTGGGACTTTTGGTGTGGGCGCGGCCGGCGGGCGCCGAGCCGCAAGCGAGCGTCGGGCTGACGGGTGGCGCGTCCTTCGGCGTCGTCGGGCCTGAGTCGGAGACGACGCTGCACCTTGGGGCCCGGGCGGACGTGCTGCTTCTGCGGCAACGCGAGCGAGACATGGCGGTGGGCCCTTACGTCGACGTGGGGACACCGGGGTTTCACGACGTAGCGCTCGGCGGCGGAGGCGAGTGGCTCATCCCGGTGACCGAGGACGTGCCGGTGGTCGCGTCTGCAGGCGTCTTCGCGCGCCCCGGAGCGGGGGCGGCGTGGAGGCCGGGCATCGAGGGCACGGTGTTCTGCGGATCACGCAGCTACAACTTTCACTCCTGGTACGGACTTGGGGCAGGGGTCTTCGTGCAGAGTCGCTGGCTACCAGGGTCGCCGGCCACGCTCGACGTCGTCGCAGGGGTGCAGGTCGATGTGGCGCTCGTCGCGATGCCGTTTCTCCTGGCCTTTGAGGCGGTCGCTCATTGATGGTTCGCGACGATCTCGTTCGCGATCCCCGTTCCGCCGGACCAAAACCCGCTCTAGTCTGCCGAGCGCGCATGGACCGCCGCCCCATCGATATTCGCATCGCCGGACAGAACTACCGGGTCATGAGCACCGCGCCCGAAGAGGAGCTGAAGCGCCTGGCTCAGATGGTCGACGCGAAGGTCACGGAAGTCACGCCGCGCGGCCGGGTGGCTCAGTCCGCCCAGGCCGTGCTGCTCGCGGCGATCGCCCTTGCGCACGAGGTCGAGGTCGAACGGGTGCGTCGCGAGACGCTCGAGCGGCGGACACGAGAGCTGCTGGGGCGCGTGCTCGGGCGGATCGACGATGCGCTCGAGCCGTTCGAGGCGGGCGCCACGGCCTCCGCGGCAGCGTCCTCGGGTGACTGAGTCCCTCGGGAAGCGGGCGTGCGGGCGCTGATGTGTTCCCGCGGGCAGGATGATGTCTGAGCGCTCGGGATGTGCGGGCGTCTGGGCGGGATGAGGACTAAGAGGACCGGGGATGGAGGCCATCCCGAGCGCGAGGCTAAGGCTCCGCGTCGAGCTATCCACGATGACCCGAGCGGCCGAACCGGGCGCTCCGGCGGAAGACGCGCTTCTTCCTGGGGAGGAGGGGGTCGCGCGGGCGGAGGAAGCTCTCGTGCCGCCGGAAGGGGCGGTGGCGCGAGCGGTAGAAGCTGTCCATACGGGGGAAGAGCGGGTGCCGCGGGCGGTAGGAGCTCTCCTCCTGCCGGAAGGGCCGCTCGCTCGAGCGGAAGGGTTGTGGTTCCGATCGAAAGCCTCCGAACATGCCACCACTCCGCGCAGGAGTTTCACGTGAAACAACGAACCCCCCCCGGGTTGGCCTTTCTGGACGACGCCCTGGCGCGAGCCCAGCGCGAACACCTCCTCCGCGTACGCCCGGCCGCCGTGCACCCCGGCACGCTGTGCTTCTGCTCCAACGACTACCTCGGGCTCGCGTCGCATCTGGCGCGACCCCTCGCATCCGGTGCCGGCGCATCCCGCCTGGTCTCGGGCGAGCAAGCGATTCATCGCGAGCTCGAGGCGACCGCGGCCGCCCTCGTTGCCCAGCCTGCCGCGCTGGCGTTCAGCAGCGGGTACGCCGCCAACGTCGGACTCGTGAGCTCTCTAGCCGGACCGGACGATTTGATCATCAGCGACGCACTTAACCACGCCTCGCTCATCGACGGCGCTCGGCTCTCCAAAGCCACCGTACGGGTGGTCCCGCACCTCGACCTCGACGCCGCCGCGCATGCGCTGACCCAACGGCGGCGCGGTCGCGCGTTCGTCGTCACCGAATCCTATTTCAGCATGGACGCCGACGCGCCCGACCTCCGGCGCCTGCGCGCCCTGTGCGATGCGCACGAAGCCGCCCTCGTTGTGGACGAGGCCCACGCCCTCGGGGTCCTCGGCCCCGACGGCCGAGGTCTCTGCGCCGGAGCCGGCATCCAACCCGACGCGCTCGTCGGCACCTTCGGCAAAGCATTCGGCGCCGGCGGCGCGTTTGTTGCGGGGTGCCAAGCCCTGGTGGCCTGGCTCTGGAATCGGGCGCGCTCCTTTGTCTTTTCGACCGGGTTAAGCCCCGTCCTGGCTGCCGCCGCCCTGGACGGGCTACACGCCGCCACACGCGAGCCGGTACGCCGAGAGGCAGTGCTCGAGCGGGCAAACCATCTTCGGGCGCGGCTCACGGCCTTGGGTCTGGTTCTCCGCGGATTCGGCCCCATCGTTCCGTGGATCGTTGGGCAGCCCGAACTCGCGCTGCGGCTCGCCGCACGTTTGGCCGAGCAGGGGCTCGACGTGCGCGCAATTCGTCCGCCTTCCGTAGCTCCCGGCACGGCACGCCTCCGACTTACGGTTTGCGCGAGCCACACGGAGGCGGACGTTGACCGGCTGGTGGATGGCGTTGGCGTCGCGCTACGGGAGGTGCCGGAATGCCGGGCCGCCTGGTCGTCGTAAGCGGAACGGGGACGGCGATTGGCAAGACGCATGTTGCCGAGGCCCTGCTCCTTGCCTGGCAGCGAGTCGATGGTCGCGTGGTGGGGCTCAAGCCCGTCGAGAGCGGTGCGTTCGGCGCGGATGACCCCCAAAGCGACGGGGCCCGCCTTGCGCGTGCTTCATCGTTTCACGTGAAACACGAGCGCGTCGTCTTCCCCGAGCCGCTTTCCCCCCATCTTTGTGCGCGGCTGCGCGGAGTCGTCCTCGGACCCGATATCTTCGCCTCCGCCGCGGCCGCCGCGCGCAGCCAAGCCGAAGGCGCCGTGCTGGAGCTCCCCGGAGGCCTGTTCTCTCCACTTGCGCCCGCTCTTCTGAACGCCGATGTCGCCACCGCTTTACACCCGGATGCGCTCGTCCTGGTTGCCCCCGACCGCCTCGGCGTCTTGCATGAAGTCATCTCCGCAGTTCGAGCTGCCGGGGCCATGTCGCTAGTGATTCACGCCGCGGTCCTCGTGGAGCCGGAGCACCCCGACGCCTCGACGTCCCTGAACGCGGCCGAGCTCCGCCTGCTCTCGCCCGATCTGGTGGTGACCACTCTGCCGCGCTGGCCCGCACGGCGCCTTGCCCTTTCCTCCGAGCTCGACGTCATCCTTCGGATGGCGCGCCGCTGACCGCCCGTCCGCGCTCGAGCCAGAGGACCTTGCTCTCCATTGCCTCGGCAAACGCCGCGTCGTGCGTGACCACGACGACGACGGCCCCCCGGACAGCCTCTTCCCGAACTACCCGCTCTAGCCTCGCCGTTGCAGCCGAGTCGAGCCCCGTGGTCGGCTCGTCCAGAAGGAGAAGCGCCGGCCGGTGAACGAGCGCCCGGGCGACTGCGACGCGCTGACGCTGCCCGCGCGAATACGTGCGCACCGGACGCTCCGCAAATGCGCCAAGCTCGAACCGCTCGCTAGCCGCCTCGTACGCCGCGCGGGCATCGAATCCGTAAAGCCGCGCCGCCAGCTCGATATTCTGCCGACCGGTCAGGTCCGGGTAGCATAGCGATTCGTGCCCTACCCACCCCAGGCGCTTTCGGACGCGCCCGCGGCTCCTCCCGAGATCGCCGTACTCAACTTTGCCCGACGTCGGACGCGCCAGCGTCCCAACCACCGCAAGCAACGTGGATTTCCCCGAGCCGTTCGCCCCTCGAACGGCGGTGACCGCTCCCCGCGGGAAGCGCCACGAGACGCCAACGAGGGCTCGAACCGGTCCGTACGTCTTCGTCACGTTTCGGAGCTCCACGCCGGTCCTCTCGCCGATGGAATCCATCGACGCCATGTTCCGTCCGCCAACTGGCCAATGCAACCAGCCCGAAAGAGGCGCCACCTATCTCCTTCACACCTAAAGCGACCGGCCCTCCCCGCGATGGAGCGCGACTGCGCGCCGCCGTGCTACTCTGGCATCATGACGGCCGTTGCCGCCCGCATCGCCGAAGAGCTCCCCGCTCTCCAGACGTTGCGTCGAGCCATCGAGGGCGCACTCGAAGGCAAGCACGACGCGGTCGAGCTCGCGCTGGTCGCGCTTCTCGCACGAGGGCACCTACTCATCGAGGATGTCCCGGGCGTCGGGAAAACAACGCTCGCGCGGGCGCTCGCAAAGGCAGTCGGCGGCGAGCTCCGTCGGGTTCAGTTCACGAGCGACCTTCTTCCCAGCGACGTCCTCGGTGTGAGCGTCTACGACCAGCGCCGAGCCGAGTTCGTCCTGCGCCAGGGACCCATCTTCGCGAACATTCTCCTGGCTGACGAGATCAACCGCGCTAGCCCGCGCACTCAGTCGGCGCTCCTCGAGGGCATGAATGAGGGGCAGGTCTCGCTGGATGGACAAACCATTCCCCTCCCCGAGCCCTTCTTCGTCATCGCAACGCAGAACCCGCAAGACTTCGCGGGTACCTTTCCTCTTCCAGAATCCCAGCTCGATCGCTTCCTCCTGCGCGTCCGCATCGGCTACCCGCCTCCGCAGGTCGAGATGCGCCTCGTCCTTGACGGCCACACCGACACCGCGCGCGACGTGCCCTGCGTCCTCGACCCCTCGCGCCTGGTTGCGCTTCAGCGCGAGGTTGAACGCGTCACGATCGACAGCTCCCTCGCGAACTACCTGCACGCGCTCATCCTCGCCACTCGGAGCTCCCCGCTGCTTTCTCTCGGTGCATCCACGCGGGCGGCGATGGCGCTCGGACATGCTGCCCGCGCTCGAGCGCTGCTGCGCGGTCGCCACTATTGCATTGCCGATGACATTCACGATCTCGCCGTCCCGGTTCTGTCGCATCGCGTTCGCCTCGCGACGCACGCCGACGGCTTCGTCCCGACTCGCGACGAAGCCGAGTCCTCGCTGCGCGAGATCGTAGCGCGCATCCCCGTACCCCTCTGAGGACCCGGCTCGTCGGATGGGCATGGCGCCACCCTCCCGCCCTCGCTTCCCGCGCCTCGCTGCCTGGCGCCGCCGGATGCGACCACCGCGTCGTCTCAAATTTACCCGGGAAGGCAAGTTCTTCGTCGGCATTACCCTCGGCGTCGGATTCGCCGCGATCAACACCGCGAACAATCTTCTTTATCTACTCCTCGGCATGCTGCTGGCGCTCATCGTCGTGAGCGGGATCATGAGCGAACTTTCGCTTCGCGACCTGACCGTCGTGCGCCGCCTGCCGCTCCGCGCGCAAGTCGGCCGAGCGCATCTCGTCGAAATCGAAGTCTTCAACCACAAATCGCGCGTTCCCTCGTATGCGATCGAGGTGGAGGACTTGCGCGCGGGCCAGCCCGCAGACAAGCGCTGCTTCTTCCTCAAGATAAGCCCCAAGTCCGCGCAAGTTGCCGCGTACCGACGCACTCCGACCCGCCGCGGTCGCGACGTGCACGTCGGTTTTCGCATCGCGACGCGCTTCCCCTTCGGCTTGTTCGAGAAGTCTCGCGAGGTCCCGGCACAGGGAGAGCTCATCATTTATCCCGCGGTCGACCCGGTCCAGCTTCCGCCTCCGCCTCCCGGCCGGTCTCCGGGAGCCGACCACATCGTCGGTCGCGGGCACGGAGAGGAGTTCCTCGGGCTGCGCTTGATGCGGCCCGGCGAGGACCCGCGCGACGTGCACTGGCGCAAGACCGCCGCCGTCGGCCAGATGATCCTCCGTGAGCGCGCGAGAGAGACTCGCCCGGACGTGACGCTATCGCTCGATTCCGTCAAGCACCCCGAAACCGGGGACGAGTGGCACGCCGCCTTCGAACGTCGCATTCGCGACGTCGCTTCTCGCGCGGTCGCGCATCTGAAGCGGGGCGACCGCGTGGTCGTGACCACGTCGGGAGGCGGCGTGGCGCGTGCCGACCGCACCGTGGGCGCGGACCCGCTCCTCCGCTACCTCGCGCTGCTCGAGCCGCTCACTCCTCCAGAGACACCCGCCCGCGCCGGAGCGGCATGAGGTTCGGTCTCGTCCACCGCATCATGACCGACGCGCTCGCCGCGCTCGGCGTGCTCGCGGTCGTGAGCACCGCATCGCTCAGTCCCTGGACGAACGCCCTGCTCCTCGTCGGTCTGGCCGTTGCCATCGCCACGCCCGACAGCTGGCAAGGCCGTCCCCTGCTTCGCCATTTTGCGACCGTCGCCCCGTTGACGCTGGTCCTGGTGCAGGTCGCACGTTTGCTCGCCGGGCGATCGCCCCTCGACGTCGCCGTCGAGTTCGCGGCGCTCCTCCAGATCGTTCGCCTCGCGACCCGTCGCGGCGCCGCTCACGACCAGCAAATCATCGTCCTGGCGCTCCTTCATTTCGTAGCCGGCACGGTACTGGGAGGCGGGCTCACTTATGGGATTTGCTTTCTTGGATTTCTCGTCGTGGCGCCCGGCGCGCTCGTCCTGAGTCATCTGCGTCGAGAAGTCGAAGGCAACTATCGCCAGGGCGCGCGCGACCGCACCGGCCTCCCGGTCGACGTACCCCGCATCCTGCGGAGTCGTCGCGTGGTCGGTCGGGGCTTCTTGGCGACCACCTGCCTCCTGTCGGTTCCGATCCTCTTCTTCACTACCGCGCTCTTCATCCTGTTTCCGAGGGTCGGCCTATCCCTACTACTCCTGAACCATCCGCGCGCGGGCCGGATGATTGGATTCTCCGAGCACGTCGACCTCGGCGACGTCGGCGTCCTTCGCGACGACCCCGCTATCGCCCTGCGCTTCGAGCTCAAAGAGCTGCCCGAACCGCCCCCCACTCGCCTGACCCTCCGGCTCCGCGGCACCGCGTTCGACGCGTACGACGGGCGTGCTTGGGCCCGTACGCAGCGCGATCTGCGCACGGCGGAGCACGCCCCGGAGAGCGCGGAGGTGTACCCGCTGTTCCGTGCCGCGGATCTCGCGCGCGATCGCGTGGTCTCGTTCGACCTCGAGCCGATCGATCCGCCAGTCGTGTTCGTACCGCCCCGGGCCGTGGCGCTGCGGGTGAGGCCCCAGAATCAGATTCTCTTGGGAGAGCCACTCACGATCCAGCGTGGCGCGGAGGACGAGCTTCGATACGCCGGCTCCGACGCGCGCGGCCTGCATTACGACGTCTACCTCGCGACGGACAGCGAGCTCCTGGTCGAAACCATCAGCCCCGGCGACCGAGCGCGCTATCTAACCTTGCCGCCAGGTCTTCCCGAGCGTATCGCGGCCCTGGCGCATACCTGGACGGACGACTTGCCGTCGGCGGAGGCGAAGGCTCGCTCCATCGAAATGCACCTCCGACACGAATTTGCGTATGACTTGCGGTCCCCCTCGCAAGGCAAGCCTCAGCCCGTAGACCACTTTCTCTTCGAGTCGAAGCGAGGCCACTGCGAGTTCTTTTCGACGGCAATGGCACTCATGCTCCGCGCCGTGGGAATCCCCTCCCGCAACGTAACGGGCTTTGTCGGCGGCACCTGGAACCGCTTCGGGCACTACTACGCCGTTCGCGAGGGGGACGCTCACTCATGGGTCGAGGCGTATCTCGATCATCCGTTGCATCCGGCGTGGCAAACCTTCGACCCCACGCCGCCGAGCGGCGCGCAGCCCCTGGAGCCTCCCGGGGGGATTTATTACTATGTTCGCGACTTCGTCGAAGCGCTATCCCAGCGGTGGAACACGTACGTCGTCGGCTACGACCTGCGAAAACAGGTTCGTATGTTCGACGAACTGAGTCGAAGTTACGACCACCTTCGGCGCCGAACGGGCGCGGACAAGGGTCCGCTGGCGACACTGACGCGCGGTCCCGTCCTCGCCGCCGCTCTCTTGGCGGCGTTGGCCATCGCTTATGCCGCCTGGAAGCGGCGCCACCGGGCGGGAGCGGGGCGCGATCGCCAGCCCCATCGATACCCGCCGGATGCGCGCACCGAGACGGCGGCTGCCCTGTATCGCCTGCTCGAGACGGCGCTTCACACTCAGGGCATTACCCGCGCACCGTCAATCCCCCCGCTCCGGCACGCCGAAGAGCTCCGTTCGCGTCACCATCCGCTCGCAGATGAAGTGTGCGCCCTGACGACCGTCTACCTCGAGACACGCTTCGGCGGTAGCACACTCACGGATGCAACGCGACGCGACTTCGAGCGCCGGGTCCGCGACATCCGAGGGTTTCGTGGAGAGCGACCGCCGGCGGCGTGATAGTCTCGTCCTTACGCGGCGACAGTGCGGTTCAGGCTGATTTGAACGGCTTCCTGCCTCGCAGCGCGCTTGACGACACCGTACACACTGCCCGGCCGCGGACGCGCGGTGAGCCCATTGAATTCGAGATCCGGCGAACCGGCCTCGATCCACGCGACGACGTACGGCGTCTTGTCGCTCGCAGGGGCACTCCCATCCCGTTCCCGAAGCTCCAGAACTCGCACCTGGACGCCGGCTCGAAGCTCATCGGCCGTTACGGCGCGCTGTGCGCTGCCTACGGGACGGACACGACTGCCCAGCGCGCGCCCTGCCTTTCGATCGTAGGACTGCACGACGAGGCGGTAGTCGCCCTCCGAGAGGCCGTCCGCGCGGACCTCGGCGCTCAGGGTATCCACCGCATCCCCCAACGTCGTGGCTGCAACCAGGGCGAGCCAGGAGCCTCTTGCGGCTACCCGCCCTCTGCGGCGGTTGGTTCCAGTGCGCCTCGCCATGACCTGTCCTCAGCAGCCTGCGATAACCGTGCCTGAGTTCTCCACAGGCGCGTCTGTTGGCTGCCCCGCGCAAGCTCCCAACCTTTCCACCGAAAACCCACCGGCAATCCGCACCCGCAGACCGAGTCCCTCTTGCAACTCCCTGAACTCCCGTACGTTGCACCGACGGCGATGGACTGTCCGAGATGGATCACGGTGTCGCCGCGCGGACGTGGCGCGTGACGACAAAAGGATCACAGCGCACGGACGACATGGCGCACCGCTGACCCGGTGGTCGGGTGACCCAGCCTGGCTTGGCCGCGCTCCTGTCAGTTCGTCATCGACGAACTGAACGTCAGGTCCCCGCCGGGACCCCGGTCCACTAGGATCCGTGTACCCGGGGGGAATTCGCCGGCCAATACACGCTTTGCCATGGCGTCCTCCAGGTTCTTCTGGATTGCCCGCTTCAAGGGCCGAGCGCCGTACTGCGGATCCCAACCCGCTTCCGCGAGCAGTTCTTTCGCGGCGTCGCTCACCTGCATCGTCAGGTCCCGCCGCTCGAGGCGCTTCGCGAAACGCGAGAGCTGGATGTCGACGATGTGCCGGATCTGGGTCGCGTCCAAACGGTTGAAGACCACGATCTCGTCCAGCCGATTGAGAAACTCCGGTCGGAACACCTTCTTGACCTCGTCCAGAACGGCGCGGCGTGCAAGCTCGCGACGGGTCGTCGGGTCGAGCCCGGCCCGCTCCTCGACCGCCTGGAGCTGCGGCGAACCGATGTTGCTCGTCAGAATGATGACGGTGTTCTTGAAGTCGACGGTCCGGCCCTGCCCGTCCGTCAACCGGCCGTCGTCAAGCACCTGAAGGAGTACGTTCCACACATCGGCGTGGGCCTTCTCGACCTCGTCGAAGAGGATGACGGAGTACGGCCGCCGCCTCACGGGTTCGGTTAGCTGTCCTCCCTCCTCGTACCCAACGTAGCCGGGCGGCGCGCCAATAAGCCGAGCGACCGCGTGCTTCTCCATGTACTCGCTCATATCGAGCCGGACGATTGCGCGCTCGTCGTCGAAGAGGAACTCCGCGAGCGCCCGCGCGAGCTCCGTCTTGCCCACGCCCGTGGGCCCAAGAAAGAGGAAGCTCCCGATCGGGCGGTTCGGATCCCCGAGGCCCGCCCGGGATCGCCGCACCGCGTTGGCGACCGCTTCCACGGCCGCATCCTGTCCTACGACGCGCTTCTTGATCTCGTCCTCCATGTGCAAGAGCTTCTGCGTTTCGCCCTGCATCATCTTGGTAACCGGGATCCCGGTCCACTTGGACACGATGGCCGCAACGTCCTGATCGGTGACCTCCTCCCGCAGGTAGCTCGTCTTGGCCTGTACCTGCGCGAGCGTCTTTCGAGTCGCTTCGATCTTCTTCTCCAGCTCCGGGATCTTCCCGTAGCTAATCTCCGCAGCGCGGCCCAGGTCACCGCGGCGTTGGGCTTCCTCGGCCTCGTGCCGCAATCGCTCGATCTCCGGCTGCGCCTTGCGGATCTCCTCGATGATCTCGCGCTCTCGCTGCCATTGCGCCCGCATTCCACTGGAGCCCTCTTCGAGCTCCGCAACTTGCCGCTTCACGTCCTCGAGACGAGCCTTGCTCGCCGGGTCCCGTTCTTTCTTCAGCGCCTGCTGCTCGATCTGCAGCTGCATCAGCTTCCGCTGCACGGAATCGATCTCCGCAGGCATGCTGTCTACTTCCATCTTGATCTTGGCGGCAGCCTCGTCGATTAGATCGATCGCCTTGTCGGGGAGGAAGCGATCGCTCACGTAGCGTTCGCTAAGGGTGGCAGCTGCGACGAGCGCGGCGTCCTGAATCCGAATTCCGTGATGGACTTCGTAGCGCTCTTTCAGACCACGGAGTATCGCAATGGTGTCCGCGACGGTGGGCTGTGAGACCAGAACCGGCTGGAACCGCCGTTCCAGGGCCGCGTCCTTCTCGATCCGCTTGCGGTATTCGTCAAGCGTCGTAGCGCCGATGCAACGCAGCTCCCCGCGAGCGAGCGCCGGTTTGAGCAGATTCGCCGCATCCATCGCCCCCTCGGCGGCTCCCGCTCCGACAATCGTGTGAAGCTCGTCGATGAACAGGATGATCCTACCCTGCGAGGCTTCGACCTCTTTCAGCACCGCCTTCACACGGTCCTCGAACTCTCCGCGGAACTTCGATCCGGCGACGAGCGCGCCCATGTCGAGGGCGCACAGCCGCTTGTTTTTCAACGACTCGGGGACGTCGCCACGGACGATCCGCTGGGCGATCCCCTCGACGATCGCCGTCTTGCCGACGCCAGGTTCCCCGATGAGAACGGGGTTGTTTTTCGTGCGCCGTGACAGAACCTGCATCACGCGGCGGATCTCCTCGTCCCGGCCGACGACCGGGTCCGTCTTGCCCTTGCGCGCCGCATCGGTCAGGTCGCGCGTGTACTTGTCCAGGGCCTGGAACTTCGCCTCGGGATCCGGGTCGGTGATTCGCTGAGTGCCGCGCACGCTCGCCAGCGCACCCAGCAACTTCTCGTAGTTGATTCCACCGTGCTGCTGAAGCAGCACCTGAATCTCCCGGTCCTGCCGGGCCATCGCGAGCAGGTAGTGTTCGATCGACACGAACTCGTCTTTGAGCTGCCTCGCCTCGTCATCCGCCCTACGGATCACCTCCAAGGTGCGACGTGAGAGTCCCGGCTCTGCTCCGCCCGTCACCCGCGGGAAGCCTTCGATTCGGCGAGCGACGCCATCGCGCAGCGCCGCCACGTCGGCTGCCGCCTTCTGGAGGAGCGGCGCCGCGACTCCCCCCTCCTGGTCGAGCATACTCGCCAGCAGGTGTTCCGGCTGAAGCTCCGGGTTCCCCAGCCGAGAAGCGATGTCGATCGCGTCTTGAAAGGCTTCGCGGCTCTTCGTGGTCATCCTGTCCGGACGCATGCGTGTGTCTCCCTTGCCGAGCGCACACCGAGGCGCGCTGGCGCAATGGTCGCGCGTGCCGCGCCCCCGCCGTACCGCGAGCGTCGCACCCGCAGCCACGAAACTAAGTCGCGATCTCGGCTGCGCAAGACGCGTGCCTCGGGCGCCGTTTTCGCCGGTACCCCGACAGCGGTCCGCTCGCGATCAAATGTCCAGGTTCTTGACGTTGAGCGCGTTGTCCTCGATGAACTGCCGACGTGGCTCGACCTGATCGCCCATGAGGATCGTGAAGATCTGGTCGGTCTGGACCACGTCGTCCAAGCGCACCTGCAACATCACCCGCGTGTTCGGGTCCAGGGTGGTCTCCCAGAGCTGCTCCGGGTTCATTTCCCCCAGGCCCTTGTAGCGCTGAATCTGCGTTCCCTTGCGACCGCGCGCGTCGATGTAGTCCCAAAGCGCGTCGGCGTCGCCGACCTCCGCCTCGTCCCCCTTGCCCTTGTCCGCCTCCCGAACGAAATAGGGTGCGGGCCCGATCGAGCGGACGTCCTGCTCGATCGAGTACAGCTCCTCGTACTCCGCGGAGTCCACGAGGTTCCAGTCGATGACGACCGGTCGTGCGGCAGCCCCGGGACGCGGCCTGATCGTGATGCTGGCGGCGCCGTGCTCGACTTCCCAGCCCACGTCGATGTCGAGGGGGAAAATGTCCGGACGTCGCTGTTCAAGGCGCGCGCGAATCGCGGGAACCGCCGCCTCGACCTTCTTACGCTCCCGAAGCTCGGACTTGCCAAGCGGCGCCGCGTGCAACACGTGTCCGATGATGCTCGCATCCGCGCGCCGGTCGATCTTCGAGAGCGCCCGCCGGAACATCCGCAACCTCTCCGCGAGTCGGAACAGCGGATCGCCGGAAAGGGTCGGTCCCTTGCTCGCTCGCACCGCGAGCCCTTCCACCCCATGTTCGAGAAAGAAGCGGTCGAGCGCCGCCTGATCCTTGAGGTACACGTCCTTCTTCCCACGCCGCGCCCGGAAGAGCGGCGGCTGAGCGATATACAGATATCCGCGTTCGATGAGCTCAGGCATCTGCCGATAGAAGAACGTGAGGAGCAATGTTCGAATGTGGCTGCCGTCCACGTCGGCGTCCGTCATGAGGACCACCTGGTGATAGCGCAGCTTCTCGACGTCGAAGCTGCCCTCGCCAATCCCGCACCCGAGCGCGGCAATCAGCGTTCCGATCTCTGCGCTCGACAACATCTTGTCGAGTCGCGCCCGCTCAACGTTCAGGATCTTTCCTCGAAGCGGCAGGATGGCCTGAAATCGCCGATCCCTTCCTTGCTTCGCTGAACCGCCTGCGCTGTCACCCTCTACGATGTAGAGCTCGGCTTCGCCCGGATCGCGCGTCTGACAGTCTGCGAGCTTGCCGGACAGCGTCGAATAATCGAGCTGACCCTTGCGCACCACCTCCCGAGCCTTGCGCGCGGCCTCGCGGGCCTTCGCGGCAACGATCGCCTTCTCGACAATTTTGCGCGCCGTCTGGGGGTTTTCTTCGAAGAACTGACCCAGCTTGTCGTAGACGGTCGTCTCGACGATGGTCTTCACTTCGCTCGACACGAGCTTGCTCTTCGTCTGCGAATCGAAGCTCGGATCCGGGTGTTTGATGCTGATGACCGCGGTCAAACCTTCGCGGATGTCTTCCCCCTGCAGCCCGCTCTTCACGTCTTTAAAGAGGTTCTGCCCGGTACCGTAGTTGTTGAAGACCTTCGTCAGCGCCGCTCGCAACCCGGTGAGGTGCGTTCCGCCATCCTTGTTGTGGACGTTGTTCGTGTAACAAAAAATCTGTTCCGAGTAGCTCGAGTTCCACTGCAACGCGAGTTCGATCCCGATCGGGGCCGCGCCGCCGTCGATGGCTTGCTCGGCCATGATCGAGATCACCTTGTCGTGCACCGGCTCCTTCGCCTTGGCCAGGTGCTCGACGAACTCGCGGATTCCACCCTTGTACTGGAACGTCTCCTTGCGCCCTCCGTCGCGTTCGTCCGTGAGCGTGATCAGAAAACCAGCGTTCAAGAACGACAGCTCGCGCAACCGGCTCGCGAGTACGTCGTACTGAAACTCGACCGCGGAGAAAATCATGGGATCCGGCTTGAACGTCATCTTCGTCCCGGTCTTGTCGGTCTCGCCGATGACCGCGAGCGGCGCGACGGGAACCCCGCGCCGATACTCCTGGAAGTGCACGTGGCCCTCCCGCTTGATCTCCATCTTGAGCCATTCGCTCACGGCGTTCACCGCGCTCACGCCGACTCCATGAAGGCCCGCGCTGACCTTGTAACTCGAGTGGTCGAACTTCCCCCCGGCGTGCAGCACGGTCATCACGACTTCCGCAGCGCTGACCCCACGCTCTGGCATCAGCCCAACGGGAATGCCGCGGCCGTTGTCCTCGACCGTGACCGACCCGTCGAAATGGATCGTGACGTCCATCCGCGTGCAGAACCCACCAAGGTGCTCGTCGACGGCGTTATCGACCACCTCCCATACGAGGTGATGGAGGCCCGAGCCGTCGTGCACGTCTCCGATGTACATCCCCGGCCGCTTGCGAACGGCCTCCAGACCCTCGAGCACGGTAATGCTCGTGCTGTCATAGTTGGAGGACGGGGGAGGAGTGGTTTGCGACGTGCTGACGTTGGACATCGGGCTCAATCCTTGGGCATCGCCTGGCGGGCGAGGCGCGCGACATTTCGCATAGAGAAGCGCCCGGGAACGCTGTTTGATCTCGGTGGCCACTTCTGCCATTGAAGCGACCCTTGAACCGGGCCCGAGGAGTGTACGCCAAAAGTATACGTGCGGAATGGCCTTCGCGCAAGCAAAACGAGCGCCAGTTCCTACGTCATTTCTTATACTTATGCCCATCTCGAGCCGAACTCGAGGAGCCTTTCGACTCGTGCCGCCTGCGCCGCCCGTCCGAGGCCGGTTCCCACCCTGGGTAAACCTCGATGTTCGCGTCTAGGCGGGTAGAATCTCGCCGCCCACAACGGTGAAATTGCGCCGTGACTCCAAGCTGGAAAACGCCCCACCGTCGATCAGCTCTGGCCTCGTCGTCGTGAGCAAGACCTGCCCTTCCAGTTCCCGGAGTGCGGCGAGCAAAGCACCCGTCCGCTCCCGGTCGAGCTCACTCGAAACGTCGTCCAGGAGGAGAATGGGCCGAACGCCGCGCGCTCGGCCGATGACCCTCATTTCGGCGAGCTCCAAGGCGAGCACCACCGCTCGATGCTGACCCTGCGACGCGAGCCCTCGGATCGTACGATCCCCAAAGCGCAGCGCGAGATCGTCGCGGTGCGGCCCCACGCCGGCGGACCCCCTCGCGCGGTCCCTGACGCGCCCGTGCGCCAAAGCCGCGCGGAATGCCTCGGGATCTCCCGGCGCGCTTCGTTCGTATGCAACGCTTAGCCGCAGATTGGCCGGCCCGATTTGCGCAAAAGCGCCGCTGGCAACCTCCGCCAGCGCCGAAGCGGCCTCCTCTCGAGCCCGGCTCAGCTCCACTCCATGGCGAACGACAAGCTCCTCTAGCTCGTCGAGGCCGCGAGCGTTCTCCCCTCCGCGATCAAGAAGACGCTGCCGAGCCCTGGAGGCGCGCGCGTAATCCGCCGCGTCTCCGAGCGAGACGGGCGAACGGTACAGCGCGACACGATCCAGGAGCTTCCGCCTCTCGCTGCTCGGCCCTGCCGACAGCGCCACGGCGCCCGGATGGAACACGACGACCGGAGTCCGTACCGCGTACGCGGCGAGGGTGCTCGGCCGCTTTCCGTCCACCTGCGCAACGCGCCTGCCTTCTCGCAGCCCGATGATTTGCTCCCGTACGTCGTCGGCCTCTCGCACCTGCGCCCGGACGCTGGCCACTTCTGCGCCGATGCGAACGAGCTCTCCCGGCTTCGACGTTCGAAAACTCCGCGACGTCGCGGCGGCGTAGAGAGCCTCGAGCATGCTCGTCTTGCCCTGGCCGTTGTCTCCCCAGATCACGTTTACGCGCGGGCCCAGCGCAACGGTCGCGCTCCCCAAGTTACGGAAGTCGTGAATCCGGAGCGACTCGACCGTGAGTGAGCGCATCGCGCTCAGATGCGCATCGGCATTACAACGGCCAGAAACTGTCGCGTGCTGACGGGCTTCACGACTGCTGGGTCCAGCTCGCCGCCAAGGCCGAGCTCGATCTCGTCCTCATCGAGGGCCCCGAGGACGTCCAGGAAGTACTTCGCGTTGAACCCGATCGTCATGTTCGCACCACTGTACTCGATCGGCACTTCGTCGAAACCCTCGCCGCTCTCGGGCGACTCCGTGGTGATCCGCATCGTACCCTTGGTCAGGGAAAGCTTCACTCCGCCCGTGCGCTCGCTCGCGGCGACCGACACGGCTCGCAGTGCGTCCGCGAACGGGGCCCGCGGCACACGTACGATCTTCTCGCTCTGTTGCGGGATGACCTGAGCGTACGGCGGAAACTGCGCGTCCACGAGCCGGACCGCAAACGACATCCCACCTCCGGTGAAGAACGCACTCGAACCGCTCTGCGTGATCTGAAGCTGGGGCTTTGCGACGCCTTCCTTCCCGGTCTCCGTCGGCTCAGCCGCGATTTCGTCGCACAGACGGCGGAGCTCTTGAATGGCCTTGAGGGGGATGAGCATCGTGGCCGAAGCTTGCCGGCCGCTTACTTTCACCTCCATCTTGGAGAGGCGATGCCCATCCGTGGTGACCATTCGTACGACATCGCCATCCCACTCGAACAACCCCGAGTTCAGGTGTGCGCGAGTCTCGTCGCTCGAAATTGAAAAGTGCGTCTTCGCGACCAGCTCCTGGAGCACGTCCACGTCGAGCGCGAGCGAGGGCGACCCCTCGGCAGCCGCCGGAAGCGGCGGAAAGTCGTCGCCGGGCATCCCCCGCAACGTGTATCGCCGCGCGCTACCGGCGGCCTTGATCGTCGTTGTGGCGTTGTCTTGCGACAGGAGGTGGATCGGTCCGTCCGGCATCATACGGACACGTTCCAGCAAGTCCTTGGCGGACACCGCCACGCTTCCTCCCTTGCTGACGTCAACCGTCACTCTCCCAACGAGTGCAAGGTACAGATCCGTCGCAGCAACACGCAGCACGCTCGGCCCGTCGACGGCAAGAAGCACGTTCGACAGCACGGGCATCGTGCTCTTTCGCTCTGCGACTCCCTGCATTCGGGTCACGAGACGAAGCAGATCCTTTTTGGGTACCGTAAGTTCCATCGCGCGATCTCGGTAGCATCCTTAGATGAGATCCGTAGCAGTGTCGATAGAGCCTGTGAAAGGCGGGGAAAGCGCTGAAAGCCGAGCGGAATCAACGCCCTCCGACCGCATGCGCCTGTGGATCTCAGCGGGAATGACCCGTTGTCGGAGCGGGACAATTCGACCAACCGGAACTGTCCGCAGCACAACCCACCGACGTGCACCCAGCCTTGCGGGCATGTTCTCCACAGGCACGTAGGTCGCTCCGGGTCTTTCACCCCGGGCCCAAGACCCGGTCGTGGCATGCCGACGAGGGCGGCCGAGGCCCGGGCTAGGGCGTCGCCTTTCGCGCGAGAACGCGGGCCAAGGCGTCGATCAACTCGCGGCGCGCACGCTCGTAGGTCTTGGGCCCCACATCCCCGGATGCGCGTGCACGCTCCAGCATCAGAAGCTCCTCCAGAACGGAGGCCCTCTCGGCTTTCGTGCTTGTTCGGCTGTCGTCCGTCCTGCGCGTTGCAAGGAGGAGCCCGACGAGAACACCCAACCCGGCGAGAAAGGCAGCCACGTTCCGCCCGACGCCGGCGCTCGGCAGGTCGTGAATCCCGACCGAGAGGGCCGACAGCTTTGGCTCGTCGGGCCTGAGGTGCCGCTCCGTGACCAGGAAGCTCTGGCCCTGCGCGTCGTGTCTACGTTCGGCGGGGGGGAAACCCGCTGCGGACAGCTTTACGGTCCCTCCAGCTGCCATCATCACGCGAGCTATCGCGACGTGCGGCGGCAAGCCTACCGAGAAGTCGACGTCCGATTCGCCGTTCCAGGGCAGCTGCCAGCGGAATTCGACGACCCCCTTGCCGGGAGGAAAGGTCCCTCGGAGGCGCGCCTGGCCGCCGCTCTCGTCCACCCCCTGGTCGGTCATGGACGTCTGCGCGCTGAACGCGCTGGCGCCGTCCGGCAAAGCCATGGTCACTCCGTCGGGTTGCCAGGCGGTCCTTCCGAGGTTGTAGATCGTCAGCATCTCCTCCATCTGGATCCGGTCCTCACGTACCTCCGCCGCCAGCGCCGCCTCACCCACCACACGCGCCTGTTGGACGTCTCGCGTGACCGGATAGACGTGCAGAACCACATGCATTGCTTTGGCCTGCTGCAGCTGGAACGGAGCCGCGGCGAAAAGCGCGCCCTGATAGCCCACGCTAACCCGGTACGCGATGTTGCTGGCGGTCTCGAGCCCGGTGAACGAGGCCCGCCCCGTCCGGTCGGTCGTCGCCTGCAGGTGCTTCCGGCTCTCGCCTTTGGCGACGGAGCTCGCGAGCACACCGAGGGTCACTTCCTCTTGCGGGATGGCGCCGCCGTCCGCATCCCGGAGATCGACGGCGATGGAGCCCGCGGGCAGCGCGGGGTCTTCGCGTTCTTCGTCCTCCGGAGGGTTGAACAGCCCGGGCATCGCTGATCCGCCCGCGGCGCCCCGCGCGTGAGGGTCCGCCTCGCCCGTCGATGGGTGTCCCGACGGCAGCCCGTCGGCGGATTGTGCGCTCGCACCCCTGGAGGGAAGGAGGCAAGCCACCAGCGCCAGGACCGCAGCGGCACCGAGGTGTCGAGTCATGGCGCCTCGGACCAGGACAGGGCCGCGCCGCACTTCTTGCAGAACGCGGCGTCGTGCTCGTTCGATGCACCGCACGCGCTGCACGCGAGGCGCGAAGACTGTGAAAGGGGGCGCTCCAGCGCCGGAGCCGCGCCCAAGTCGGCGGGTACTATTTCATGCTTCTCGAGGTACTGGCGGGCAACGCGCTCGGCCTCTTCTCGCATCGGGGTCAGTTGCAGGTCCATCTCACGCATCACCGACTTGGCTTGATCGCGGTAGCGTGCAACGAAAAGGTCGTAATCTGCGTCGTCGATCCTTCCCAGCGCACGCTCGCTCTCGAGGTCCTTCAGCGCGCGCAGGATGCGACGCTTCTCCTCGGCCAGGCCGTCGGAGCTGCTGCGTGTCGTCGCGGTTGCCAGACCGACGGATAGCGGTGCGTCGCCGCTCAACGTTCGGATGCTCGCCCAGAGCAGCGCGATCGCGCCCAAAAGCGTGCCGGACGCCAGCACCAAGAGGGCCGCACCCAGCGTGGCTATCGCTCCGACCACGACGGCGGCGACCAGCGCCAGCCCCGGGAGCCCGAAAGCCACGGCTTTTCCGAGTGCCCGCTCCGCGTCATCCGCATCGGCTGGGCGCGAGCGCCCTTCGGCATGGGCGGCGCGCGGTGTTCTGCGCTTCGGTTCAGCCATCGATATCCTTCAGCTCGTCATCGAGTCGGGCATCGTACCCGTCATCGACGCTTGCGGAAGCGCTGGTCGGGCCAGCGGCCGCGACCTGCGATCCGCCGCGCCGCCAACGACGGAGCAACCCGGCGAGTCCCAGAGCTCCGAGCGTGATGGCGACGACCGGCACGAGGTATATGGCTCGCAAGACTCCGCGGTTCGCCGGAATATTGACGGCGTCGGCGCCGTGCACCTGTTCCGACGCGGAAAGCGGCCAGTCCGGCGAGGCGTACTCCTCGAGAATTTGTTCGCGTGTCTCGCCCGCTCGGATCTTCGCCCGCACGCGCTCGCGCGCCTCGTCGGCCACCGAGCATCCGCACGAGGAGAGGGGGAGGCGCTCGCAACCACCGCACATGCACCGGAGGTGCTCGAAAATCCCCCGCTCCAGGTCGTTTTCGATGTGAACGGTGCCGGAGTGGAGGCTGGAAGTCCCCTGCGCGCGGGCAACGGGAGTCGCTGCGAGCATGATTCCCAGCACCACGCTGGCAGCCGTGGCTGCGAGTCCGCGAGCTCCCGTCCAGACGCGGGACTCCCCGAACTCGAACTGGGGCCACATGGAGATCACGCTGCCAAAGATCAGCACCACGCAGCCGATCCAGATCCAGCTGACAAGCGGGTTCATGTGAAACTGAAACGCCGCGACTTTCGACGTCGGATTGATCGACCCGACGATGACGTACACGTCGTCCCGCAGGCCATGCCCGATGGCGACCTCGGTCGTCGGCGAATCCGGCTGCTTCTTGTAGATGAACTTCGCCGGCGTGAGGCGGCCTTCGTACTTGCCGTGGCGGTACACGTCGACGTCGGCGAAGACCATCCGCTTGTTGTTGTCGACCTCCATCCGAGGACCGACGTACGTCAGCCTGTAGTCCTGAATCGAGTAGCTCTCGCCGGGGACGAGGGATGCCTCACGGTCGACGTTCCAGGATTGACCAGCAAACCCGAGAAACATTACGACGATACCCAGGTGCACGACGTACCCGCCGTAGCGGCGCCGCGACTGTGGGGACAGCGTGAACAGCGTGTACACGAGACCCGGAACACCGCCAAGGAGCCAGAGGAGCGTCGGCGTCGTCTCCCCCGCGCCCGAGCGCCCCCGCGCGCGCAGGAGCAGCACGAACTCCTGGACAATGACTGCGGCATTGAACACGCAAAGAGAAAACCCCATCACCGGCGTGTACGCGTTGAACGTGCGCAACATGGCCCCCAACGTCCCTGCGTAGATCGGGTCGCTGTAGACCACCGCCGGGAAACCGACCGCGCGGCCGGCGACGAAATGGAGGACGACCGCGATCCCGAACGCGATGAGCGGCGCGCGGGCCGCGCGTTTGAAGGCCTGGGGACTCGTCTTCTTCCAGCCGAAGAGGGTCCCCGTTCCCATCAGGAGGAGCAGCACCAAGCCGAGCGGCTGCACCCAGGCCTTGTAGAAAAGGGGGCCTACGGTGACACTCTCGCCGGTCAGCGCCTCGCTGATCAACGGGAACGTCGTAGCGACGAGGATGAAGAAGAGGAGGCTGCAGAGGATCCAGTTGTTGAGGAGGAACGTGAAATCGCGGGAAAGGAGAGATTCGATCTGCGGCCTGCGGGCGCGAACCTGTAGATCGCGAGTCATCCAGCGATACACGAGCTCCAACGCGACGAAGACGGCGGCCCCTGCGATGAGCGCGATCACCGTGACCCGCCAGCCGACGGGCAGCGGCAGCTTCCAGACGACGTACAGGCCGGGGAGGCAGGCTCCGATGATGATCCAACCCGCGGTCACAGCCGCCCAGCGCAGCCGCCTGTCCCGCTTCAAATCTCGTAGCTCCGGCCAGCGCCACAGGACAAGGGTCGTCGTGAAGACGACGAGCACCAGGAGGAAGCCGGCGAAGTACGTCCCGATGGAGGATTGCGCAAACGAGTGGACACTCTTGATCATGCCGGAGCGCGTGAGGAACGTTCCGAAGATCGTGAGGAAGAACGTCAGTCCGATGAGAAAGACGTTCCACACCTTGAGCATCCCCCGACGCTCCTGAATCATTACCGAGTGCACGTACGCGCTGGCGGTGAGGAACGGCATGAACGCCGCGTTCTCGACGGGATCCCATCCCCAGTAACCACCCCAGCCGAGCTCCTCGTACGCCCAGAGCATCCCGAGAGTGTTCCCGATGGCGAGGAACATCCACGCGAAGAGCGTCCATTTCCGGCTCGCGACGATCCATTCGTGATCGAGCCGGCCCGTGACCAGGGCGGCCACTGCGAATGCGAAGGGCACCGAGCAGCCCACGAACCCCGTGTACAGGCACGGCGGGTGGATGATCATCCAGTAGTTCTGGAGGAGGGGATTGAGCCCCTCGCCGTCGGCACGTCCGCCGGCGACGCTCATCGCGAAGGGCGAGGCCGCGAACGCCATCAGGATCCCGAAGAAGATGACGATCGCCATGAGCGTCGCGATGACGTACGGCTGAAGCTCGAGGTAGCGACGGCCCAACCACTTCACGCAGGCACCGATGTAGACGCTGAGCAAGAAGAGCCACCAGAGGAGCGAACCGTCCTGACCTCCCCAGAGCGCCGTCAGCAGGTACTGCAGCGGCATGGATCGGTCGGAGTAGTGCGCCACGTAGCGAATACGGAAATCGTGCGTGACGAACGCGTACGCCAGGCACAGGACGGCGACGCCGATGAGCGCCACCGTCCCGTAAGCGCCGAAGCGCGCCGCTTGCAGCGCCCGAGCGCGGCCGCTCGCGCCGGCCCACAGGGCGACGGCGAACGTGTACGCGGCGACGACCATCACGCCGAGGAGCAGGCTGGCGCCGAAGGCAGGGAACGTGCTTCCGAAAAGGCTGAGGATGTTCGACATGGTCTAGCCCTGGGCGCCTTTCCCGCGCGCGCGCGGTGATGAAGTGTGCGAAGTCTAGCAGCGACTGTTGACCGAACTAGCTCCCTCTGCCGAATGGCACGCTCCGTCGGGGGAGCGCGGCCGCAGCGCTACCGCCAGCTGCGTACGCACTCGGCCAGCCGGCCCAGCCCTTCTTCGAGCGCTCCGCTGGGGGCGGACCACGCGATGCGAAAGCCGTTCGGGACCCCGAAGAAGGACCCCGGTGCGACGAGCACCTCCCGCTCCCGGACCGCGGCTTCGACGTGCCGCGTAAGATCGGTGGCACCCGGAACCGTGACGAACGCGAATAGGCCAGCGGGGGGTGCGCTCCATTGGAGGCCCTGAGATGCCACCCATGCGCCGACGCGTTCGCGCTTGCCCGACAGAAAGGCCCTTGCGCGGTCCGCGAGCTCGAGGATCCGCGAGAACGCGTGGACCCCAATGTGCGCGTGCGCGAGGGGGAGCATTCCGCTGGTCGCCGTGACGGCGTCCTCAACGCGTGCGACGACCTGTGGTGGTCCGAGGACCCACCCAACGCGATGCGGGCCGAGACCGTGGCACTTCGTCAGGCTGGAAACGGCCACAACGTTCGGCGCGAGCTTGCGCGCGCTGCCTCGGAATACGCCGTGCGCATCGACCAGATCGTCGAACGCTGCGTACACTTCGTCGACGAGGAGAAATGCCCCTCGACGTTCCAGGAGCTGCGCGGTGGCGCGGAGCGCGCCGTCGTCCGCGCGCACGCCCGTCGGGTTATGCAGGTTCGTGATCGCGACGACGCGCGTTTGCGGAGTGAGCGCGCGGGCCACGCGCTCCGGGTCGAGCGCGAAGACATCGCGCGCATCGCGGGAGAACCGGAGGACCCGGGCACCCACGCCCTCGGCGGCCCTGAGCAGGGGCTCGTACGCGGGATCCTCCACGAGGATGTCGTCGCCGGGGCCCGCGAGCGACGCGTACGCGAGCCATAGCGCGTGCGCCGTGCCGAGCGCAGCTACGGCACCGGAGGAGGGCACGTCGTTGTAAGCGGCGATCGCTTCGCGCATGCGCTCCCACCCGGATGGATCGTCGAGCGCGGCGCCCGAGGGCATTCCCCAATCGGCCACGCGGGCCGTTGGGATTCCGCTCGTCGCGAGATCGAAGCGTACCTGCCCGTAAAAGCGCCGCGCCCAGTTGAGGTAGCGCGTGGGGGCAAACATTCAGCGCTCGGCGGGAGCGAGGCTGAAGCTCGCCGCACGGATGGTGCTCGCCTCGGCAGACGACAGGTTCATGCTGCCCGTGACGCTATCGGCCCCGATGGATCCCACCAGGCTCCCGGCAAAGCCATGATCCGAAGGGTTCTTTCGGGAGATCGTCGCGGTGACTTTTTCGCCGGCCGCCAGGCCGTCGACGACCGCCGGCCCCAGCGGCCCATCGAGCACGCCTACAACGCGCCCCGTTAAGGGATCGATGCCAATCTCGAGCGTACCCTCGCCGATGCCGGCCTGGCTCTCCGCGCCCGACCAGCGAACGCCCTTCCATTCGGGCGGAATGTAGAGGGTCCCGGCGGCGCTCTTGTACGTGCCGCTCCACGCCACGTGCTTCGACTGCGTCGCGCCGGGACCAGCCGCCGCGGCGATTGAGGCAGAGCTCACCGCGGATGCGTTCGCTGCAGCGGCGCCGTCGGTGTGCTCGGCGGACGGTGCCGCTCGGGGCGGCGCAGCACTCTCCCCCGAACGGCCGCACGCCCATAGCATCACGAAGAGCCCGAGCGCTCTCTTCACGGGGTCGCTCCCGTCAGGCGCTCGACGATCCGCACCCCGACCTCGCCGTCGATCTCGACGAGCTCCCCGCGCGCGACGGGAACGCCGCCGACCCTGAGGATCACCGGCTGCCCGACGCGACGCCCGAGCGCAACCACGTCGCCGCGAGACAGCGCCGCCCATTCGCGCGCAGCCATCCGCGCCTCTCCGATCTCCACCCGGACGACGACGGGCACTTCGCCGACGGCCCGAATGAGCTCGCTGTTTTCGCCCGACTCGCCCATCTTCGCCTCCGCGGCGCAGAGCGCCTCCGCCTCGCCCCCTAGCACGACGCGTCCCCCCTCGCCGAGGTCGGCCCGAAGGCCGACCTCCGACCCGGCCCCGGCGAGGAGCACCGGGCCGGTGAGCTCGCCGTTCGTCCCTCGGCGGAGCGGCCATGTCCCAGGGATCCAGACATCGCCGGCGCGGAGAGACCCGACATCGGCGACTTGCGCACGAGTCCAGCAAGCGACGATGGGCAGCGGGAGCGCAACCGGGCCTAAGGCCGCGGCGAGCTCCGCGCGACCGCACGGCAACGGCGGGGCAGCGTCGATCGCCCGCCTTGGGAGGACGAGACGCGCGAGGTATGCCTCGTTTGCGACGAGCACGGTCGCCGTGGCGCTCACGAGGGCCGGGTCCAGGCGAGCCAGGTCGGCCTCGAGGATGCGAGCCGGTCCTGCCGCGATCACCCGCAGAGCGACGCCCGCATGGGCGCGGCGCGCAGCCGCGGCGAGAACGGCTCCGAGGGCGCCGGCGACTCCCGGCGACGTGACCGCTGCCGGATGGGGTAGCCTGGGAGCGGGTCGCTGCAGGCACCGCGCGACGGCGTTCGCTGCGAGCGCATGCTCGAACGCGACGAGCGCGCCGTCCTGCAGGCGCGGGGCCTCCGCGGGAGACAGGACGACGCCCACGGCGTCGTCGAAGCTCCGCGCTTCGGCCGCGGGCTGCGCGCGGCGGAAGAGGATCTCCACTTCGGTGCCGAGCAACTGGCCGAGAGCACCGCCCACCGCGTCAAGCTGGGTGTAGCGTCCCAACCAGCGCCGCAAGCCGCGCGTCGCTTCTGCCTCGCCCCGTGTCGTCGAATCCAGTGACGCCCACGGAAAAGGACGCACGACGGCGGGTGACATCACCGCGCCGCCACGTCGCGAAAACCCCCAGATCTCTGCGGCACCATGACGTCTAATTGCCGTGCGCGCGGCCGCACCGCAAGACATTGATGGAGTGGTAGACTGCGGGCCATGCGATTGGGCCCCCTCCGCACGCTGGCGCTCGGCACTCTAATCGCCGCCGCACTCCCGCTTTCGCCTGGGCTCTCGCTCGGAACCGCGCTCGCCGACGCACCCAAGACAGACGCGAAGAAGAAGGGGGACGACGCGGCCTCCGCGGCCTCCACGAAGTACAAGGAGGCCTGCGCGCAGGGGAACACGAAGTACGTCGCGAAGGACTATAACGGCGCCATCGACGCCTACCGCAAGGCGATCGAGGTCGACCCGAAAAACCCGCTTGCGCACTACCTTCTCGGGGAAGCGCAACTGGCTGCCGGTAGCCTTACCGAGGCCGACGCTGCGTGGAATCGCGCCGCGCTCGAATCCGGCGACAAGGATCCCGCGCTCCGCGCGAAGATCCTCTTCGTCTTGGCCGACCTCCGCGAGCGGCAGAAGAAGTGGGACGACGCGCGCGCCGCGTGGCAGGTTTATCTCGACTGGGCTGCCCGCTACCCCGGCGCCGGCGCATTTCCGGCAAGCGGCCAGTCGCGGCAGCAGGTCATCGACGCCATGGTCAAGCAGGACAAAGCCTACGAAATCGTGCGCCAGCGGATCGCCGACACCAAGAACGGCGGCGTCTTCACGGATCTCAGCAAGCCGGCTCCCGCGAAGTGATTACTTTCCCGGCGCGCCGACGAGGACGTCGCGCGTCAGGAGAACGTCTGCGTCACGCACGAACTTCTGCCAGGTGGCGTACTCCTCGCCGGGCTGGACGCGACCCGCGGGCAGGTCGACGAGACGGTCGAAGTCGATCGCGTGTCCGTTCACCGCGTCGCGCACGACCACGTATGCGTCCCCGTCTCGAGCCTCGCCCCTCGGCAGCTCGGCTGGCATCTTCTCCTTGTCCGGAAGCACCACGCGTAGGCGAAGCTCGACGTGAAGGGAGTTGCGCCGGAGGAGCGGCGTGTGGCGCGCGGGGAGAGCGGCCAGCTGCGCGAGGTTCGGAGCGAACGGCGGCTGCAACGTGAGCCCCGCGGCCACCGGCTTCGCCAGTCGTGGCAACTCGGCGCGCAGGCGGATGACGAGCGGCTGGTCGAGGGCGTCCTGCCCCTCGGTCTTGAGCTCGCGTACGTGTCCGCCGTCGAACGCAGGGGCGACGAGCTCACGCTCGACGAAGTCATAAAGCTTGGCCTGCGCGACCTTGTCGAGTGCGTTGCGCCAGGCGATCGCGCGGTTGCCCGTCACCGTCAGCGCGACGTCGAGGCTGGCGCTCCCGTCGTCGCGGACAACCGCTCGCCCCTCGTACACGGCTCCATCGACCGCGCCCTGCGCGCGCACCACCTCGCGCGGCATCCCCGGCGCGAGGACGATTGCCGGCTGCTCGCGAAGCTCCGCAGGGATGTACCCGTATGGCGCGAACTTGTCGCGCACCGTCATCCAGCGGATGCCCCGATCGGTCGGCACGCGCAGCACGAGCGCGTCGTACTCGTCGACCTCGCTCATCTTGCCCAGCGGCGGCGTCGCCAGGCGATTCTTCACGAGCGCAAGTTGGCTCGGAATGCCTAGGAGCCGCAGCATGTAGCGGAACGCCGCCTGTCGCGACCCGCTCCCGCCGGTAAGCACTCGGCGGCCGTCCGTCTCTTTGCTGTCCTGCACATGCTCCAGCAGCCACCGATACAGGCGTTGCGCGCGCTCGTCGGTCGCTCCAGGTGGAGCGTTGCCGACGATGGCGACGACTTTCGCCCGCAGCCGCGGGTCGAGCGGGGTGTCGTCCTCCGCGAGGTCGACGAGCCGCGCCAAAGTTGCTTCTAGTGATACGCCCCACCCTACGCGCACGCTCGGCAAGAACTCCGTGATGGGCGGGCTCTCCGGTTCGATCTGCGCCGGCGGACTCAGGTCCATCCGCCAACGGCGCTCGACGAACGTCCCTAGGTTGCGCACCGCTGGCGGGGGTACGTTGCCTCGCGTTTCGATCTGCAGGTCGCGATCGCTCGGCGTGATGACGACGAACTCGCTCCGCCAGTAGCCCTTGTCCGCCTCGCGGAAGAACCAGTGCGGGCTGCGGTACTGTCGTCCCTTCGCGCCGTCGCCCCCTTGCGGCGTGATGTGCTCCATCTCGACGTAGTCGCCGACCTCGAGATGCGGCATCGTCAGCGTCGCCTTCCCGGCCACGGGTTCAGGCTCGAGGATGCTGCCGTCGCTCTTGATGACGCGAAGGTGCAGGACCAGGCCGCTCGGCGGCTCGATCTCGGACTCCGAGTTGATGGCCTCCTGCGACTGGATCTTCTGGATCTCGTGCTCGAGCATCTCGCTCGAACCGTCGTCGTGCACCCAGGTCGCGGCGTAGTCGAGAACCCGAGCGGCCGTGCCTTCCATGTGGCGCCCGCCCCGCTCCCACGCCTCGAACTCGCGGACCACCGCCCGCCCGTTCTGCCGATACGGCTCGAGGTCCGACGCGCCCTCTATCAGATCGATCGCCGCGCGCAGCTCGCCCGCACTGGCGCCTGCTTGAAGGGCCGCCGCGAGCGCGCGGCGTAGGGCGCCCGTGTCGCCCTTGGCGTAAAGGCCGTCGGCGACACGGAATCGCGCTTGCGCGTCGAGTGGGTGCTTAGCGACCGCCTTCTCGAGCTCGCGCGCCGCCGCGCTAGGATCGCCGGAGCGGCCGAGGACGTCGGCGATGCGCGCCGCGATCTCTTTGCGATCGGGTCGGCGTTTCTTAAGCCGTTCGAGCTCGACGACGGCGGCCTTGTAGTCGTGCTGCGCTAGCGCGCGGTCGACGTCGACCTCAGCGTCCGGGTCGAGCTTCTTCAGTCGTGCGGCGACTCGGTCCGCCTCCGCCGCTGGCCCGCTCACTTCGAGCGCCTCGAGGTACGCTTGGAGCGCAGCGACGTCGTCCGGGAAGCGCTGGGCGAGGTCCGCCAGCGCCCGCATCTGCTCGCCGCGCCAACCGAGCCGGCCGTAGAGGTGCGCGAGTTGCTCGAGCACCTCCGGTTCTCCCGGGGTCTCGTCGGCGAGCCGCCGCAGGGCGTCCACTGCCTCGGCGAGCCCGTGCTGCTCTGCGTCGTCGAGGATGGCGGCCAAGTGAACGCGCCACAGGAGGCGGTCTTTCGCCAGCGCGCGGTCGCGCAGTGCCCGCGCGCGCGGACCGCGAGCGTCCTCGGGGAGCGCAGGGTCGCCGGCGATGAAGAGGGAGCCCATCTGGAGGGCGAGCGGGGCGGCATCTGGCGTCTCGACGAGCGCGTCGATCAACGTCGACGCGACGTCGTCCATTTGCTCGGAGTGCGCGGCGTATGCGGCCAGGGTCCATTCGAGCGGTGCCGCAGCTGCGCGTAGTTCACCGTTCGCCGCCGCGCGCACGTACGACTCGAGAGGGTTCGGATCGTCGAGGATTCGTGGGGGGTCGATCGAGTGGGGCCGCGCCCCGTCGCCGTCGGTGTCGACGCCCGCCGCGGTGCCGTCCTGGTTCAGCAGCCGGACGCTCGTCGCT
>CALKVG010000541.1 GCA_937998045.1 uncultured Myxococcales bacterium
ACTGCGGGACGTGCGGTCACGATTGCACGCAGTTGCCGAACGTCAGCGCCTCGGGCCTCGCGTGCTCGGACGGGCATTGCGTCTATCAGTGCGCCTCGGGGCACGCGGACTGCGCCGATGCCGGAGCCGGGTGCGGCACCGACTTGTCGACGAGCCCCAACTGCGGCATGTGCGGTGTCAGCTGCTCGGGAGGAGACCCGTTGTGCGCTCCGTCGGCGGGGAGCACCGGCGGGTTCTCGTGTCAGTCTGGCTGTCCGATGTCGGCCCCGACGCTCTGCGCGGCCTCGTGCGTCGACACGAACACCAACAACGCGAACTGCGGCGCCTGCAACATGCCCTGCACGACGACGCAGCCGAACGTCATCGCTCAGTGCAGCGGCGGCACGTGCAAGACCTCGTGCGCGAACGGGTACACGCAGTGCGGCGCGGCGTGCGTGGACGAGACGAACGACGACAACCATTGCGGCGGGTGCTCGACGACGTGCACGGGCGGAGAGCACTGCGTCGGAAGCATGTGCCAGTGCACCGGCGGAACGCATCTGTGCGGCGGCCAGTGCGTCGCGAACGACACGAACGCCTGCGGCCCGAGTTGCACGCCCTGCACGCAGCCCAGCGGCGGCACCGTCTCGTGCAACGGCACCCAGTGCGAGCAGGCATGCACCACCGGCGGAGACTTCGTCTGCGGAAACTCGTGCGTCGACGAGAGCACGGACCCGGGCAACTGCGGCAGCTGCGGCACGACGTGCTCCGGAGGGAAACCCTACTGCGTCGCCAAGTCGTGCGTGCAATGCACCTCCGGAATGCAGTGCGGAGCGAACAACACCCCGCAGAGCTGCGTCGGCAACCAGTGGGTCAACCAGACCCCGTGCGCGGCGCCCACGCCCGTCTGCCTGAGCGGGGCCTGCGTGCAGTGCACCACCGGCTCGCAGTGCAACAGCAACAACACCTCCGTGCAGACTTGCGTGAACGACCAGTGGCAGACGCTGACGACGTGCACCTCGAGCGAGATTTGTCGCTCGGCGAGCTGCGTGAATGCGGTGCACGATGTGGGGTGGGATTCGGCGCTGGGGGGCAGTTACAGCCTGTCGGCCAACATCCTCTATGTTTTTCAGCTCCCCGCCCTTACGCATCCGGCGACCCTGAATTCCTTCGGTACATACGGCAACGCGAGTGGCGCGAATGCCAAATTGGTTCTTTATAACGACAACGGCACCGGCACAGCACCAACGGGGTCCCCCGTAGCGTGGGTCACCAATCCCCTCGCCCTCGTGAACGGCGCCAAGGAACAAAGCGCGAATCCCATGGGCACGGCGCTGTCGGCGACGACGTACTGGCTCGGCATCGTCGTTGATTCGGCCACGACGATCAGTTCGACCAGCACGTCCGAAGTCGGAAAGCGTTACGCGCAAAGCTACAATTCTCTATATCCAGATCTTACCAGTGCCACAGGGATCGATACATCAGGAACGGTTCTAGGAATCTACATCAACGTTCAAGACACGAACTAAGGGCGAAAGACCATCCAATGACACGCACGAAGGTCGTCGCGACTCTCCTTCTCTTTGGAGTGCTGAGTCTGCTCTCACGCAACGTCGCCGCGGATTGCATACAACCGCCGGCCGTTCTTCCAGGCCTCAATGGAGGGCCGGTGTGGCTGCCGCCGTCGCCCGGCAGCACAGCCTGGAGAGCCCAGCTCAACGACCCGCGATGGGCCGGTGGTCCGGTGTCCTTTTTTAGCTTTCAAAGAGGGGGGAGCTTCACCGATCAGTACGATGCGCAATACCGCGCCGTTTACGCAGGTAACAACCTGTATGTCACGATTCAGGTACTGACGGATCCCGACGGCGCGGATCTCTCGGATGCAGTTTACTTCGGCATCACCGAGGGCACGGGAGGGAGCGGGGCTCACCTTTTCGAGATCCCGCCCGAACCATCGACGACCGCACCGGTGACCGATCCCAGCGGCACAGTACCGCACGACGCCGTCTTTCCGCGCGCGAATACCACCGGCCTAATCAACTACTACATGACGCTCGACCGGAGCGTGGCCGCACCGTCTTGGTCCGCAGCGGCGGCTCCCCCTCCGTGGCTCAAAAACGTCGCCACCTGGCTTAGTTCTCCAGGTGTCAATTGGGCCATCACCCTTCAAATCGACACGTCTGCGCGCGCGATCACAGGACCGGTGCAGCTGTTCTTCGGCACTCGCATCAGCATGCCCGCCAGCACGACGGTAGTCCTGACCACTTCGAGTCAGGCGGACGCCACGCACCCGGCCATCGGCGACACGCCAGCAAAGACGGTAATCACGGATTGGGCCAATTTCGACGCACTCGGGAATGCTTGCCCGGCGGGAATCACCATTTCGTCGAACTCGATTGGCGTCTTGTCCGGCGGTTCTCTGACCAATGCCGTCAACACGTGTCCGGGCTCGACGTGCACGAACCAGTTCCGCGTCGAAGCGCAGAATGTTCCCGCATCCATCAGCAGCACTCCCTTTGCCATCCGCACACGCCTGCGAGTGGCGGATTGGGGGGCAACCATCGCCGATCCGAACGCGCCCTGGGAGGATTTCGGAATCCCGGCGAACGTCTTCACCGAGCCCTCCAGCGCGTTCACGAATCCACCTTGGATCTGGACCCCGTCGGGGACGGTCGTGGACATGGACTACACGTGCTCGCTCGTCGGCGGCCACACGTACTGCCCGTGGCTGACCAACGCCGTCGCGTCCGGGCAGCAGCACCAGTGCATGTTGGCCGAGATCTCCCTTGCCCCTGGGGTCACGGGCGGAACGATTCAAACCCCAGCGGTGTACCGGAACATGGAATTCGGGACTCTCTCCGCCCTGCACCAGGAGGCAAAGATAACGCTGAAGGGCTTGCAGAAGGCACTTGGCGTTGCAGGCGATCGCGACGTGTACCTTTACGTCCAAACGAAGAACCTGCCGGCCCAGAGTCGCAGCCCGATGGAGCTTCCCGAACGTGAACTCGTTGCGGCGCGAGGCTACGCGACTCATCCACCTGCAGTACCCGCCCGGAGCATCGGCCGAGGGCAGCAGCCGCCACCGGCTACAACCAACCTTCCGCTACTGACCGGAGACCAAGCACTGGGCGAAGTGTATCCAACCTACCGCGTACTTGCGTACTACGATAGCGGCCGCACCATCAAAGTCCGTGGGAAACTCCACAAGGTGCTCACTCCGATGGTGCCGTTTGGATTCTACCTGGATCACAAGGGCACTTTCTACGGATTCAGCCATTCGCTCGAATTCTTGGGTGCAAACGCCAGAGAAATTGCTCCAAATTTCTATGTCGTCCACGTGGCCAGCGAAGGCGACGTGCGCGTCCGCACGAATATCAGCGCCGAGGAGCAGCCCATCGGCGCGCCACCTCCTCCTCCACCGCCCCCGCCGCACACCGTCCGGTGCTCGTGCAATCTGGCGGAGTCTAGGGGATGGTCGCCGCTCGCCGTCGGCCTCGCGGGGCTCGTTGCGACGGGATTGGCACTTCGTCTGCGACGTCGTGGTCGACAGCGCGGGCGTCGGGACGGACGCTGAGGAAGCACGGGCTGCCCCACCTACGGAGCCGTCCGGGATCGAAGATGGTTCGGGTCCTCGGCGCCGACGCGAAGCGGCTGCTGCTATAGAAGCGTAACCGTCTCCATTCGGACGCCTTGCGGGTTCTTGCGTGACCGCGCATCGTG
>CALKVG010000542.1 GCA_937998045.1 uncultured Myxococcales bacterium
GATTTCTGCCTGTCTCGTGGGCTCGGAGATGTGTATAAGAGACAGCCTCCAGCCGTCCCGCCTCCCCCGGCGACGCGCTGACGACGACGCGCGACGGGGCCTCCCCGAACAGGCCGGCCAGCGCGTCGAGGGCCGAGTCTGCCGGGGACAGCTCGATCCGCGCCCCGACGCCTGCGGCGTAAGTCGGCTCCTCTCCCCCGGCCGCGCACTCCGCGAGCGCCGCTGCCAGACCGCCGTCGGCGACGTCGTGCGCGCTCGCCAGGACGTGTCCCCGAGCCAGCTCGACCAGCAGACGCTGAAGCTTCGCCTCGGCCGCGAGGTCGATGAGTGGGGCCTCGCCGGCGAGCTTTCCCAGCGTCGCAATCAGCCATTCGCTGCCCCCGAGGGCGCGTACACCCCGGCATGCCGCCTCCCCGAGCAGCCACACAGAGTCTCCGGCACGCTTGAACGCCGACGTCACGACGTCGTCGCTCGCGCGGACGAGCCCCACCGCCGCTACCGTCGGTGTGGGAAGGATGCTCCGCGCGACGGCCTTGTCGCCGTCGCGCCAGGTCGTCTCGTTGTAGAGGCTCACGTTTCCGCTGACGATCGGGACCCCGAGCGCCTTGCAGGCCGCTGCGATCCCGTCGACGGCGCGCGCGAACTGGTCCATGACCTCCGGCCGTTCCGGGTTGCCGAAGTTGAGGCAATCGGTGATGCCGATTGGCTCCGCCCCCGTGGAGGCGAGGTTGCGGCACACCTCGGCGACGGCCATCGCGCCGCCCAGGTAGGGATCGAGCTCGCACATACGCCCGTTGCAGTCGACGGCGAAGGCCAAGAACTTGTCGACGACGCCCGCAGCGCCGCCCGCGCTGGTCCGGCATTGCACGCGCACGACGGCTGCGTCCGACCCCGGGCGGACGACGGTCCCGCCCCGCACGATCTGGTCGTACTGCCGCCACACCCAGCCGCGGGACCCCACGTTGGGTGAACCGACGAGCTTGAGGAGCGCGGCGGCCAGGTCGCGCGGAACGGGGATCGCGCTGTGGTCGACCGCGGTGAGCGCATCGGTCACGTGCGTTCGAGGCCGATCGTAGGCGGGCGCGTCGTCGGTCAGGACGCCGATGGGGAGGTCGCAGACGACGACGGGGTCGCGCTTCGACGTCGGGTCGACGAGCGGGTCGTAGGCGGGCGTCGCCTTGACGACCCAGCGCTTCGTGTCGGTCACCTTCCCGATGACCGCGGCGTCCAGGTCCCAGCGCGCGCAGATCTCGAGCACGCGCGCTTCGTGCCCGGGCTTTGCCACGAGGAGCATGCGCTCCTGCGACTCGCTCAGCAGGATCTCGTAAGGCGTCATCGCGCGCGCGCGACGCGGCACGCGGTCGAGGTCGAGCTCGATGCCATTGCCGGCGCGCCCTGCCATCTCGACGCTCGAGGACGTCAGCCCGGCCGCGCCCATGTCCTGGATCCCCTCGAGTATGTCGGCGTCGAAGAGCTCGAGGCACGCCTCGATGAGCAGCTTGCCCATGAAGGGGTCGCCCACCTGCATGGTCATCCTCTGCCCGGGCCGTTCCTCGGTGAACTCGTCGCTGGCCATCGTCGCGCCGTGGATGCCGTCGCGGCCTGTCTTGGCGCCGATGTAGAGGATGCTGTTGCCGACTCCCGTTGCGCGGCCGTAGAAAATCCGGTCCGTCCGCGCGACGCCGCAAGTGAAGGCGTTGACCAGGATGTTGCCGTCGTAGCGCGCGTCGAACTGCAGCTCGCCGCCGACCGTGGGCACGCCGACGCAGTTGCCGTAGCCGGCGATGCCCGCCACGACCCCCCGCAAGAGCTCCGGCGTGCGCGGGTGGTCCGGGCGCCCGAAGCGCAGCGAGTTGAGGCTCGCGATGGGGCGCGCGCCCATCGTGAAGACGTCGCGAAGAATGCCGCCGACGCCGGTCGCGGCGCCCTGGTGCGGCTCGATGAAGCTCGGATGGTTGTGCGACTCCATCTTGAAGACGGCGGCGAAGCCGTCGCCGATATCGACGACGCCGGCGTTCTCGCCGGGCCCCTGGATGACGCGCGGCCCTTGCGTCGGCAGCCGGCGCAGGTGCACGCGGCTCGATTTGTACGAGCAGTGCTCGCTCCACATCACGCTGAAGACGCCGAGCTCGGCGTACGTCGGCGAGCGGCCGAGCGCGCGGCACGCGACGTCGTACTCGCCTGGCGTGAGCTTGTGAGCGGCCGCGAGCTTGCTCGAGACGGGCGGATCGTTGGGAAATGCCGCGGGCATCGACCCGGTACCTAGCGGAAGGCCGACCGAGTTGCTAGACCCGGCGCGAACCCATGCGCGCCTGCGTCGTCGTCTTCCCCGGCTCGAACGCGGACACCGAGATGATCCACACGCTGCGCGACGTCTGCGGCGCGCCGACGACCGTCGCCTGGCACACCGACGTCTCGATCCCCGAAGGAACCGATCTCGTCGCGATACCCGGCGGCTTCAGCTACGGCGACTACCTGCGGTGCGGCGCCATCGCCAAGGTGAGCCCCGTCGTCGCGGCCATTCGCGCCCACGCCGACCGCGGCGGGTGGGTCCTCGGCGTGTGCAACGGCTTCCAGATTCTCACCGAGGTTGGTTTGCTCCCGGGGGCACTCACGCGCAACGCGCACCAGCGCTTCGAATGCGGCGACTGGTTCGTGAAGGTCACCGCCGAGGGCCCGTTCACGCGGCCGGCGGGCGCCGTGTGGCGCCTGCCCATCGCGCACGGCGAAGGACGCTACCAGGCCGACGGCGAGACCTTGCGCCGCCTCGAGGGGGAGGGCCTCATCGGCCTGCGTTATTGCACGTCCGACGGCGCGCTCGAGGAGCGCGCGAACCCGAACGGCAGCCTGCACGCGATCGCGGGCATCTACGGCGGGGTGCGCAAGAACGTGTTCGGCCTGATGCCGCACCCCGAGCGTATGAGCGAGAGCATTCTCGGATGCGACGACGGCAAGAAGCTGTTCCAGGCGCTCCTTGCCGGCGCCTGATCGCCAGCAGGGTGCACGCATGCGCCGTCAGGAGGCGCGCGGAGGGAGCTCGGGCCTTAAAAGGCAAGCTGCGGCGCGCGTTATATCTGGCAGGGGCTCGGCCGTCCCCTGCCTACAATGATCGATCCCCGCCCCATCCGAGTCGACGCGACGGCGTTTCCGTTCGTCGCGCATATTCTCGACGGCAAGCAGACGGACGAGGACCTCGAGACTTATCTGCAGGACGTCTCGAGGCTATATGCGCGGCGCGAAGCGTTTGTCTCGATTGCTTATGTACGCGACTACGCTGGGGAGTGGTCGCACATCCGGCGCATTGCAGACCGAATGAAGTCTTTGCCGCTCCACTTTTGCAAAGGAAGTGCGCTCGTCATTCCGTCCACCACGTTTCGGTTCGTCCTCTCGTCCTACTATCTGCTCCACGTACCGCCCCACCCGACGGTCGTCTTCGAGCAGGCGCAGCCGGCCGAGGAATGGGTCGCCGCCAGATTGAGACAGGAAGGTCTCCTCGTACCGGCCGGGCTTCGAGCCACAGCGTAGGTAAGGGCGAAACGAGGGCAGTCGCCGACCGAAGGCGCTGGCGCGGTAGCGTCCCGAGCGCGGTGGCGTTGAACCAGCACGAGGTCCGCCCAGGCCACGGCAACTGGCCTTGAGGGCGGCGTACTCTTGAAAGGTCCGCGCAAAGCGACCAAAGTGCGCAAACATCGTAGCTCTTTCCGGGCGCGATGTAGGTGCACCACTCATGAAGTACTCGCGATTCGCTTCGCGTATCGACAAGCAAGTTCTATCCTGCGCGCTGGTCTTCCTTCTTTCCGCGGCCGCCGGCGGATGCGCCGGCAGCCCCACCGGCGACGCGGCCACTCCGACGAGCGACTCGGGAAGCGGCGGCTCCGGCCACTCGGGCGGCACCGGCGACGCCGAGGACGATGGCGGCGCCGAAGCCGGCCCGCCGGCGAACACGTCCTGGTCGGGGCGGCCGCCCGCAGCGCCGCTCTTCGTGCGAAACCCGTACTTGAATGTCTGGTCCGCAGCCGACTCGGTCAGCGGCACCTGGCCCACGCTCTGGGTCGGCGCCGTGAAGGGAATGACGGGGATCGCGCGGGTCGACGGCAAGCCCTACCTCCTCGCGGGGGCCACTTCTCCGTCCGGGATCGGCGCGCTGGGCGCCGCGATGACCCTCGTCGCGCGGTCGATGACGCCGACGAATACCGAGTACGTGCTCGGCGGCGGTGGCGTGGCGGTCACTCTCGACTTCCTCTCCCCCGTGGAGATCGCCGACCTCAAGCGCCAGTCGGCTCCCATTGCCTATTTGCGGATGAGCGCTGCCTCGACGGACGGCCAGACCCACGCCGTGAGCCTCTACCTCGACGTTTCCGGCGAGTGGGCCAACGGCGATAGCGCCCTGCAAGTGGACTGGCTTCGCGAGAGCGTGCCGTACTCCGGCGGGACGCTGACCGTGCAGTCGATGACGTCGCACTACCCGCTCGTCCTCTCGCAAAGCAACGAGTATGTGCAATGGGGCTCGGCGTTCCTGGCGGCCGACGCGCCGCACATGACGGTGGCCATCGGCTCGGACGTCACCCTACGCAACATGATGGTGAACACCGGCTCCCTGGACGGCTCCACGGACACGACGATGCCGCGCGCCATCAAGGCCGACTGGCCCGTCCTCGGCTTCGCGTTCGACCTCGGGAGGGTCGGCGCGTCGGCGACGCCGCCGATCACCGTCGAGGTCGGCGTCGCGCGGGATCCCGCCGTGAGCTACGTGGGCAACCACGTCTCGCCTCTGTGGAAGTCGTACTGGTCCACCTGGGAAGCGATGGCGGCCGACGCGTACGACGACGCCGACGCCGCGCTCGCGCGCGCGCAGACCCTCGATGCGCGCATCGTCTCCGATGCAAAAGCCGCGGCCGGCGATCACTACGCCGCGCTATGCACGCTCGCGCTGCGCCAGGCGTTCGGCGGGACCGAGCTCGTGGGGACGAGCAGCGATCCATGGCTGTTTCTCAAGGAGATCAGCAGCGACGGCAACATTTCGACGGTGGACGTCGTGTATCCGGCGTCCCCCGTCTTTCTCTACACGAATCCGACTTACCTCGAGCTGCTTCTCCAGCCGCTCCTCGAGTACGCCGAGTCGGGCCTATGGCGACAGTCCTTCAGCATGCACGATATCGGCGCGAGCTACCCGAACGCCGACGGGCACAACGACGGCGGCGGCGAGAACATGCCCGTGGAGGAGACGGCGAACATGCTCCTCATGATGGCGGCGTACGCGCAGCGCGCGAAGCCGGCCGACGCCCAGGCGTACGCGCGGGCCCACTACAAGGTCGCCAAGCGGTGGGCGGACTTTCTCGTCGGGAACGGGCTCGATCCCACGGGCGCCAACATTTACACGACGGACGACTTCTGCGCTTCCGCGCCCCACAACGCCAACCTCGCGCTCAAGGCCGTCCTCGGAGTGGGCGCGTTTGGTCTGTTTGCCACGGCGGCGGGCCAGGCCGCGGACGCCAGCTCCTACGCTTCGCAGGCGCAGTCGCTCATGTCCGAGTGGGTGACGAAGTCGGCGGACTCGAGCGGCGTGCATACGCTGTTTGCCTACGACCAGCCGGGCACGTGGGGCATGAAATACAACGCGTTCTTCGACAAGGAGCTCAAGCTGGACCTGATTCCGGCGAACGTGCTGGCGAGCGACGAGGCCTATTACAAGACGCAGAGGCTGAGCGCGGGGATCCCGCTCGATTCGCGCTTCACGAACGCGTCGACCGGCTGCGCGCAGGCCGCGTCGAAGACGGACTGGGAGCTCTGGATGGCGTCGGCCATCCAGGACCAGTCCCTTGTCTCGACGTTGATCGACGGCGTCTACCAGTTCGCGACGACCTCCAACGCCCGCGTGCCCTTCTCCGATTACTACGCGACGAACACCGGGCAGCAGATCGGCTTCCAGGCGCGGCCGGTACAGGGCGGAATGTTCTCCATCCTGGCCATGAGCGGAACATCGATCGTGCCGCAATAAGAACCCGCCTTTCTCATTTCTGCACTGAGGCTGCGGATGGCGCCTCGACGCCGACGAGGTGAAGCTGCTCGAGCAGCTCGCAGCCAACGCGGCCTTCGCGATCGCGACGCTGCGCGCGCGCGCGGCGGCCGAGCGGGCGACCCGGGAGTGGGAGGAGTTCGTTCGCATCGTGTCGCACGAGCTGCGGACGCCCTTGACGGGGCTCGTCACGTGGGCGCAAGCGCTCGAGGCGGATCGCGGCCAGGACCCCGCCGGCCTGTCGCGCGGCCTCCAAGCGATTTTGAGATGCGCGCGCGAGGAGGCGAGCCTCGTGGACGAGCTTCTCTCGGCTTCGAGCGTCCTGCGCGGCGAGTTGCACCTTCAGTTCGAGCCGCTTTGCCTCGGCGCGCTGGTCCGCTCGTGCGTCGACGAGCTCCGGCAGAAAGCGGCGGAGGGCGGCGTCGCGCTCACCATGCGCGTCGCGCACGAGTCGCCGACGCGCGCCGATCGGGAGCGCGTCCGGCAAGCCTTGTCCAACGCTCTCTCGAACGCGATCAAGTTCACGCCAGCGGGCGGCGACGTCCACGTCGATCTCGCGCGAGAGGACGGCGAGGCGGTCATCCGCTTTCGGGACACCGGAAAAGGGATCGCCCCCGCAGATCTGCCGCACGTATTCGATCTCCTTCGGCCCGGCGACACATCGACGACGCGTCGGGAGCGCGGGATTGGCGCGGGACTCTTCATCGCACGCGCGATCGTCGAGCGGCTCGACGGGACTCTGGGCGCTCGATCCCGCGCATGGAGGAACGATGCACGCCGAGAGCGACGGCGTCGGACGCGGCTCGACGATCGTCATCCGCTTCCCGACGTTGGCGTCGTGAACCGAGGGGCTCTAAACCTCGAACTCGGCCTTCTCGAGGATCTCGGTCACCCGCCAGAGGAAGGCGTTCGCCGCCACGCCGTCGACGACGCGGTGATCGTACGACAAGGCCATGTACATCACCGGGTGAATCGCGATCTGGTCCTCGCCTTCGGGGGACTCGACGACGACGACGCGCTTCTGGATCTCGCCCATGCGCAGGACGCCGACGTTCGGCTGATTGATGATCGCGCCGCCGAAGAGGTTCCCCTTCAAGCCGGGGTTGGACACGCTGAAGGTCGCGCCCGAGAGGTCGTCGATCGTGATCTTTCCGCCCTTGGCGCGCTTGGCCAGGTCGTCGATCGCCCGCACGATGCCGCGCACGCCGAGCTCGTCCGCCCGGCGCACGACGGGGACCACGAGGCCATCCGGCGAATCGACCGCGACCCCGATGTTGACGTCGTGGAGGACCACGTACGAGTCGTCGAGCACGCGCGAATTCAGCGCGGGCGTCTCGCGCAGCGCGCGCGCCGTCGCCACGACGACGAAGGCGAGCATCGTGAGGCTCATCCCCTCGGCCTTGTAGCGATCCTTGTTCGCGTCCCGCAGCCTGCTCGCGCGGTGCAGGTCGACCTCCGCCACCGTGACCACGTGGGGCGACGCGACCTTCGAGTACACCATGTGATCGGCGGTGATCCGGCGCCGCCGCGTGAAGGGGATGACCTTGTCCCCCTCGGTCGGACGATACGGCGGCACTTTGAACGCGCCGAAGCCGACTCCCGGGATGGGCGGGACGAAGCCGCCCCCCTGGTTGATGACCTGCGCGAGCTGCTGGGCGCGCGGCGTCGCTCCCGACGAGGGGGGAGGCAGCTCGGCGGGCGGCGGGGCCGCCGGACGTTCGTTGTTGTTGCCCACGGCGGGCGTGGTCAGGTGCGCCGCGCGCATGACGTCGTCGCGCGTGACCCGACCCCGCTCGCCCGTGCCCTTCACGCTCGCGAGGTCCACGTCGTTCTCGAGGGCGGCCTTGCGCACGGTCGGCGTCGCGAGGGCCCCGAGGTTTCCCGTCCGTGGCGGAGGAGCCACCGGCGCCGGGGGGGGCATCGACACGGGTGCGCCAGGAGCGGCCGACAGCGACGCACCGGCGGTCTCGTCGATCTGGGCGATGATCGTCTTCACCGGGACGACCTGCCCCTCGGTCGCGAGAAGCTTGGCGACCCGGCCGCCCGCGGGTGCGGGCAGGTCGCTGTCTGCCTTGTCCGTGGCGATCGACACGAGCGGCTGGTCCTTCTTGACGACGTCGCCCTCGCGCACGAGCCATTTCGAAATCGTGCCTTCGGACACGCTCTCGCCGAGCTGGGGGACCGTCACGTCGATGAGCATGGACCTCGGATCTCCAGTTTCGCGGGTACCGTGCACCTATAGCGTCGCTGCCCCCGGCCGCAAAGGCGCTTCTGGCGCGCCCCGCCTATTGTGCGACGAGCCGCCTTCAGGACCGTGCGGCGCCCGAGCGACGGCTCCTCAGGCACGCCAGGAAATACCCGTCGGTCCCGTGCACGTGTGGCAGGAGGCGGACTTCGTTCGACTCGCCGAAGACGGCACGCACCTCGGGCGCCTCGAACGAGGCCGGCTCGAGCTCCGGGCGCGCGCGCAGCAGGGCCTGCAGGACCTCCTCGCCTTCCTCTCGAAGGACGCTGCACACGACGTAGACGAGCGTGCCGCCGGGCCGCAGGCGCTCGGCTGCACTCGAGGCGATCGCGATCTGGGCCTGCGCCATCGCCGCGAGATCGACGGCCTCGCGGCGGAGGGCGATCTCGGGTCGCCGGCGGAGCGTGCCCACGCCCGAGCAGGGCGCGTCCACCAGCACGCGATCGTACGCGCCGGTGACCTCCCCCGAGCCCACGGACCAGTCGACGGCGAACGTCGCTCGCGGGCGCACTCCGACGCGGGCGAGCTCCTCCCGCAGCCGTTCGAGCTTTGCCGGGAGAGCGTCGCATGCGTCGGCCGCTCCGAGCGAACCGGCGGCGCGCGCAAGGATCGCGGTCTTGTTCCCGCGGCCCGCGCACGCATCGAGGACGATGTCGCCCTCCCGCACACCGAGGGCGAGCGCGGCGAGCTGGGAGCCCTCCTCTTGTATGGCCCACGCACCCTCGCTCCAGCCGGGGAGGTCTTGCGGCCTTCCGGCGCCGCGGGCGAGGATGGCTCGCGGCGACACGCGGCCGGGCTCGAAGCTCGCCGCCGGGGCGGCAGCGCGCAGGCGCTCGACCCACGTGTCGCGTTCCGACGCGCGCTCCACCCGGAGCGCGACCGCCGGCGGCTCGGTCCCGCAGCGGAGGAACGCGCGCGCCTCTTCCGGCGACAGCGCGCGGTCGAGGGCCTCGCGTAGCCACGCCGGGGTCGACGCCACGATCGCGCGCTCGCGTTCGTCGTCGGCGCGAGCGGTGGACGCCGCATGCTGGGCCACGCGGCGGAGGACTGCGTTCGCGAAGGCCGCGACGCGCGGGCCGCGCGCCTCGCGCACGGCCTCGACGGCGGCGTTCACCGCGGCGAACGCGGGGACGCGCGTGAAGTAAAGCTGGTAGGTGGCAACGGCCAGGTGAGCGCGGACGCGCACGTCCACGCCCTTGAGGCCGCGCGGCGCGAAGCGAGCGATCCGCTCGAGCAGCCACGGCATCACGCGCAAGCATCCGTAGACGATCTCGGTCGCGAGCGCCCGGTCGCGCGGTTCGACCTGCACGGCTTGCGAGAGCTCCGCCTGCAAGGCCGCCGACGCGAACGCCCCGTCCTTCTCGACGCGGGCGATGACGCGTGCCGCGACGTCGCGCGCCGTCGGCGCACGCTTCACGACCAAAGCTCGCGCACCTGCGTGACGATGACGTCCCACCGCCGCTCGACGTCGTTCTTGAAGGCCACGAGCATCAGGAGGACAAGCATCACCATCCCGACGAGGCTCGCCACCTCGCGCGTGCGCAGGGGCAGCGGTCGGCGGCGCGCGGCCTCGAAGAGGAAGAAGAGGAGGTGGCCGCCGTCGAGCACGGGGATGGGCAGCAAATTGATGAGGCCGAGGTTGACCGAGATGAGCGCCATGGCCCAGACGAAGTTCGTCGTGCCCTGCGCCGCGGCCTGACCGGCGATGTCGTACATCGTGATCGGCCCGCTGACGCTCGAGAGCGAGACGCGCCCCTGGACGAGACGCAGGAGGCCCACGCTGATGAACTTGATGACGCCTGTCTCTTATACACATCTGACGCTGCCGACGATCTTACGCGTGTAG
>CALKVG010000543.1 GCA_937998045.1 uncultured Myxococcales bacterium
GGGGTGCTGTCTTCGGGTGGGGCGGCCTGCCGCGGGGGGGAAGAAGGCGACGCCCCATCTAGCGCGAGCTGCCCGGGGAGCAAATGCGCGTACTGACGGAGAATGAGGTCGATGCCCTCGCGGATGTACACGGCGACCGGAACCTTCGTGCGCTCGTGAAGCAAGCGAAGGCGGTCGCTTTGCTCTGGCGTAACGTAGATGGTCGTCGAGATCTTCTTGCGCGACATGGATCGAGGACGGGCCAGAGTCGGTATCCACGCCCTTGCAACGTGGACTGACAATACGTGAACATACCTACTGACTCCGGGCGTGAGCGCAAGGGCTTGCCGACGGAAGCGATGCTTCAGACGGTTCCGTTAGCCCTGCACGTCGTGAATCGCTCGTGAATTCCGGAGCCTATAGGCGCCTCGTGCGTTGTCGGCCTTGCTCGCACGCCCTGGACGCGCGTATTGTCGCGTGTGCGTGGGCACGGGACGGAAATTCCGCCGAATGATGGACGCGCGCAGCTTCGGATTGTCTTGGCTCGTGGTGGGGAGCGTCCTCGCGCTCGCCGTCGGTGTCGCTTGCGGCGGCAGCGAGAAGGCCGGCGGCGTCGGCGCGGCCAAGCTCCCCGAGGGCTCCCGCTCGGAGACGCTCGAGCACGAGGGCTGCAGCGAGACCGGCAATCGCGTCGAGGTGCTGGACACCAACGGCGACGGCAAGCCGGACATTCGCCGCATCTTCGACGCCAGCGGTCACGAGAGGTGCCGCGTCGCCGACCTGAACCACGACGGGAAGCCCGACCTCTACGAATACTTCGACGCGAGCGGCGCGATTCGCCGGCGCGAGTTCTGTTACGACGACACCGGCGTCGTGAACGCGATCGAACTCTACGACGCGGGCAAGCTGTCGATGCGAGAGTACGACACGAGCGGGCAGCACCGCATAGACACGTGGGAGTGGTTCGATCCGGGCACGCCGCTCGATTCGAAGACCGGGCGCCCCGCGCACCCCTCGCGCCGCGAGCGCGACACGACCGGCCACGGCATGGTCGACCAATGGTGGACGTGGGAGGGAAGCAAGGTGAGCATTGCGACCGACCACGACGGAGACGGCAAACCGGATCCGTCGAGCCTCATCGTCCTCGGTGGCGGCGACGACGACGCGGGCGCCCCAGGAGCGCCTGGGCGCGCTCCCGCCGGCGACGCCGGCAGCGCCGAGGGCGGCGCAGCTTCTACGGTCGCGAGCTCGGCCAGCGCGGCCCCGGAGGCCGGCGCCGACGCGAGCGCAGACGGGGGGCACCCGTGAGGCGCGCGGCGTACTCGGGGATCGCGGCGGGCGCCGCGCTCTGCGTGATCGGCGCGTGCGGGGGCGAGCCACCCAAGGCGGTCAGCACGGCCCCCGGGGGTAGCCACGACGAAAGTCGCTGGCCGGCGGACGACCGCTCCCTGTGCGAGACCTTCGACCACTGGAAGGAGAGCCCGCAGCTTGAGGTCAGCGAGACCGTCGGTCCGGGTTCGATCCGGCCGAACATCCGCCGCGTCTACAAGGCCGTCGGCGAGCGCGAAGACCGGCATACGGTCCTGCTCTGCCGCGAGATTGACAGCAACCTCGACGGGATCAAGGACGTCGTCCGCACGTTCAACGAGAAGGGCGAACCTCTCCACGAGGAGGCGGACACCAACTACGACGGCAAGATCGACGACTGGATCAACTTCGCCGACGGCCGCATCGAAGAGGAGGACATCGACACCACCCTGTCGACGGGACGCCCGAACGTGTGGAAGTTCTACCTGTCCGGGGAGCTTTCGCGCATTCGGCGCAACACGCACTGCCCCAGCGGCAAGCCGGACACGTGGGAGATCTACTTTCACAACCGGCTCGAGCGCGTCGGGAACGACGAGAGCTGCGACGGCCACGTCGACCGCTGGGACCGAGACGCGCAGCTCATGGCGCAAGAGGAGGCGCAGTCCGGGGTGGAGATCGTTGACGGCGGGAACTCGGCGCCGAGCGGCACGTCCCCCGTTACGGTCGGCACCGCTGGCCAGTTGATCGACGCCGGCCCCGGAGCGGACGCTGGCAAGTCGAAAAAAACGAAGAAAGCGCCGTAGGCGCCTTCTACGGTTCGCTCGTGCCTTCGCGCCCGTACGCGTCCTCGAGGCGAACGACGTCGTCGAGCTCGGGTGTGGAGACTTCGATGATGTCGACGTCGGTGACCGCGATCATGCGGTGAACCGTATGCGGCGGGCAGTGGTAGGCGTCGCGAGGCTGCATCCGGACGACGCGCAGCTCGGCGCCCTGACCGACTTCCAGGTCCATCTCGCCGCTCTGAACGAGGAACGTCTCGTCCTTCTTGCGATGGTACTGCCGCGAGAGCTTCTCTCCGGCCCGGATGTGCAAGAGCTTGCCGACGTAGCGCTCGGTCTCCGCCCAGACCATCTCGTAGCCCCAGGGCTTGTTCACGCGTCGCATCCGAGTCTTCCTTAGGCTATCACCCGCGGCCCGATGAGCATCGTTCGTCTTCAAAAAGTGCTGGCTCGCGCCGGAGTGGCGTCCCGCCGAGCGGCGGAGGAGCTTATAGCGGCCGGGCGGGTCCGTGTCGATGGGCGCATCGTTACCGAGCTCGGGACGAAAGTGGACGCCCGCCGCGCGCGCATCGAGGTCAACGGGCAGCGCATCGTGGCGGAGCCGTCGGCGTACGTCGTCTTGCACAAGCCGCGCGGGGTCGTGTCCACGATGCACGACCCACAGGGACGACCGAGCGTCCGGGAGCTGCTCGCCGACGCCGCGGTGCGCGTGTACCCAGTGGGCCGGCTGGATTTCGCGACGAGCGGGGTGATCCTCGCGACGAACGACGGCGATTTCGCCGAGGCGCTCATGCATCCACGGCGCGCGGTGCCGAAGACGTACGTCGTCAAAGCCCAGGGGGCGATGGAGCCGAAGGACCTCGACGTCTGGCGGCGCGGCGTCGAGCTCGAAGACGGCAGGACCCTCCCCGCCAAGGTGAAGCTCCTGCGGCACGAGGGGGACAAGACCTGGATCGAGCTGGTCATTACCGAGGGCCGCAACCAGCAGATAAGGCGCATGGGGGAGGCGACGGGCTTCCGCGTCATGCGCCTCGCGCGCGTCGCCTTCGCCGGGATCACGGCGGAAGGACTTCGCCCCGGCGAGTGGCGGTATCTCACCGCCGACGAGCAGGCGAAGCTCAAGACGGAGTACGGCGTCCCGCGTCGCGTCGTGTCCCCGCCGGCGCGGGAGCGGCGCGGCGCCCGCAAGGGGCCGCCTCGCGACGAGCACGCACGGGACGACCGCATGTCGCGCGACGACCGTACGCCGCGCGACGACCGCATGCCGCGCGGCGAGCTTGGCGGGCGCGGAGGTCGTTCGAGGACAACCGGTACCGGAGGCGGCATCGGCGCGGGGGAGGGCAACTTCCGCGTCCGCGGCCGTCGCGGATAGCGAAGGAATCAGAGCAGGAACGAGACCCCGACGGAGATGTCGGGGTAGCCGGCGCGCAACGTGAGGGCGATGCGCGGCGTGAAATGAAAGCGCGCGCCCGTGTAGAAGATGAACGGGTCGAAGTTGTTGGGCTCCGGCCCCGAGATGATGGCGAACCCCGGCTCGGCGAAGACCGACCAGCGCCTCGACAGCCAGAAGTTCCACTGAAAAACGATGGGTACGAGGACCCGGTTCTCGTCCGGAGCGAAATCGATGCCGAAGCCGACGCCGAAGCTGTCGTTGATGCTGCGGATGAACCCGTCGGCGATCCGGAAGCTCCCGCGGAAGCCGAAGCCGAGGGCGGCGCCGCCTGGACGGTCGAACGGCTGGCCGTAGCCGACGATGCCGTGCGGCTCGGCCTCGAAGATGTACGGCGCATGGTCGCCGTAATGCCGGATGATCGATTCGTCGGCCCGGGCTACGCCGTGCAACGCGAAGACAGCGGCCCCCGTCGCTGCCGCCCAGAGAGTCTTCATGCGGCCGTTATAAATCAGCGCGCGAGATCCTCGAACGAGAATCACACGCGCGGATCTCACCGCAGCGGGGGGAGCGACCAGTCCGTCCCGAAGAAGCCGGCGACGCGCAGCGACCCCGCGCCGAGGAGAAGGCCGCCGCGGGCCGGCGCGACCTCCTCGTCGTAGACGAGGAAGTCGGGGAGCATGTCCGGGAGGGCGAGCGAGCGCCACGTGCCCAGCGGTCCGACGCCCTCGACGACGACGACGTACCGGTCGGGCCGACGCGGGTTCGGTCGGATGAACGCGGCGCCCAGCTGCGAGCGGTCCGCCGGGGCGCCGTCCTTCGCCGCCACGTGCTTCTCGCCGACGACGACCTCGTCGCCCTCGATGCGGATGGGGAAGCTCGGTTCGAACTCGCGCACCAGTCGATTGGACTGCGCGTTGCCGATCAGGAAGAGCGCGCGATCGTTGTCGAGGGACTCCCCGCGGGCGGCGAACTCCTGGTCGCTCATGACGGGATAGTCGACGTGGATGCCGGGACGGACGTGCGCCCAGGCGCGGGCGACCTCCTCGTTCGCGCGCGCCTGCGCGGGATCGCTGGCGCCCCAAACGAAGAGGATGGGCTCGTGCAGGACGTCGCGAATGGGGCCGGTCACCCGGCCCTGCTTGTGGGCCCCCTCGTGAACGGCCGGGCCAGCCTTCCACGCACCGTCGCGGTGCACCTCGAGCGGCTCACCCGCCTGAAAGACGAACTTGCTCTGATCGACGACCACGGTGACCGGCGAGGCGTCGTCGATGAGCTCCGTGTCGCGGTCGAGCGCCAGCGCGTCGACGCCGTGCGTGGCGAGGACGAACGTGTTGTTGCGGTCGATGCGCGCCGTGATCTCCCCCCACGTGTCGCTCGCCGAGAGCTCGCGCACGTGAAGCCAGGCGTCGTCGGCCCAGCGAGTCCGCGGGGTCTTGAAGCGGATGGAGCGCGGGTGCAGGGGTCGCCGGTTGCCGAGGAGCCACTGCGCGCCCTTGAGGTCCTCGTACGTGATCTGCCAGACGTTGTGGCCGAGCTCCGGGTGCTCGTCCTTCATCGAGTAGTGGAGCTCGTTGTAGCGGTCGATGAGGACGTAGCTGTTCTCCTCGGGGAGGTCCCTGGTGCCATGGACGACGTACATGGGGACGTACTGCCCGTTCTCGGCCCACGTCGCGTTCGAGCGCTCCTCGGCGATGAACTTCTCCCATGGGCGCATGCCCTTCATGTCCCCGCGAATGAAGTAGCTGTGGTAGCCGCACAAGGGCTCGGCCGCGGCGAAGCGATCGGGGTAGTGCAGCGCGCAGGCAGCGGTGCCGATGCCGCCCATCGAGGGCCCGGTGATGGTCACGCGCGAAGGGTCGATCGAGTAATGGGACATCGCCCACGCGGTGACGCGCATGACGTCGTCCTCGCCGAGGTCGCGGTACATCGTGTTGAAGTGGCCGTCGGGCGCGACGACGATGGCGTCCAGCTTCTCGAGGTCGCGCCGCGGATGGCGGTCCTCCCAGTTGCCGTCGCGCTGCGGGTCGTCGTGGCCGAAGAGCCACATGATCATTTCCATCGGGCGGCCGTTCATCCCGTGCAGCGCGACGATGAGCGGGTAGGTCTTCTCGGGGTCGTAGCCCGGCGGCACGTACAGGGCGAACTCGGTGAGCTTCCCGTCGGCGGGGGAGCGATAGGCTCGGCGCATCGGGCCGCTCCGGTCGGCCCACGGGTCGCCCTTGCTCTCCAGGGCGCGTGCGAGTTCGTCGAGCTCGCGCGCGTCGGCCGTCTGCGCTTCGACGTCGCCGTCGCCCCTGGCCACGAACGCGGCGAGGCGATTGCGGAGGAACTCGACGCTGTCGTCGTGCGCGGACGCGAGGGCGTGGTCGGCGCGGGCGATCGCGGCGCGGATCTCGCGACGAGGATGGAAGGGGAGGTCGAACGGATCACCGGCGACCTCGACGTGGACGGTGCAGTCGGCGTCCTCTACGTCGTCGCCGCCGATGAACGGCAGCGCGACCGTGAGCTCCCGAACGCCGCGATCGTCGGCAGGGACGTCGCCAGCGTCGACGTTGAAGACCGGCTCGGGCGCGGACCCGCGGAGCAAACGCGCGTGCACGTCGAGGCGCACGCCGCGTGGCGCGCCCTGGGGGAAGCGCACCGTGAGGGTAGGGCGATACCCGTCGGCGCGCGGGCCGCGGTCGAGGGTCACGGACGGCATGCGCGCCGCGAGGTCGCGCGCGCTCTCGACGGTCGCGCCGGGTAGCACCCAGGACGCGCCGCGGGGCGGCTGCAGCTCGGCGTCGAGGAGGCGCGCGCGGAAGTTCCAGGCCCCCATGTGCTGGTGGAGGCCGAGCACGAGGGGGTGGTCCCCTTCGGAGAGGTCGAGCGCGATCAGGTCGTCGTCGTCACGCTGCGGTCGCCCGTCGTCGCGGGCGAATACGCGTTGGCCGTCGACGAAGACGGTCACGCCGTCGTCGACGCCGAGCAGCAGATAGTGGCGACCGGCGTGCGCCAGGCGAAGGACACCGGCCGCGAACGCGAAACGGTCGGCGGCGCGCACGTCGAGCACGCTCGTGAGGTCGAGCGCCGCGTCGCTCGCGGCCAGCCGCCAGGGTGTGTCGGCGACGGATGAGCCGAGGCTCGGCGCGAGCTTGTCCCCGGGTGGCAGGTGCGTTCGCTCGAAGGGGCCGGCGACGAGCCAGGCGCCGAAGTGGCCGTCGGGGGCGAAGCCAATCTGGACCTCGCCGTTCGGCGGCGGAGTAGGCGCGGTCGTCGCGGCGAGGTTCGCCGCGGTCCCCTGTCCCCCCGCCGCCGGGCCCGTACATACCAGCCACGCGAACGAAGGAATGCCGATCGCGTGCCGTCGCCAACTGCGCATCCGGTCCTCGCCAGATCAGTATCCCCGCGCTGGCGCAAGCGGGCAAACTCCGCGACGACGCAGGATGGCTAATTCATCGCCTGGGCGAGCGTGCGCGCCTCGTCACGGAAGAGCACTTCGACCTTGTGCGCGTCGATCACGCGGGTCACAACGCCATCCCCGAACTTCTTGTGCCGCAACAGGTCGCCTTCGTTGAAGCTCGCACCTACGTTGTACGTCTTGAACTCGTTGACGCCGCGGCCGGCGATGGCCTTCTCCCACTGCTGCTCGAGGCGGGTGGCGGACGATACGCGAGGCGGACGCAGCGACTTGCTCGCCGACGGGCCCGAGGAAGCGCCCGCGCGAGACCTGGCGCCGTCGGAGGCGGCGGACTTGTCGCCGGGGGCGTGCGGTCGCCAGAGGTGCTGGCTCCGGCACGTCAGGCACTCGACCTGATGCGCCTTGCCGTTCTTCATCGAGACGATGCGATGGTTGAGGACGAGCCGGCACTTGGTGCACCAGCTATCGACCTCGCCAGCGACTCGCAGCGGTTTCGCCATTCTTTTCCTCTCGCCCTTCGCAACTGTGACTCTCTGCCCGCAACGGCCACGGCCGCAGCGAGGGTTTTATCCCTACTCGCGCGTGCGTCTGCGGTCGCGCGGACGGTCGTCCCCGTTGCCGGGGACATCGGTGCGCGCGGGCGGACGCGCGTTCCGCTTTACCTGGACCTCCGCCTTCACTTCCGGCTTGGGGAGCTTCGCGTCCGCCTCGTCGCCGGTCGCGTTGTCGTTCGGCTTGAAGCGGATGGTCGTGGAGACCTCGAACTGCAGCGTCGTGAGCATCTTCTGCATCTCGGCGCCGAGGTTCGTTTGCTCGAGAAATTCGCGGACTTCCTTGGCCACCACGCGGAAGAGCCCACTTTTGGTCTCCTCGACCTGCGCCAGGAGGTAATTGGCGAGCTCTCGAGGCAGCTTCATGCCTCCGACGAACTCCTTGAGATTGTCGGGGGCCTCGACCGCCTTCTCCACGCCGATCTCGACGGCTCTCTTGATGAGCTCCGGGATGACGGTGTCGAGCCGGCGGCGGCGCTCGCTGTCGCTCATCGGAATGCCTCGATTATCGTGCCATATCTCGGGCCGCCAGCGCCGTCAAAGTGAGCAGAGGCGGACGGACGGGGGCACGAATCGGTGAGCGCGGGTGACGAGGCGCTCCGCGCCTTGGATGCGCCTCCGAGCTCAGGCCGCCTTGAGGATCCGCGCGACGCCCTGCGCGGCTCGATCCAGGGCGGCGCTGCGCCGCCCGCCGCCGCGGGCGCAGAGGAGCACGGTTTGCCCGTCCACCTTGACCGGCTGCACGTCCACTTGCGCCTCCGGGGCGGCCAGTTCGGCGACGCGCGACGGCCCCGTGAGTCCGGGTTCGTTCCAGACGCCCTGGACGAGAAGGGGCGCGTACGCAGCGAGCTCTTCGCACACGGCCCACGAACCGGCCCCGGCGACGACCACGCCGGAGTCGTCCGCGACCACGATGGCCTCGAGGCTGCCCTCGTGGCGGGCATGGGCAAGCTGATAGTGCAGCGCGACAAGGGGGTCCTGGCTGCGCTTGCGGCGGCGGTCCTCGGGAGCGGTCATGGCGCGAATTGTTTCGCGTACCCTGCGGTCGGGCCAAGTTCCAGCGGCGCCTGGCCGAGCCCCGCTACCGCCACACGCCAACCGCGAGCGCCGAGCTTGCGACTCTCGCGGTTTCCCGCCAAAAAACCTAGACTGATCCGCGGCTCATCGCCCGCACTCGTTCCCGCTTCCCTCACGCATTCGTTCCCCATGTGTACTCACAACGCCGAGGTTTTCGCGCGACGCCGCGCCGCTTTCTGCGACGCAATGGCCTCCGCGTCGTCGTCTGCGGTCGCCGTCTTGCCGGCGGCACCGGTCTTCGTTCGCAACAACGACGTGGACCACGAATACCGGCAAGATTCGGACTTCTTCTATCTCACAGGCTTCGACGAGCCGGACAGCGTGCTCGTGCTCGACGCCCAGGAGCGCAAGACGACCCTCTTCGTACGCCCGCGCGACCGCGAACGAGAGGTCTGGGACGGTCCCCGCGCGGGCGTCGACGGCGCCCGCGAGCGCTTCGGCGCCGACGAGGGGCTGGTCGTGGCCGAGCTCGACGAAAAGCTCCCCAGCCTGATCCAGAATCACCGCCGCGTCTACTACCGACTCGGCGCGAATCGTCGCTTCGACGACAGGTTGCTCCGCACCATCGATCGCGTCCGGGCCCGGCAACGCACGGGGGCGATCGCTCCGACCGAGATCGTCGATCCCGGCGCAATCCTCCACGAGATGCGCCTGCGCAAGGCCCCGGTCGAGGTCGATACGATGCGCTCGGCGGCGCGGATCACCCGGGAGGCGCACGAGCTCGCGATGCGCCGTACGCGGCCGGGGATGCGCGAATACGAGGTCGAGGCCCTGCTGCTCGACACCTTCCGGCGCCACGGCTCGGAGCGCCCAGCCTACGGGAGCATCGTCGGTTCGGGGCCCAACGCGTGCGTCCTTCACTACCGGCGCAACGACCGCATGATGAATCCGGGCGAGCTATTGCTCATCGATGCCGGCTGCGAGTACGGGTACTACGCGAGCGACGTGACGCGCACCTTCCCGGTCGGTCGCGACTTTTCCCGTGAGCAGCAGGCTATTTACGAGCTGGTCCTTGAGGCTCAGACCGAAGGAATCGCCGCGACCCGGCCGGGGGCGACGCTCGACGAGATCCACAAGCTCTCGATCGGGATCATCGCGCGGGGTCTCGTCCGTCTTGGTCTGCTCCAGGGCGAGGTAGAAAAACTCATTGAGACCGAGGCTTACAAGCGCTTCTTCATGCACCGCACCAGCCACTGGCTGGGCATGGACGTCCACGACGTGGGCGCCTACTTCGACTGCGGCGAGCCGCGGCGGCTCGAGCCGGGGATGGTGCTCACCGTCGAGCCCGGGATCTACATCGCACCCGATGACGAGGCCGTGTCCCCCGAATGGCGGGGCATCGGCGTGCGCATCGAGGACGACGTTGTCGTCACCGAGTCGGGGCGGGAGGTGCTGACGGAGGGGATCCCGAAGTCCGTCGCCGAGGTGCGTGCGGCGTGCGCGGGATGAGACGTTGCTGCCTGCGCCGCATCGCGCCATAGGCCGCGGCCCCGAGCACGACGCCGAGGGCGGCGCCGACGAGCGCCGAACCCACGAACCAGTCGCCGAGGAGCTCCTTGCCGTGCGTGAGCGCTTCGCTCGGGGCGAGCGGCGCCCAGGCGCCAGCTCGGAGTCGGTGCGCGACCTCGATCTCCGCGAGCGCGATCCAGGCGAAAAGGACGTTGGACGAGACGCGCGAGCCGACGAAAGCCCACAGACGGTTGACGCGGAAGAGCGTCGCCAGCGCGAGCGCGATCCACATGTGGAAGCCGAGCAGCGGCGAGCACCCGGCGAAGACCCCGAGGCCCACGGACCAGCCGATCTCGCGCGGGGTGCAGTGCTCCTCCAGCGCTTGGCGCCAGATACGGCGCGCCCCCGACGCCAACCGCTCCGCCCACTGCCGCACGGTCGTCACCCTAGCATCGCCAGGAACTGGGTCCGCGCGAGGGGCGCGTGGTACGGCACGAGGCGTGACCCTCGACTGCGCGATCGCCGCGTTTGCGCGCCACCTCGAGGCGGAGCGGCGGGCCTCTCCCCGTACCGTCAGGGCCTATGGCGACGACCTCGCCGGGCTCGCGGCGTTCGTAGCCGAGCGGCAGCCCGAGGCGTCCGCGGACGTCGCCAGGATCGACGTGTACCTGCTGCGCGGCTGGCTCGGGGTGCTGGCCCGCAAGCACGCGCCGAGCTCGATCGCGCGCAAGGTCGCGGCCGTCAGGACGTGGATGCGCTGGCTCCGACGTCGGGGAATCCTCGATCGCTGCCCGGCCGAGGAGCTTGCCACACCGAAGGTGCGCAGAGGCTTGCCCACGTTGCTCTCGGTGGACGCCGCGAAGGAGGTCGTCGAGGCGCCGCGAGACGACTCGCCCGGGGGGGCGCGGGACCGTGCCGTCCTCGAGCTCCTGTACGGATCGGGGCTGCGCGTAAGCGAGCTGTGCGCGCTCGACCTCGACTCGGTGGATCTCGACGGCGCAACGGCGCGCGTCCTCGGCAAGGGGGACAAGGAGCGGGTCGTCCCCCTGGGGCGGGCCTCCGTGCGCGCGCTGCGCCGCTGGCTCGAGGTGCGACCGCGCATGGTGCACCCGCGTAGCGGAGCGCAGGACCCGCGCGCGCTGTTTCTCACGGTGCGGGGCGCGCGCGTGTACGTCCGGGGCGTGCGCGCGCTCGTCCACACGTACGGTGCGAGCGGAGCGGGCAGGGCCGATCTTCACCCGCACGCGCTCCGCCATACGTGCGCGACCCACATGCTCGACGGCGGCGCCGACCTGCGCGCCATCCAGGAACTGCTCGGCCATGCGTCGCTCTCGACGACGCAGCGGTACACGCACGTCTCGATGGAGCACCTTCTGCGCGTCTACGACGCCGCGCATCCGCTCGCGCGCGGGCGCTCACGTCCCCGGACGTGATACACACACAAGGCACGCGTGGGCCGCTGGATCGGACGCATCGCATTTGCCCTCGCGGGGGCCGCCTTCGGCGCGATGATCGTCGCCGTGGTCGAGGCGCACCAAGCGGCGCGCGCCCTGTCCGACGGTCATGCCCCCGGGCTGTCGGCGCTCGCGTGCGCCGAAGTAGGTGTGCTCGCTCCGCTCGCCGTCGCGGTGGGCTTGGCGGTGGCGGCGGCCGCGATCTTCCTCGAGCCGCAGCAGCAGCTCGTGCCCAGCGAGCGCGTCGCGGCGCTTCGCGCGGAGCCGGTCCTCCTGCGCTCGCGCACGGCCGCCATAGCCTTCCTCGCCTGCTGCGCGGCGACGGCCTGGCTCCTGGCCACGGCGCAGTGCGCGCGGCTCGCGCTCGCGGGGGGAGCTCCGCTGGTCGCGGGCGGGGTGCTCGCCGTCACGTCCGTCGCGTGGCTGGTGGGGATCGCGGCGGTGGCCCTCGCGGTCCTTCCGTCCGTCCGCAGCGGGCTGGCGTCGGCCGCGTCGCGGTGGCCGCGCGCGATCGATCCGGCGACCACGTTCGCGGCAGGTCTTTTCCTCGGTGTGGCGTCCGTTGCCGTGGGCGTCGCGTCGGGCGACACGGGCGGCGACGGCGCGGGGCCGCTCGCCATCTTCGGGATCCTCAAGCGCCCGGAGCTCGACCTTCGTCCCATCGTGGACCTGGCCGCCATCGCGGCCTGCGCGTGGCTCGCCCCGCTCTCTGTGGGCGAGCGACCGGCGAGACCGTTGACCCTCGCCATCGCGCTCACGACGATCGTCGCGCCGCTCGCGTTGACCGTCCAGCAAGCGCACGCCCTCGAGCGCGATCCCTCCGTGGCCCTGGTCATCGAGCGCCACGCTCCGCTCGGTCGCATCGGGCTCGCCGTCGCGCGGAGAGCCACCGATCGCGATCACGACGGCGCTTCGCCTCTCTTCGGCGGCGGAGACTGCAACGACGCCGACCCAAGGATCTCGCCCCTTGCCGTCGAGATTCCGGGCAACGGCGTCGACGAAGACTGCTCCGGCGCCGATCTCCCGCTCGCCGTAGCGCCGGCAGCGTCCGCAGCGGCCAGGCCGGCGGCCTCGCAACGCATCGATCGCGACTACAACCTCGTCCTCATCACGATCGACACCGTGCGCGCGTCGGAGATGGGCTTCCTCGGGTACGACAAGCCGACGACGCCGAACCTCGATCTCCTCGCCGGCCAGTCCGTCGTCTTCGACCGGGCCTACTCCATGGCTTCGTACACGGGGAAGGCGCTGGCGCCGATGCTCATCGGAAGGTACCCGAGCGAGACGCGCCGCGACGGCGGCCACTTCAACAAGTACTTCGCGGGGAACGAGTTCCTCGCCGAGCGCCTCCGCCACGCCGGCGTCTTCACGATGGGGGCGGCGTCGCACTGGTATTTCCGCGAGTCCTTCGGCGTCACCCAGGGATTCGACGTCTTCGACCTCTCGGCGCTTCCGGCCGGTGGACAGGGCGACACCGACTCGACCACCACCAGCCGCCAGTTGACCGACGCGGCGATCAAGCTGCTAACGGAGAACGCCTCGCACCGCTTCTTCCTTTGGGTGCACTATTTCGACCCGCACGCGCAATACGTCGCGCACGACGACGCCCCGAGCTTCGTCGACCCCGAGCACCCCGCCGCCTCCCGCATGCGTGCGGCTTACGACGGGGAGATCTGGTTCACCGACAAGCACATCGGTCGCCTGCTCGATTACGCCCGCGCGCAGCCGTGGTGGAAGGACACCGTCGTGGCGGTCACGAGCGATCACGGCGAAGCGCTGAACGAGCACGGCATCTCCTACCAGCACGGGTGGGAAATCTGGGAACCGCTCATGCGCGTACCCCTCGTGCTCTCCGTCCCGGGCGTTCGACCGCATCACGTTCCGGTCAAGCGGAGCACCATCGATCTCGTGCCGACCCTGCTCGATCTCATGCGCATCGCGCCGCCGCCCGCGGGAGAGCTGTCCGGCCAGAGTCTGCTGCCTGACCTCCTGCCCAGGGGCGATCAGCCGTACGACGAACGCGACGTGTACCTCGACATGCCCGATGGGCCTTACACGCGCATGCGGCGGGGGATCATTCACGGTGAGACCCCCGGGATGAAGCTCATTCACTTCGGGGGCCGGCAGTACCAGCTCTACGATCTTGCGAAGGACCCGGGTGAGCGCGACGATCTTTCGGGCGATCCGGCGCGCCTCGCTCCGATGATCGAGGCCCTGCAGGGCAAGCGGGCGACGCTCAAGGAGATCGAGGTCAAGTCGGATACGCGGGCGCCGTGACGAGGGTAAGGATGGTGACGCGCACGTGAAGGGCTGGGTGGTGCGTCCCGTGTTCTCGATCGCGGGCGCCCTGGTGGGCGCCGTGTTCGTCGCGGTCCTCGAGGCGGCGCGCGCGTCTCGCGAGTGGCAAGCGCCGCTGCAACCGGTGTTCCTCGGAGACGTCGCCGTGCTCGTGCCGCTGGCGACCGCGGTGGGACTCACCATCGCCGTGCTGGGCGCGACCCTCGACCCGCGCGGCACCACCATCTACAAGGCCCGCAGGCACATTCGCAAGCTCGATCCCGCGGGTCGGGCGCGCTGGGCGGCCGTGGCTCTCCTCGCTCCGCCGATGTCGCTCGCGTGGGTACTCGTGTGCGCGCAAGAAGCGCGCGCCACCCTCGCGTTGGAAGGCCCCGCGTTCGCCCTCGGGGCCGCCATGTCGACGACGTCGATCGTCGCCCTTCTGTTCGCGGCGGCGACGGTCTTCGCCGCGGTCCCATGGACGGCGCGAAACCTCACCTTGCAGGTGAGTCCTCTCCTCGCCGCGACCAGCGGCATCTCGATCGCCGTCGTGACCGCGCTCGTCGGAGTGCGAGTGGGAGACACGAGCGGCAACGGGCCGACGCCGCTTGCGATCCTCGGCGTCCTTGCGCGGCACGAGCTCGACCTCTCGCCGGTGATCGCGCTCGCCGTCATCGCCGCATGCGGCGGTGCGGGCGAGCGCGCGACCCGCGCCGAGCAGGGGAGGCGCGTTGCCTTCGCCGCGGCTGTCGTGGCTGCGGCCTGGGCACTCGTGGAACAACAGGCCTACGCGCTCTCGGAGGCCCCGCGCGTCGCCCGCGCCATCGAGCGGGGAGCGCCCCTCGGCCGCCTGGGACTGGCGGCCGCGCGACGCGCGACCGACCGCGATCACGACGGCGCCTCCTTCTTGTTCGCCGGCGGGGACTGCGACGACGCCGACCCGCACCGGTCGCCCACCGCCATCGATATACCTGGTAACGGCATCGACGAGGACTGTTCGGGCTCCGACTTGCCCGCGCCGCGCCGACCGCAGCCGCTCCCGCAAGCCCCCCGCACGGCCGTCCCTCACGGCCTGAACCTGGTCCTCATCACGGTCGACACGCTGCGGATCGATCTCGGCTTCATGGGCTACACGCGCCCGGTGTCGCCCAACCTCGACGCGCTCGCCGAGCGCTCGACGGTCTTCGACCGGGAGTACTCCCTGGCCTCGTATACCGGCAAGAGCCTCGGCCCCACCCTCATCGGCAAGTATCCGAGCGAGACCTTCCGCGATTTCGCCCACTTCGATACGTACGGCCCGGAGAACGTCTTCCTCGCCGAGCGCCTGCACAACGCCGGGTTCCGCACGATGGGGGTCGTGCCCCACTGGTACTTCAAGCCCAAGTACGGCCTCTCGCAGGGCATGGACGTCTGGGACATGTCGGCGATGCCGCCCGATTCGGGAGGCGACACCGACTCGTCGGTGACCAGCAGCGGGCTGAGTGATGCCGCGATCCGCCTGCTCTCCGATCCCGGCAACGTGGCCGGTCGCTTCTTCCTCTGGGTGCATTACTTCGACCCGCACGCCAACTACATCGCGCACCCGGAGGCGCCGAGCTTCCGCGCCGGCGCGACGAACTGGGCCAAGCCGCTCTACGACGGCGAGGTCTGGTACACGGACCATCACATCGGTCGTCTGCTCGACTTCGTCGCGTCGCAGCCGTGGGGCAAGAAGACCGCCATCGTCGTCACCAGCGACCACGGCGAGGCCTTCGACGAGCACGGGATGAGCTGGCACGGCGTGGACCTCTGGGAGCAGCTCGTCCGCGTCCCGCTCATCTACTACGTGCCGGGGGCCAAGCCGCACCGGGTGATGCTCAAGCGCAGCGCGATCGATCTGGTGCCGACGGTCCTCGATCTCCTCGAGATCCCTCAACCGCCTCCGGGCGATTTGTCGGGGCAGAGCAGCGCGGCGGCAATCGTCGCGCCGGATGACGTCGCGATCGAAGAGCGCGACGTCTTTTGCGACATGCCGGCGGGGACGCGGGTCTCTCGCCACCGCGCGCTCCTGCACGGCCCGACGCCGGGTATGAAGCTCATGTCCGAAGGGGGCCCCGTCTACCTGATGTTCGATTTGTCTAAGGACCCCGGTGAGCTCAACGACCTCTCACGCGACCGCGCCACGTTGCGACGGCTTTTGGACGCGTTCGACGAGAAGCTCTCGAGCCTGCACGAAATCCGCGTCGAGCCGACCGCCGACGAGGGGCGCTGAGCGCGGGCCTAGCCTTCTCGCGCCCCTGGCCGCGCCCGGCCGCAGGGTCTCGTGGTAGCCAATGGACCGTCATGATTGCCCGTGCACGCGCCTTCGTCAGTGCCTCAGCCCTCAGCGTCGCGGGGGCGTTCGTCGTCGTGGGACCGTCCGCCGGCTGCTCCCACTCGGACAACGCGCGAGCGGCGCAGGCCGAGGACGGCGGCGCGGACGGCGCGCCGGGCGAGGACGCGCAGGCCGACGTCCTCACGCCGCCGCCCATCCCCCGCACGCAAGGGGAGGGGCAGCTCGCCCCGCAGCGGCACGCGTGCGGCTTCGATGCGGGCGCGTGGCCGGGCCAGACCCTGGGCACCGAGTTTCCCCTTGGAGACGACATCCCCATCAAGCACGTGATCGTCGTCATGCAAGAGAACCGGTCCTTCGACCATTACCTGGGGCGCCTGGTCGCGCAGGGCTACTACAAGGCCGGGGACTTCTCCGACGGCACGGGCACGACCCCGGACGCAGGGCCCGACACGGGCACTACCCCGGACGCAGGGCCCGACACGGGCGCGGCCCCGGACGCAGGGCCCGACACGGGCGCGGACGCCGGCGCAACGACCGAGGCCGGCGCAGCCACCGACGCAGGTTCGGACTCGGGAGCCGCAGGCGATGCCAGCGCCGCGGGCGACGCGGGCGGGTCCCGCGGCTCGGGGTTCGCCCACGCCGACGAGCTCGACGTGCCGCCGCCGGGCTGGTCGAACACGGACAGCGACGGTGGCGTCGTCGTACCGCACCCCGACAACGAATACTGCTTCACCGCCGACCATAGCTGGGCGGCGATGCACAACGACTACGACGACGGGCGGCTCGATCGCTTCGTCATGCAGAACGAGCCTGACGGCCAGCGGGTCTTCTTCTACGAGGACGACACCGTCATCCCGTTCTACTACGCGCTCGCCAATACGTTCTCCGTGGGCGACCAGTATCACGCGCCGGTCCTAGGGCCCACCTGGCCGAACCGCCTCTACTTGATGGCGGCGACTTCGTTCGGCATCGGGGACAATTCGTTCGTCACGATCGACACGGCCGAGCACCCCGTGGCCCAGATCTTCACCTTGCTCGAGGAAGGCGGGCACACGTGGAAGGACTATACGGACGGCCCGCACATGCTGGAGTTCTTCTCGTATTTCGGCTTCCAGAAGAGCACCTTCGCTCATTACGGCAACGTCAAGTGCGATCTCATGCACGACTTGCAGAGCGGCAACCTTCCCGACGTGTCGTTCGTCATGGGCGACGAGTTCGACGAGTTCTCGGACGAGGGTCCGTCGGACCTGCCGGCCATCGGCGCGGGCCTTGTCGAGTCGATCGTGCGCGCACTCTTCGCTTCCCCCGCATGGAAGGACACCGCCCTGTTCATGGCGTACGACGAAAACGGCGGCATGGCGGACCACGTTGCCCCGGCGCCGGCGTGCGCTCCCGACGGTTATGCCCCGCACGACGTCAACATGAACCCGCTCCCGGGCGCGTTCGACACCACGGGCTTCCGCGTCCCGTTCATCGTCGTTTCGCCTTACGCCCGCGCGCACTTCGCGTCGCATACCGTCTACGATCACACGTCGATCACGCGCTTCATCGAGGCGCGCTTTGGCCTGCCGGCGCTGACCGCGCGGGATGCCAACGCGACGCCCCCCTTCGAGATGTTCGACTTTCGAAACCCACCGTTCGTGACGCCGCCGAGCCTCTCGGCGCACACCACGGCGCCGCCGGCCATCGTCTCGCAGTGCAAGCAGTCCCTGCCTCCGACCTGCCCGAACTAGTTTTTGCTAGCCTTCGTCGTCATGAGCGACGAGGCCAAGCGCGAGCCCGGTCTTCCGACCATCGACGTCCACGAATACGGCGGAAAGCGCGAGGGCGCGCGGCAGATGATGAACCGGCGCCTCTTCATGCAGCTGCTGGTGTACGAGGTCGACGGAAAGGCCGACCACGAGGCAGGTGAGCTGGCAGGGCGCTTCCGCCACGCCCACGTCCCTGCGGTCATTTACGCGGACGCGATGGACCCGAGCAGCGTGGGGGTCCTCACCTGGAGCGAGGAGCCCGTTCACTTCGTGCATGCGGTCCGGCCCGTCCTGCAAGGCACGTCGCTCCGCTTGCGCCGCGACTTCTCGATGATCGGTCGGACGTACGCTACAGGTCACGAACCCGATCTCGAGCACGCGCTGCTCCGGCGCGCGGTAGAGAACGTGAGCCACGAGGCCTATCGCTGGCACGTGTGGTACCCGCTCCGGCGAACGGGGGGGTTCGCGCGGCTCGAGCCGCACGATCAGGCGCAAATCCTCCGGGAGCACGCCCAACTTGGC
>CALKVG010000544.1 GCA_937998045.1 uncultured Myxococcales bacterium
TTGCTGGTCCGGAGGTCAATCGCGCAAGGCGGGGCGGCAGGCTCTTTGGCGTCGGTCATCGCTTCCAGTCGCTCGTTCGAGCGGTCGCGGACGGCGGCGAAATGTAACAGGAACCCACATTTCGGGCCCATGGCCGACCGATGCTCGAACCGGGCCGCTCTCATTCGCGCGCGGCGGCAACGCATGAGTACGTCACGGTGTTGTTGGCCAGCTACCGCTCGGTTGAATGTCGCGCATTGCCGTGGAGCTCATGGGCGCCGCGCCCGAGGAAAGCCGGAGCTCGTCTGCCTCGAGCTCGAAGAGCTCTCCCCGACAATGCGGCGACGCTCGTGGACGCGTTGGCGCGCAGTTGCCTCGCTTACCCAGCTTAGTGAGTGGACCGAGCTCGGCTCCGAGTTGGCACCGGCGCGGCCGATTCGGTCCCCCAGGCACGGCCGCGCGGACGGAGAGCCAAGGACTAGGGGGCCGCCATCGCCGCTCACTCCTCAGGCGCACGCGGCTGTCACTTTCGTATCGCGCTACCGGGAGTGCCGCAGTCGCAGCGAGGCGAGTTCGCCATGGTCAGGAAACCTCGCCGATCGCTTGCGCCCATGGCGGCGGCTTCGTCGGACGAGAGGAACCGCGGATGCCCACGTCGGCGTCGCAACCTCCGCCAATCTACGGCGGGCGAGTCGCTCACGGAGGAGTCCGCTGGGCAGAGCTGGGGTTTGTCTGCGAGGAGAGCTCGCGTGGAAAGCGCGCGCCGCTGACTCGCGTGGCGAGCGTGCACGTTCACAGAAGAGCCGTTAAGGACCCGTTGCAGGCCGTCCGCTGGCGCCGCAAAACGGGGCGACCCCCCAATGGGCTGCCCGGGACGCCGAGGAAATAGAGGCTCGGGACAGCTCGTCCGTGTCGAGTGACCGCGACTCGTCCGCACCAATATCGTGCGGTTCAGCCTTTCGCGACTATTCTCGTCGCAGCCCATGAGTCCCGATTCCAAGGCCGCGTTCTCCATCGAAGGACTGGACGAGATCCTCCGGGGCGGTTTGCCGCGCGGGCGGCTCTATCTTCTCAAGGGGCAGCCGGGCGTTGGAAAGACGACGCTGGCGCTCCAGTTCCTGCTCAGCGGTCTTAAGCACGGAGAGCGGGGACTCTATATCACACTGTCCGAGACGAACGATGAGCTGAAAGACGTCGCCCGCTCGCACGGATGGGAGCTCGGTGGACTGTCACTCTTCGAGCTCCAGGCAGCCCAAGCGCAGCAGCTCGTCGCCGAGCAATACACCATGTACCAGCCCTCCGAAATCGAGCTGAACGAGGCGATGCGCACGCTCCTCGAAGAGGTGGGCCGGGTTAACCCCGATCGCGTCGTCTTCGACTCGCTCTCCGAGATCCGTTTGCTCGCGCACCAGCCGCTGCGTTACCGGCGGCAGATCCTGGCTCTCAAACAGTATTTCGCCGGAAAGCGCTGCACGGTCATGCTTCTCGACGACCACAGCGGCGAGCTTTCCGACGAGCACCTGGAGAGCCTCGTACACGGCGTGATCGCGCTCGAGCGCCATGCCCCCGTGTATGGGGCGGCGCGGCGGCGCCTGGAAATCGCCAAGCTGCGCGGCGTGGGATACCGCGACGGCTTTCATGATTTCGTCATCGAGCGCGGAGGCATTCGGGTGTTTCCGCGCCTCGTGGCTTCGGAGCGCCCGACCACGTTCCAGTACGAAAGCGTTCCGAGCGGCGTGTCTGCGCTGGACGAACTGCTCGGCGACGGGTTGGACCGTGGAACGGCGACGCTGGTGATCGGCCCCGCCGGTTCCGGCAAGTCCGCGCTCGCCACGCAATATTGCATCGCCGTGGCCGAGCGGGACGAACGCGCGGCCATCTTCACGTTCGACGAGAGCCTGCCCACGCTCTTCGCCCGCAGCAGGAGCCTCGGGATGCCGCTCGCGAAGCACGTCGAGGCGGGGCGCATCGCCGTGCGGCAGGTCGACCCCGTCGAGACATCTCCGGGCCAGCTTGCCCACGAGGTACAGCGCGCCGTCGAGCGCGACGGGACGCGCGTGCTCGTCATCGACAGCCTCACCGGATATCTCAATGCGTTGCCGGAGGAACGGTTCCTGCTCCCGCAGCTTCACGAGCTGCTCGCGTATCTCGGGCAGTGCGGCGTGGTCACGATCCTCGTGGCCACGCAGCATGGCCTCATCGGCAGCATGGTCAACCCGGTCGACGCGAGCTATCTGGCCGACTCGGTCGTGCTGCTGCGGTATTACGAGTCGGCGGGCGCCGTGCGGAACGCCATCTCGGTGGTCAAGAAGAGAAGCGGGTACCACGAGCGGACGATTCGAGAGTTCGCGCTCAGCGAGAAGGGAATCACCATCGGCAAGCCGCTCCGCGACTTTCGCGGTGTCCTGACGGGCGTCCCCACGTACCTGGGTCAGGCGGAGGAACTCCTCGGGAGGGACGGTGCCGACTGACCCCCACGAAGCGCGTGTGCTCGTCCTCACTGCTTTCGGCGGAGACGCGGCGCACACCTCGCGTCTGCTCGCGGCCGTCGGGATAGCGACGGAGATGTGCCCGGACATGCCTGCGCTCTGCCGCGCGATCGACGAGGGTGTCGGCGCCCTGTTCGTGGCGGAGGAGACGCTGGCGCCCCCGGCGGCGAGCGCGCTCCTCGCAGCGCTCGAGCGGCAGCCCGCTTGGTCCGACCTTCCCGTCATCATCAGCGTCATGGAGCGTGAGATCATCGATGCCGGGTACGGCCTGGTCGGTTCGCTCGGCAGCCGCGCGAACATCATCTTGATCAATCGGCCGGTGAACGCGCGGACGATGGTCAACGCCGTGCAAGGTGCCCTGCGGGCGCGTCGCCGCCAGTACGAGGCGCGTTCGCTCATCCAAGAGCTTGCGTCGGCCCGAATGCACGCTGAGGAGAGCGGTCGTGCCAAGGACGAATTCCTCGCGACCCTGTCTCACGAGCTTCGGACTCCGCTCAACGCAATCCTCGGCTGGACGCGCATGCTCCAGAGCGGAACCCTCCCACCGGAGAAGTGCAAGCAGGCCCTGCTTACGGTCGAGCGCAACGCGCTGGCGCAGACGCGGCTCATCGAAGACCTGCTGGAAGTATCGCGCGTCGTCGCGGGGAAGCTCACGCTCACGCTCCGTACGCTCGACCTGAGCGGTCCAATCCAATCCGCGCTGGAGAGCGTGCGCCCTGCGGCGGACGCGAAGCGCATCGAGCTTCGTACCAAGCTCGACGCCTCCGTCGGGCCCATCCTCGGCGACGGCGACCGCCTGCAGCAGGTGCTCTGGAACCTGCTGAACAACGCGATCAAGTTCACCGAGTCGGGAGGGCGCGTCGAGGTGACGCTCGAGCCCCGCGGCGCCTACGCCCAGATCACCGTGCGCGATAACGGCGTCGGAATGGCGCCTTCGTTCCTCCCCCACGTGTTCGACCGTTTCCGCCAGGCCGATTCCTCCTCGACGCGGCCATACGGTGGGCTCGGTTTGGGGCTGTCCATCGTGAAGAACTTCATCGAAATGCACGGCGGCACGGTAGGCGCCTCGAGCGACGGCCCCGGGCGAGGCTCGACGTTCGTCGTGCGCATCCCTCTCGCCCCGGGCGTTCCGCTGCTTCCGCCCGGAGGCAGCACCGCCGTTGCGCTGCCTTCTTTCCCGCGGCTCGGCGAGCAGCCCTCGCATTGCCTCGAAGGGGTGCGCGTGCTGGTGGTCGACGACGAGCCGGAGAGCGCCGAGCTCATTGCCGAAGTGCTACATGCCGACGGAGCGACCGTTCTCGTCGCGCTATCGGCCGCCGCCGGGTACACGCTGCTCCTCCGCGAGGGTGCCGACATTCTCGTCTCCGACATCGGCATGGCCGTCGAGGACGGATACGAGCTCATTCGCCGTGTGCGCTCCTCATCGCAACCCCGGCGCGCCCGGATACCCGCCCTCGCCGTGACGGCGTACGCGCGGGCGGAGGACCGGGCGCGGGCTCTGACGGCGGGCTTCAATGTGCACGTCTCCAAGCCGATCGTGCCGACCGAACTGGTTGCGATCGTCGAGATGCTGGCCAGGAGCTCGAAGGGCGGGCCCGTTACGCCGCCCCTCGGGCTGAAGACGCCGGCGCGGTAAGAGTGCCGGATGGCGAGAGCGCCAGCGCGGTAAGCGCCGGCCCAGCGAACGACTCCGCAGGCGTGCAATTATTGCCCGCTGGTCGTTCGAGGCGCCGCTGCGGCGCGCCAAGTCGGGCTACGGGGCAAAGAAAGGGGCCCGCCGGGCGAGCCGGCGGGCCCTTTGCGACGTCGCTCGTCGCTACTCACGCGGATTTGGCCGCGGACTAGCCTCGTCGCAGAAGCACAATCGATGCCACTGCGAGCGTGCCTCCTCGCACGGGCGGCCCGCGCCGACAAGAAACGGGCACCGGCGCCCCTCACGCGTGGGAATCTGCGCGCGAAGACGACCGCCACACCGCGTCAATCCGGGAGCAAGGCGCCTGCGATTTCGCGGAAGTTCACGTCACCGGTCGCGCGCTCTCGATGTCGGAATCGCGGCGCCGACAGCCCCGTTTTTACGCAGAGCACGCCCTCGCATTCCGTGCTGAAATGATTGCCACCAGGAGCGCGGCCCGGCAAAAACGCCTCGCGCGGTATCTCCTGCGAGCATTATCGCCACGGTGGACTACTCGTGGGCTCCGTTGCGAGCCTCGAGTGCTCGGTCTCCGTCGATCGCGCGCGCGCGCCAGCAAGACGGAGGTGGCGGCCATGCGCTGGAGACGAGTTGCTGGCTATGCTCAACACGAATTGGCAATCCGCTCGCGCCGATTGTCACCGCCACGAGCCTTATCCGCACGGACTATTGGTGAACGGCGAGGGTTGTCAGCCGACTGGGGAAGTTGACCCCGTTCCGACTCGGTTTCTGACCCCCCTCGGGGTGCTTCATCCTGCCTTAGCGACGGGGGCGTTGACCAGCCCCGCCTTCTTCTTCTGTTTCAATCGATAGCTCTCTCCGTTGATCATCAGCACGTGGGAATGGTGCAGAAGGCGATCGAGGATCGCAGCAGCGAGGACCTCATCGCCGAAGACAGCGCCCCACTGCGTGACCAGCTGGTTGGTCGTGATCAGCGTGCTGGCCTTCTCGTAGCGTCGAGCCACGAGCTGAAAGAAGAGATGCGCGCCCTGCTTCTCGAAGGGCAGGTATCCCAGCTCGTCGATGACGAGCAGCTTCGGCTTCGAGTAGAAGAGCAGCTTCGCTTCGAGCTGCCCTTCGCTCTCGGCGCGAGCGAGCGGCGTCAGCATCGCCGTGCAGCTCGGACGTTGTGACCGGCCTCAACGCAGGATCCTCGCCGATGAGCACCGCCAGGAGCTCGACGAAGTAGGAGACGATGGCCACCGTCCCTTGCTCGACCGAAGCGAGATCCAAGCCCTCGCGGAGCCCGGTCAGCGCGCCGCCAGGACCTGGGGAGACGGTGGAGAGGAAAGGGTGGACGCGTCGTGCGAGGACGAGCGACCGAGCGAGCAGGACGTCGAAGCCGGCGACGCCGACCAGGTCCGCCAGGCTTTCGTAGAGCCGAGCCGTTATGGCTTGCACGTCGTCACCGCGGGCGATCGCCGCGCCGACGACGGACGTCGCAAATCGACGAATGGCGGGCCGAGGCTCGATCATCCGCGCTCGCCCATGATCTCTCGGATCCCCTTCGTTCCCGGGGCTCCGTCCCTTCCGACCCCGACCCGCAACGGGCAAGAGGGTACCCCATCCCATTGCGGCGCACCACGGCCGGCCATGGCCGTCGTCGAGGTCGGCGGGGCTCGAGGGTTCGCCGTGCGGGGTCGCGCGGTCACTGGTCTGGGCCGCTATCGCCTGCCGCCCCCGTCCTTGGGCCACGGGTCTGTGATACGAACGCTCGCCATGCACTCGCGCTGCACGGTTTGCCCGAGCGCCTTCTGGAGGGTGACGGCAGCCGTTTGCAGTTTGCAAAAAATGTCGGGCAACTTGCCAAATCTGCAAAGGCGCAGTGGCGATACGAGCCCCATGGCACCGCGAGCCAGCGGGCATGCTCCGTGTAACGCATCCAAGGTCGCGAATGCACCGAACCACCGCACCCACACCCACGCTCGGTTCGAGGCTCGTAAACCTCGGGTCGACCGGAATCGTTCTCGGCGTCCATGGGCTCTGCCTGTTGGCGCCGCTCGTGTCGTGCTCGTGGCGCGTAGTCGCCGTCGGCGCCGGCAGCTACCTGCTCCAGACGTTCGGCATCACGGCGGGCTACCACCGGTACTTTGCGCACCACGCATTCAAGACGAGCCGCGTCTTCCAGTTCGTGCTCGGCTGGCTCGGTTGCGCGGCGATGCAGAACGGGCCGCTGTGGTGGGCAAGCAGTCACCGGCGCCACCATCGCTTCTCCGACCGTCCCGGCGATCCGCACTCGCCGCTCCTGGGAGGCTTCTGGCACGCGCACCTGGGCTGGGTTCTGAGCGGCGAGAACGATCGGCCGGACCTCGCGAACGTCCGAGAGTTCTCCCGCTTCCCGGAGCTTCGCCTGCTCGATCGCTTCAAGTGGATTCCCACCCTCGTCACGGGCGCGGTTTGTGCGCTCGCGCTTGGCTGGCCGGCCTTCGTCTGGGGCTTCGCGATCGCGACGACCCTCGCCTTCCACGCGCCTCTCTTCGTGAACTCGCTCGGGCACATGAGGGGCTCGAGGCGGTTCGAGACGAGCGACTCGTCCCGGAACAACGCCATTCTCGCCGCGCTCGTCCTCGGCGAGGGATGGCACAATAACCACCACTACGATCCGTCGTCGGCGAGGCACGGCTTCGCATGGTGGGAAATCGACGTCACCTACTATGCGATCTGGTCTCTCTCGAAGATCGGCGTCGTCTGGGACGTGCGCAAGCCTCGAGGGCTCTCGAGCGCGAGACGGCGGTTTTCTCGGCAACCGGTCGTCGAGCGCATCCACGAAGGCGCGGCGCGCGGTACGGTCAGAATCGGAGCCGATTGAGCTCGTCGGCTTCATCACACAAACAGCACCGCTGCGCCGCGAGCACCGTGCGTATTTCGTCTGGCAACGGGCGTCGGATGGCGTCGTCGTAGCGCGCCTCGGTCCGGGCGCGCGACCGGCGGCACGTTGCGATGGCATCGCCGTTGTTTCGCCCGGCCGCGCTCACCCACACGTCGCGTCCCAATTCGCGCAAAAATTCGCTCCACGAAGCATGCGGGCGACTTTGCGCGCGTTCTCCGAGCCGCTCGAGTTCTTCGACGAATTGCGAGCGTTCGAGCGCCAATCGCGTGAGTGTTTCGCCACGTCCTGCGTCTACGAACGTGCGTTCATGCCGCAGCGTCCATTGGTCATCCACGCACGCACGGATCAAATCCTGGAGTATCCTGGAAGTATTCATAGTGGTTCGATTCTCAATCGGCAATGCCGCACCGACGCGTACGCTTCGCGTTTGCGCCTTGCCGGGCGCCCTGGCGATATGCGAACGCCGCCGGCTTCCCCTCACGGGAGGCCATCCGCGCACTCGGCGCGGATCGCGTTTCTCAAGTTGGTCGTTTTCTCCACTAGCTCGAACGAAAGCTGCCTTGCGTCGTGCGCACCGAAGGCGCAGGATGCCGACGCCGAGATGGTGGTCTCACCGTCGTTGCAGCGGACGGTCAGCGTGCTGAACGTATCGCCGGCCGCATCCTGACGCAGAACCTTGTCGGCGAAGCAGCGCCAATGCGTGCCGGTCGTCGGCAGCGGGCGGCCGTCGAACAGCCCGGAGGGCATGGGCACCATCGCCTCTCCCACATGCACGCTCCAGGATACCCGATTCCCTGCTCCGCCACTGGACGCCGCGAATATCAGTGCAACGAGCGTGAGCAATCCGGATGTTCGAACCATGCCCCATCCTTCCACCCGAGAGACACGCATTCGCCGTACCAACGGTGGCACCGAGATAGCCGCGCTGGGAATGGTGCCTGCGACGGCAGCCGCCGGGGGAGCGGTTCGCCCTTACGATCTCCGGTTCTTCTTCCGCGGACTCTTGTCGGGGGCCGCGACGCCGGCGCCGAGCGCGGGTGTGACCCACGTCGATATGAGCCAGGCGAGAGGATCTCGTTCGGCGCGGAGCGCGCTCTCGACGGCGCTCGTGCGACGGTCGGAGCCGCGTGCGTCGCGAGCGTAGGCGAGCGCGTAGAGCACCCAGTTGGAGAGCTCGTAGTGGTGGAGCAACGGCCCGAAGCGATGAGCGTCGGACCGCACCAGCGCAGCGAGCGCCTCCTCCGCCCCGCGGCACCGAAAAAGCGCCAAAGACGCGTCGTAGAGCAGCTGGCGCAAATCGGCGAATGCTCCTTCCGGATCGCGCGCGACCTCCTGGAGCAACGATTCGAAGTCCCGCCCAGCGAGTCCGGCGGCGCTCGACGCCTCCGCCATTGCCAAGACTTGTGTCTCGAGAAACTCCGAATTCGGAGCGTGCCCGAGCAGGCGACCGACGAGATAGATGTCGAACGCCGACGCGATGGACTCGCCCAGAAACAGGGCCTCTGCAGAGGGATCGAGCCCCGGTACGATGCCGAGGGCTCTTGCCGCCAGGTGGTGCCAAGCCGCGTGCGCGACAACGTCGGCCGGCACGTGGTCGCTGTCGAGCACGTCGCCGCCCGTGGCTCCCCAGTACGTTAGGTTCAAGACGAGCGCTCGGTCCATGCGTCCGGAGCTCATGCCCCGAAGGACGCGAAACACGTATCGCTCACGGAAGAGAATCTCCTTCAGGTCGGCGTAGAGCGCCACGTGGCGAAAAGAGCGCTCGTCATCGACCGAGAGGTGGTCCACTGTCCGCTCGCAGAACGCGGAGGCGGAACGGGGCGACATGCGCGGCGGAGGTTAGCATGGCGGGAGCCTCTGCCCCGCGCACCTCGCCCGGACGCCGCGAGGGTCACCAGCGAAGAGGACGATCGAGCTCCAACCCATCCTCGGCCAGCGCACGAGGCGGCATGGTCGAGTTCTCCTCGTCGCTGAGGCCCACGCAAACGCATCGTTCGAGCGTAACGCATCGTTCAAGCGTAATGTGGGGCCATGAAGCAACCCGAGGAAGTCTGCGCGACGTGCGGGGGAGACGGGTACATCCAGAACTCGTTTGGCCTCAAGGATCGATGCCCGAGCTGCCGCGGCAGCGGGCGGCGCGTGCCGGACGAGGGCTTCCACGACGTCACGAAGACGAAGCCGTCTCACCATCTCAAGCCCAACCGGAATGGCGCGCCGCCGCCGAAGCCCACCTGGCCGACGACCTTCGAGGGCGGCCAGCTCGCCGGCGAGGTGCGCGATAGCAAGACGGCGAGCGCGGATTTGAAGGAAAGGCTGATCCGCGAGATCATGGACCACGAGAGCGTGCACGCGCAGTGCACGCAAACCTTCATCAAGAAGGTGCGAAAGCAGATACGGCCGAAGGCCTAGCCCCCAATGCTGGGTCGGACCCGTCGACCCCGCCGGCGCTTGATCCACATCCCGGCTCCGCGGCCACGTGCGCTACAAGAGACCATGTCTTCGCGGCCGACCTCGCGCCCCGCCTCGAGCGTCCGGCAGAAGAGGTCTTCGCTCCGCACCGCGTTCGAGGCTGGCGCGCGGGCGTTCGATGCGGGTGCGTTCTGGGAGGCCCACGAGGCGTGGGAGGAGCACTGGCGCGAGGCCAAGGACCCCACGACGCGTCGCGCCCTGCAGGGCCTCATTCAGATCGCGGCGGCGCTGCACAAGCTCGTCGCGGCGAGCTCGCCCGACTCGGCCTCGCGCCTCTTCGCGAAGGGTCTCGCCAAGCTCGACGAGTTGCCCGGGGACTTCGAGATCGATCTTGCTGCGTTCCGCGGCGCCACCCGCGCGTGCGCCCGGGCGCTGGCCGAAGGACGCTTCGACCCGAGCCTGATCCCGAGGATCCTCAGCGGTGACGCTCACCGGGCGTGAGCGCGCACGAACTGTTCGAAGACCACGAGGGTGACCTCGGTCCCTTCGCCGATTTCCTGGAGGATCCGCTTCACGCGGGGCCATTCGAGGCCGGCTTTGCCGGTTCCAGGATGGAAGAGGCCGACCCGCGCAATGCCGCCCTGCGCCGCGAGCTCTACGAGCGTCTTCACGGCCTTGGTGAGCGACGAGAGCTTGGCCTTCTTGGTCTCGTCCGCCTGGAGGATGAGGGCGTAGACGGTCTCGTCTCCTTCGGAGAAAGCCACGACGTCGCCGAGTGCGAGGCCCCCTTCGGCGGCGCGAGCGCTCAGGGCGATTGCGAGCTTCGGCCAGCGCTTCTTGAAGGCGACAGCCACGCCTCTCTCCATGGTCCCCCGAGCGTTGCTTCCCAGCGCGTAGGCATGAAGGCCCTCCGTGTTGAAGAGGTCACCTTTGGTGAAGGTCGCAGGCACGTAAGGACCCCAGTCTCCCGCTAACGTCGCGGGTTTTCAATCGCATCCGTGCTCGCCGGATGTCGATCCGCTCGTCCTCGCGCTAGGGTGTGCTACGCGCTTGGGAACGTCGCCTTCGATCGAACTCCTCTTCGTCGATGCCGCGGTCGTCGTTGCCAACAAGCCGTCGGGCCTTCTGGTCCATCGCGGATGGGCCGACGACGACGACGTGGCGCTCTTCCGGGTGAGAGACATGCTCGGCGCGCACGTTCATCCCGTGCACCGCCTCGACCGCGGCACGAGTGGCGCGCTGCTGTTTGCGCGCACGCGCGAGGCGGCGGCCACGCTCGGGCGAGCGCTCGAGGCCGGCCGCGTGGAGAAGCGCTACCTCGCCCTGGTGAGGGGCACGCCGCCCGACCAGGGTGTCATCGATCACGCGGTCCCGCGAAGCGAAGGGGGCGAGCGCGCCCGTGCGGTGACGCGCTTTCGTCGCCTCGCGAGGTCACCCGTCGACCGCTGCTCGCTCGTGCTCGCGCAGCCCGAGACCGGGCGGCTGCACCAGGTCCGCCGCCACTTCCATCACATCAGCCATCCGATCGTCGGCGACGTGAATCACGGCTCGGGTGCCATCAACCGGCATTATCGCGCGCGCTACGGCCTGCATCGCCTGGCGCTCCACGCGCGCTCCATCGAGTTCGATCACCCGACCACGGGCGAGCGGATCGTCGCGTCGGCGCCGGTCCCCGATGATCTCTCGCGCGCGCTGGCTGCGCTCGATCTCCTGACGCACGCCGGAGCGGACGCGTGAGCCGACGGGAGAGCACCGCGTTCCGGTGCCGCGTGTGCCGGATGCTCGGGCGTCTCTGCGTCTGTCCGCTCATTCCCGACCCTCCGCTCGCCACGCGGACGCGGGTCGTTCTCGTGATGCATCGGGCCGAGAGCTCCAAGTCGACCAACACCGGACGCCTCGCCACCGCGTGCCTCGCCAACAGCGAGATCATCGTCCGGGGGCACAAGGGGAAGCCGAGCGAGCCGCTCGCATGGAGCGAGGCCGTGCAGCCGCTCTTGCTCTTCCCGTTCGAGGACGCGAAGCCGATCACCGATGTCGCGCGCACACTCGACGGCAGGCCCGTGGTGCTGATCGTGCCGGACGGCACCTGGAGGCAGGCATCGAAGGTGAGGCGGCGCGTGCCGGGGCTCGCCGACACGCCGTGCGTGTCGGTGTCGGGCGAGGCGAAGCTGCCGCATCGGCTGCGCGCCGAGGCGCACGCGCATGGCCTCTCGACGATCGAGGGCGTCGCGCGCGCGATGGCGGTCCTCGAGGGCGAGGAGGTGCGGCGGACGCTCGAGAGAGTCTTTCGGTCCATGGTGGAGCGAACGCTCTGGACCCGAGGCGAGCTCGCGGCCGCCGACGTCTGCGGGGGAATTCCCGACGGGGCCGTACGCCACGATCCGCGCGTGCCGCTCGGGTGAGGGGGCGTCTTCGGCGCCGCCGGTCGCGCAGGGCTGCTGCTGCCCGCTCTGCTGTCCGGGGAAGTGAGTCGGTGAACGGCGCACGCGCGCGCGCGCTATCCAGCGCCGCCGCGACAGGACGACCGAGCTCCAGCCCAGCTCGGGGTGAACGCAAAGGCCAGGCGTCAGGTTTCCAGTCTGTCCAGGTCCGCGATCAACCCCGGGCCGACCGGCGTCCACCCCAGCTTCTTCCGGGTGATGGCGTTCGACGCCGGCATGTCTACGCCGGCGAACATGGCCATCCACCCGAAATGCGCCGCAACCTCGTCCCCGTCCAAGCTAACCACGGGCAGCTTCAACGAGCGACCGAGCGCCTCGGAAATGTCCTTCGTCGTCACCCCTTCTTCGCCCACGGCGTTGTATCGTGCGCCGGGCTCCGCCCGCTCGATGGCGAGCTTGTACAGTCGCGCGACGTCGCTCACGTGCGCGGCCGGCCACCGGTTCATCCCCTCGCCGACATAGGCGACGCGCCCCTTCGCGCGTGAGATCTCGATGAGCGGGGAGATGAGGCCCTGCTTCTTCGTGTCGTGCACCTGCGGCAGGCGCACGTACGAGACGTTCACGCCGCGCGCGGCGACGGCGGCGCCGGTCTCCTCGGAGATCTTACGCGGGTTGGCGTGAGTGGCGTCGTAGACGTCTTCGCTGGCGAGCTTGCCCGGTCCGCGGCTCCCCATGCCGGTGCCCGACGTGACGATGAGCGGTCGCTTCGAGCCGACGAGCGCCTCGCCGATGGCCTCGATGTTCCGCTTGTCCTTCTGGCAGTTCTCGACGAACCGGGAGAAGTCGTGATCGAAGGCGCAGTGGATGACTGCGTCGGCCTTCTCCGCGCCGCGGCGGAGCGTGGTCGGGTCTTCGAGGTCGCCTCGGTGGACCTCGACGCCCGCCGTCGTGAGCTGCCTCGCCCCCGCGTCGGAGCGAGTGAGACCGAGTACCTGGTGGCCGGCCTCGAGGAGCTCCGGGATGATCTTCGAGCCGATGAAGCCGGTTGCGCCCGTGAGGAAGATTCGCATGTTTTCTCCTTGGTACCCGCGGTCGGGCGCTGTTTGGATGCGACGCCAGGCCGAACGCTCTCTCCCAGCCGTTCGTATTTCTGGTTCGGCTTGCGTGCGGGCGACTGCCGGCGTCAGCGTGTCGAAGGCGCCGTGCCGGCGTCGTTCACGGCTAGGGCGGCGCTCGACTGGGTGCCGAGGGTGTCCAAGTCGTGGGTCTCGCCGGGGTCGCAGGCCCCGTTGCCGTTCAGGTCCTGGAAGGCAAAAGCGTGAGCGCCGCGCGCCACGCCCGACTGGCCCACGACCTGGCCGGCGCCGTTCAAGCCGAAGGCATAGTTGTCGCTCCCACCGGGCAGCGGGTCGATGTCGAATGACGACCCCGCATTGCCCGAAACGACCATCAGGAACGCGCGGTACGTGAACGACGATTGCGATTCGTGCCAGCCGGTGATCTGGCCGTTGTCGTTGATGCCCTGCGCGCTGCTCTCGAGGGTGAAACCGGCGAGGAACGGCTCGAGCGCCACGGGCCCACTCGGCCGGTAGAGGAATGCGTGTGGATTGCCGTTCTTCACGGAGAAATAGCCCACGACCGACCCGGTGCTGTTGATGCCCCACCCCTCCGAATCCCATGCACTCGTACGCCCCCTGCAGGCCGGCGCCGCCGACCGCGACGACGACGAAGTCGCAGAGCGCATTCACGAATTGGCTGACGCTCGACCGCGCCGCTCTAGCGCCGCCGCGCGAGCTGCAGCCGCGCCGTGGAATGTCGCTCCACGCGCCCGCCGAACTGGCCGTCGATGATCTCGCCGATCGCCTCGAACAGCCGCGCCCGCCGTTCCGCCGGCAGCGTCGCGTGATCCGAGAACGTCGCGAGCGTATCCACGTAGCCCTGACGGTCGAAGAGATGCGTCCGCGGGAAGAGCCGCTCCTCGAAGTCGCAGAGCTCGGGCGTCTCGCGCACGGCCTGCCCGATCTCGGCGACCTTGCCGCCCATGCGATCGACGGTCTGGCGAGAGATCTCGGGCGCGTGGACGCGGTACGCCGCCTGGATCGCCTCGTCCACGCGGTTGTCCTCGGCGGTGCGGCGGGGTGAGCCCCAGACCAGCGCCAGCGCGCCGCCAGGTTTGAGCACCTTCACCACTTGACGCGCTCGAGCAGCAGAAGCGAGGCATTGCCCGGCCCGCAGCCGATCTCGAGCGCGTCCGCGGGCGGGGGCACGAACACAGCCACGGCATCGAAGAGCGCGGGCGGCGGAGCCCCTCGCGCCCGGGCGTAGAGCTGCGCCATCTGATCGAAGCTGCGGCGGCGTTCGTCGCTGGTGTCAGCAGGCGCTTTCTCTCTCATCGGCGTACGGTCGACCCTCCGCATGCTACCCGCTGGCGAGCCGCGGTGCCTCCCACTCGGACCGCGCGCGCGAAGCCTTCTCTCGTGGTTTGGAAGAAAGAGATGCTTACGAGCCAGCAAGCGGCTCGACGCGCGCCCCATCGACGACATCGCCGCCGGGGCTGGTGATGACCTGCTCGCCACCGGACAAACCGTCGACCACCTCGACCTCTCGGCCGTCGTCGATGCCGCGCACCACGGCGACCAGATGCACCACGCCACCTCGGTCCACCGTCGCGACATGCACGCCGCGTGCGTCGGTGATTGCGGCGCTGGACGGGACTCGGACGACGGGATGGGACAGGGTGACGGCGAACGTCACCTCCACGAACATGCCGCCGAGTAGCTCGCCGCCCGGGTTGGGGACGTCAACCTCCGTTCGCAGCGTGCGCGAGGCTGGATCGAGCGCCCCAGAGGTGCGCGTCACCTGACCCTGGAAGGTGCGACCGGGAAGTTGGCGGAGCGTAACGCTTGCCCCTTGGCCGTCCTTCACGCTCAGCGCGAAGGCCTGCGGAACTTGCACGTACACGCGCATCGGGTCGCTCCCTTCGACCTCGAAGAGCGGCGAGCTGCCCGCGGTGCCGCCGGCGGTGACGAGACTCCCGACGTCGATGTTGCGCTGGGTGACGAGGCCATCGAACGGCGCGACGACCCGCCCAAACGACACGAGCTGCGCGAGCTGGCGGACGCTCGCCTGCGCCGCAGCGATGTCCGCCTGCGCGGCGTGAACGTTCGCCTCCATCACGTTGAGCTGGGCGTGCGCCTGATCGTCCGATTGCATGGAGGTGAGGTCCGGCAGAAGCGCGTCCTGGCGCACCGCGGTCACGCGCGCGTAGTCGCGGCTCGCCACCGCCTGCTCCAGTGCCGCCTTCTTCTGCTCGAGCGTTGCACGCGCCTGTTCGAGTTGTTGGTTCAGCTCCGGGGTTTCCAGCTCCACGAGGACGTCGCCAGCGTGGACATGGTCGCCTATGTCCACGTTGCGGCGCGCCACGTAGCCCGTCGCGCGCGCCGTCACGAGGGCCTGGTCGTTCGGGGCGAGCGTCCCCGGAAGGGTCATCGAGCGCCCGCCTTTCGCGGCGATCGCCGTGACCACCTTGACCCGAGGCAGTCGCACCTCCGCGGCGTTCGTCTCCTCGGCAAGCCTCCTCTGCGCGATGTGTCGCGGCAAATAGCCGGCGAAGAAAAGGGCGACAAGGGCAGCCGCGGAGAGAGAGACGATCGGCCAGCGGTGCGACCTCCCGCTGCCTCGGTGGAACGTGAACGAGAGCGCTCTCATGGCGACACCTCCGCAGACTTGCTGCGCTCGAGGGTTACGAACATCACGGGCACGAAGAACAGCGTCGACAGGGTCGCGAGCAGGAGCCCCCCAACGACCGCGCGCCCGAGCGGTGCGTTCGACTCTCCGCCGTCGCCGAGACCGAGCGACATGGGCAGCATCCCGAGTACCATCGCGGTCGCCGTCATGAGGACGGGCCGGAGGCGCGCGCGCCCGGCCTCGATGGCGGCGGCGCCCAGGGCGACGCCCGCGCGAACGCGCTCCGCGCAAAAGGTGACGACCAGAAGGCTGTTCGCCGTGGCGACGCCGATGCTCATGAGCGCTCCCATCAGCGCTGGCACGCTCAGGGTCGTCCCAGAGAGAAAGAGCGTCCACGCGATCCCGGCGAGGGTTCCGGGCAACGCCATCAGGATGACGAAGGGCTCGAGCCAAGACTGGAAGTTCACGACCATGAGCAGGTACACGAGCACCACCGCGAACCCGATCCCCATCCCGAGCCCGCGGAACGAGGCGTTCATGTTCGAGGCTTGCCCTTGCACTGCGATCGAAGTCCCACGTGGCAGCGTGCGCGTCGCATCGTCCACGATCCGCTGGACGGGTGAGGCCACGGATCCGAGGTCGGTCGCGTCGACGCCGACGAGGACGTCGAGCGAGCGTGCGATGTTGAAGTGGGTGATGTTGGTCGGCCCCACGTCTTTGGAGACCGATGCGACGTTCGCCAGGAGCTGGGGCGGGTCCTTGCTCGGTGCCCCCCTGAGCGGGATGCGATCGAGGGCGTCGATCGAGTCTATGCGCCATTGAGGCGTCTGGACGGCGACCGTGTACTCCACGCCGGACTTTGGATCGAGCCAGAAGTTGGGCGCCGTCTGTCCGCTCGACGAGAGCGCGACGAGCATATCGCTGGTGACGTCGCGCTGCGTGAGCCCGACCTCCTGCGCCAGTGTGCGATCGACGTCGACGCGGAGCTCCGGCGTCTCGGTCACCTGGGCAAGGTGTACGTCGACCGCCCCGGGTACGGCCGCGAAGCGCCTGGCGAGTCCCCGCGCGATGAGGACATTTGCTTTCTCGTTGGACGACGGCCCGGTGATTCGCACGTCGATCGGAGCCGACTGGCCGAAGCTCAGCACCTGGCCAGAGATGTCCGCCGGTAGGAAGAAGAACGTCGTCCCCGGAAACGAAGCGTTCAGATCGCGGCGCAGCGCGCGGACGTAGCTGGCGGTCGGTGCGTGCCCGGGCTTCAGCGCCACGAGCATCTCGCCATCCGCCGACGAGATCATCGAGGGGTCGCCGAGCACGAGGTTGATGCCGCTGATGGGAGTTCTGAATCACCGTATCTAGCTCTGCCGGTGGGACGATGCGACGCACGTGGTCCTCCACCTGCGCGAAGAGCCGCGTCGTCTCCTCGATGCGCGTGCCCGGGACCGCCCGGACGTGCATTCGAAGCTCGCCCGCGTCGACGTTCGGGAAGAGGTCCCGACCGAGAAGCGGCACCAGCGCGACCGATAGGGCGAAGAACGCGGCGAACGCTCCGATGAAGATTCGCCGATGCTCGAGGAGCCACGAGAGCGCCCCGCCGTACGCCTCCTGCGCGTGCTCGAAGCCGCGCTCGATGAAACGGTGCGCGCGCGCGAGCGCGCCGCGGCCCTCCGCCCCCTCCGGCGGCTCGCGCGGCAAGAGGTACTGCATCATCGTCGGCACGAGCGTCCGCGAGAGGAAGTACGAGGTGAGCATCGCGAAGACGACCGCCATGGCGAGTGGCACGAAGAGGGATTTCGCCGCGCCCGCGATGAAGACGACAGGGACGAAGACGATACAAATGCACAGGGTCGAGACGAGCGCGGGCACCGCGATCTCCGCCGACCCGTCGAGGATCGCGGCGGTGACCGACTTCTTCATCGCCGAGCGTTGCCGGTGCACGTTCTCGACGGCGACGGTCGCGTCGTCGACGAGGATCCCTACGGCGAGGGCCATTCCTCCGAGGGTCATGAGGTTGAGCGTCTGCCCGAGCGCGCCCAGGACGATGATGGAGACGAGGAGCGAGAGCGGGATCGAGACGAGGACGATCAGCGTGCTGCGCCAGCTCCCGAGAAAGAGGAGCATCATCAGCCCCGTCAGCCCCGCCGCGATGATGGCCTCCCGGACGACGCCGTCGATCGCACCTCGAACGAAGACGGACTGATCGAAGAGTTGCTTGATCTGGAGGCCCTGCGGCAGGGTCGCCTGCACCGCGGGCACCGTCTCGTGGACGCGCGAGACGACGTCGAGCGTGCTCGCCCCCTGCGCCTTGAGCACCGGCAGGAGCCCGCCTCGCTCACCGTCCGTCACGACCAAGCTCGTCTGCGGCGCGTATCCGTCGCGCACGTGGGCGACGTCTCGCAAGTAGACGGTCGTTCCACCGGCGTTCTTTATCGGCAGGTTGTTGAAGCCGTCGACGATCGCGGGGCTCGCGTTGGCGAGGATCGCATACTCGAACGGGCCGATCTTCGCGGTGCCCGTCGGGAGGACCAGGTTCTGATCGTTTACGGCGGTCGAGATGTCCGACGGCGAGAGTCCCCACGCGTAGAGCTTCGGAGTGTCGAGATCGACGACGATCTCGCGCTGCTTACCGCCGATCGGGAGCGGAAGCTGCGCGCCCTGCACGGTCGCGAGCGCTGGACGCAGAAAGTTCGTTCCGATGTCGTAGATCTGCTGCTCGTCGAGCGTGGAGCCCGAGAGACCGAGCTGGAGAATGGGCACGTTGGACGCGCTGTACGGGATGATGAGTGGAGGCGTCGTACCGGGCGGCATCGACTTCATGATCGGGTTCGCCGCGGCCGCGATCTGCGCCACGGCTGCGTCCGTGGAGACGCCGGGTTGCAGGAAGACCTTCGTGACGGACACGCCAGCGAGCGTCTGGCTCTCGATGTGCTCGATCCCGCTCACGGTGGTCGTGGTCGCGCGCTCGAACTGGGTCGTGATCCGACCCTCCATCTCGCGCGGCTCGAGACCGGTGTAAGACCAGACCGCTGCGACGACCGGAATGTTGATCTCCGGATAGATGTCCGTCGGCATGCGCAGGATCGTCACCGTTCCCATCAGGACGATGAGCATGGCGAGCACCACGAACGTGTATGGGCGCCTGAGCGCGAGCTGCACGATCCACATGCTGCGCAGCTTCGCAACGGGCGTGCCGCCGAGATTTCGCCGTACGCCGAGGGTTCGCATGCGGAACTCGCACGACCCGACTGCGGAAAGCGCACCCGGAGGGGCTGAAGGTTCCCGTCAGAGCCCACGGCGTGGCGGCCGCCCACTTGCAGGGCCTCGTAGAGCCGCATGCTGGTGGACGGTCCTCGTGCAGTATCCTCCGCCGAGAGGTCGGCGGAGATGCGTGGACGACGCGAGCGGCGCTGGTGGTGGTGGGTCGGCAAGGGGGCCGTGGCCATGGCCATCGTCGCCGCGCTCGCTCTCGCCGCCACGGTCTTTCTGGCGCAACGTGCGCTCGCCAATGCGGCGGACATCGTGATCCGCGGCGACGGCGACACTCTCGTCGCGGGCGTGATCGTCGATCTATGGGAGACGGAGGCGGAGGTCACCCCGGCGACGCTCGCGACGGTCCTTTCGAAGCACGGCGCGCAAGGACTTCGGTATGCCGCGCTGCTCGACCGCCAAGACCATCACGTGATTGCCGCGGCGGGTGCTCCGACGATCACGTCTTCGGGGTACTTGCCGGGCGAGGTCGTGACCCACGGCCGCCGCGTCCGGATGGTCGCGCTGGTCCCTCCGCGTTCAGAGACGCGGGCCGCCACCGGCCCTGGATCGCTGCCGCCGGGACCCATACAGCTCCAACCATTTCCACGGCCATACCTCGCGGTCGAGTTCGAACCGCCGCTCATGGATCGACTCCAGAAGGACGTAGGTGCGATCTCGCTCGTTGCCACCGTCGCCGCGCTGGTTCTCGTCGCTTTCGGGTTCGCGCTCTCTCGCATGACCGTGCGACTCTGGGATGCCCGGCTGCGGTCGGAGGGTGAGCGTCGCCTCGTCGAGCTCGGGCGAGCGTCCGCGGTCATCGCGCACGAGCTGCGCAATCCCCTCGCCGGGCTCAAGGGCCATGCGCAGCTACTTGCCGAAGATCTGGCGGAACCGTATCGAACAAAGGCCCAGCGCGTCGTCGAGGGGGCGGAGCGGCTCGAGAGCCTGACAAACGTGCTCCTCGACTTCGTCCGCGATGCTCCGGTCGAGGTTCGCGCTGTCAAGCCGATCGAGCTCGCCGACCGCGCGCTCGCGCCTCTTCCGAAGGAGCGCTTGCACGTCGACCTCTCCGGCGCGCCCGCGACGTTTCACCTCGACCCGGAGCGTACGTCGCTCGCGATCCGCAACCTCGTCCAAAACGCCGTGCAGGCGACGCCGGATGGAGAAGCACCCGTCGAAATCCGCATCGCCGGGGACGCGCGCGAGGCTCTCATCGAGGTGCGCGATCACGGCCCGGGGCTCCCGCCCGGTGCCCAGTCGCAGATCTTCGAGCCTTTCGTGACGACGAAGACGCGCGGGACGGGGCTCGGTCTGTCGATCGCACGGCGGATCGCCGAACAGCACGGTGGTACCCTCAGCGGCGAGACGCATCACCAGGGCGGCGCTGTATTCCGCCTCGTTCTTCCAGTCGCTTCGAAGCCACAGAGGCCCGCATGAAGAGCGTGGACAGGCGGGTGGGAAGAATCCTGGTGGTGGACGACGAGGAGAGCCTCCGCAGCTTTCTCGCCGAGGCGCTCGAGCGCAGCGGGCACGAGGTGGTTCAGGCCGCGGACGGCGCCGCGGCGATGCGCGCCGCGCGCGAGGAGCCGTTCGATGTCGTCCTCACGGACCTCCGGATGCCGGGGACCGACGGGATGACCGTGGTCCGCACTGAGCAGCCCGATGTCGAGGTGATCGTGCTAACGGCCTTCGGCGACGTAGCGACCGCGGTCGAGGCGATGAAGCTGGGCGCGTACGACTATCTGCAGAAGCCCGTCTCGAGCCCGGTGGCCATACGCGACCTCGTCGCCGGCGCGCTCGAGCGGCGCGCGAAGCTGGCCGCCACCCTGCGCGCCGAGCTCTCGACGTCCGTGTCGCTCACGTTCGGCGCGCCGGCGATGGCCCCGGTGGTCGATGCGCTCACTCGGGTCGCCAAGAGCGCGGCGACCGTCCTGCTCCAGGGCGAGAGCGGCACCGGGAAGGAGATTGCCGCGCGGCTCCTCCACGAGACGAGCCCGCGCGCGAAGGCGCCGTTCATCGCCATCAATTGCGCCGTCTTGACCAGGGATCTGCTCGAGAGCGAGCTGTTCGGACACGAGAAGGGTGCGTTCACCGGCGCGCACGCGCAGCGCCGCGGGCGGATCGAGCTCGCCCACGGGGGCACGTTCTTCCTCGACGAGGTCGGCGAGCTCGAGCCCGGCCTCCAGGCGAAGCTCCTCCGCGTGCTCGAAGAGCGCCGCTTCGAGCGTCTCGGCGGCTCGACCCCGGTCGCGGTCGACGTCCGCTGGGTGGCCGCGACGAACCGCGACCTGCGGGCGATGGCGCACCAGGGCACGTTCCGCGAGGATCTCTACCATCGCCTCGCGGTGTTTCCGATTCGCTTGCCACCGCTTCGTGAGCGGCGAGAGGACGTCGTCCCGCTGGCCGAGTCGCTGCTTGCGCAGCTCGCGGCTTCGGCGGGGAGGACCGCGCCGCCGCGGCTCGAAGATGCCGCGAGGGCGCGGCTGCGGAGCGAAGAGTGGCCCGGCAACGTGCGCGAGCTTCGGAACGTGCTCGAGCGCGCGATGATTCTCTCCGACGGACCTACGATACGGCCTGAGCACCTCTGGATCGACGGGAGCACACCGCCCGCCAACACTTCAACGCCGGGCTCGGGCGCGGGGTCACTGGCGGAGCTGGAGCGGCAAACGATTTTGCGCACGCTCGCGGCAGTGGGCGGCAACCGGCGTGAGGCCGCGGCGAAGCTCGGCATCGGGTTGCGGACGCTCTACGAAAAATTGAAGCGCTACGAGCTGCGTTGAGGGGAGGGCCGGTAGACGAAGGAGACGGCCGTGGAACTCACGAAGCGACGACTCGGAAGGACTGACATGGAGATCACCGGCGTGGGGTTCGCTGTCGTCGCCACCCTCTCCTTCATGGCGGGATTCGCTGACGCGTCCAGCTTCGTCGGCGCGGAGGGCGTGTTCAGTGCCCACGTGACGGGCAACTTCGTCGTTCTCGCCGCGGACTTCGCGCGGGGCGCCGACCGGAGCGAATGGATGAAGCTCGCGACGTTCCCGATCTTCGTGGCCACCGTCCTCACCGTTACGGCGCTGCAGCGCAGGTCCAAGCTCGCGCCGCTCGCCGCGACGCGCCGGCTCTTGCTCTTCAAGTCCGCATTGTTTGCATCGGGAGCTGCGCTAGGGGTCGTCGGCGCCGGATCGCCGCCCGCGGGCGGGCCGGCGCGTGCGGCGGTCGTCGCCTTGCTCGTGGTCGCCATGGGCGTTCAGAATGCAATGCACCGAATCCACGCGAAGCTCGGTCCGATGACGACCGTGATGACAGGCAACGTGACGCAGCTGCTCTCGGACTCGCTCGCTCCGGACACGCCCGAGACGCGAGCGCGACGCAGGCTTCTCGGCGCGATTGTCTCCGCGTTCGCGGTGGGCTGTGCGGCCGGGGCGTCGTCCCGGGCCGTGTTGAAATCGGGTGGCGGCTGACATCGAACTACGC
>CALKVG010000545.1 GCA_937998045.1 uncultured Myxococcales bacterium
GTCGACCTCGGCCCCGCCCCGAACGCGACGCCCGCCTCGTCGTCGCGCCTCTGCCCGCGATGCCGTGGCGTGTGCGAAGCTTCGGCCCAGTTCTGCCGCTTCTGCGGTGCGTCGCTCGCGTCGGCTCAAGTGATCGCCTTTCATCCGTCGCCTCCCCTGATTGCCGCGTCGGAGGCCGTCGCCCCGGCGCCGGTCGCACCGGCGCCCATGGCAGTCGCGCCTGCGCCGATACCCGCCTCCCCTCCCCCGGCCATCGCGGCCGCGGCGCCGGCGGTGGTCGTCGCCAGCGCCCCGCAGCCCGCGCACTCGACGACCCCGGTGGCAGGCGCGCCGAGGCCTCGCGCCCGCCTGGTCCTGATCGCGCGCGACGGCGGCGAGGGCCCGAGCTACCCGGTCGGCGAGACGACGGACATCGGGCGCCTCGAGGGCAACATCGTCATCGGCGACGATCGGTACATCTCTCCGCGGCACGCGCGGATCTCGCTGCGCTCGGGGGCCTTCTTCCTCCGTGACCTGGAGAGCGTCAACGGTGTGTTCGTTCGGATCCCCTTCGAAGCGCCCGGCTCGAGGAGCCCATCCGGAGAGTCGCGCGCGGGGGAGGGACGCCCTGGCGCGGCTGGCGCTGCCGGCGCCGGAGGGCGAAGCGCGCTGGCCCCGCATGACGTGGCCCGCGATACGAACCACGAGGTTGCGCGTAGCCCAAGCGTCGCCGACGCTCGGGCAGGAGTGCTGCCCGCGCACGGCGGCGAAGCAAACCTGCCAATTACAGCCGATTCCGAGCAGCTTCTCAGGGATCAAGAGTTGTTCCTGGTGGGACAACAGGTGCTAAGGTTTGAGGTCGTGAAGCATGCCGAGGAGGGGTTCGGGGTGGCGTCCGAGAACGGTACGCTGCTGTTCGGAACGCCGGCCGCCCCGCGGTACGCCCGGCTCAGCCAGCGCACCATAGAGGGCGTCGTTCGCGACGTGTTTCACGTGCGGAAGGCCGAGACGGTCATCGGCCGCGAGTCGGGCGACATCGTCTTCACCGACGACCCGTTCCTGTCGCGCCGACACGCCGTCGTGCGGGCATACAGCGGCCCCACGGCGGACTCTCCGAGGCGCTTCGTGATTGCCGACTTGGGTTCCTCCAACGGCACATTCTTGCAGGTGCGCGATGAGGTGCGCCTGCGGCACGGCGATCAATTCCGCATCGGTCAGCAGCTCTTTCGCTTCGACCTCGACGCGGCCCGCGCCGGGGCATGACGAGGAGACCTCTCACCACGTGACGCAGCCCCAACGTCCCCACGCCGCGCCGACGCCCGGCGACTCGAAGGAATCTTCGAGCGTCGCCCAGGGCGAGATCCGCGTGAAGGTCTTCGCGCGCACCGACGTCGGACAGATCCGCGAGCACAACGAGGACAACTTTCTGGTCGCCGACCTGTCGCGCAAGGCGCGAGGGCTGCTCGAGGCGAACCGGTCGACGGTGGTCGGCCCGCAGGGGTCGCTCTTCGCTGTCTGCGACGGCATGGGCGGCGCCGCCGCCGGGGAGATCGCCAGCCAGCTGGCGGTCGACATCCTCTACGAGCGCATGGTCGAGGGGCTGGAGGACGGGCATGCCCTGTCGCGAGACGAGCTGGCGCGACGCCTGGTCCGTGGCATCGAGGCCGCTGGCTTGCGCATCTTCCAGGAGGCCAAGCTCGATCGAACGCGCCGCGGGATGGGGACGACCGTCACCGCCGCCGCGCTCGTCGACGACTATCTCTTCTTCGCCCAGGTCGGCGACTCCCGAGGATACGTCCTGCGCGACGGCCACCTCGTGCAGCTCACCCGCGACCAGTCGCTCGTCAATCAGCTCATCGAGGCCGGCCAGCTCACCGAGGAAGAAGCCGAGACCTTCGAGCACAACAACATCATCCTGCAGGCGCTGGGCACGGCCGACACCGTCCAGGTCGACCTCACGTTCTGCGAGCTGAAGCGGGGCGACACGCTCCTTCTTTGCTCGGACGGCCTGAGCGGCATGGTCCGCTTCGACGACGTACGCGAAGTCCTACGCGCGAGCTCCGAGCCCATCGAAGCGTGCAAGCTTCTCACCGAGCGCGCCAACCAGGCGGGCGGTCATGACAACATCACGGTCATCGTCGTGAATTTCGACGGCGAGGGCCTGCAAGCGGTCAGCCCCGACCACGACGTCCTCAAGTACCGCAAGTACGCCCTTCCGGAGGAGCCGGCGGACAACACCGAGCCCCACCGCCGGCTGATGCCCGAGCTCTCGTCGTCGCCGCCCCCGGTGGACCCGATGCTCGGACCGGGCTCGAGCGCGCCGCAAGGGCTGTCGTCCACCATCGTATACTCGGGAGCCGGAGCTCACGCTTCGCTGCCCCCGGCGGCGATGGCGCGGCGCGTCTCGAGCCGTCCCCCGCCAGGCCCCTTCGACCCGCACTTCGACGGCGAAGAAGAGCGCATCGAAATCCCCGGCACCCACGTCCCCGCGTGGGTGGTCGTGGCTCTCGTCGTGGGGGTCGTCGTCGTACTCGCAGGCACTGCGTTCCTCCTGCTCCGCTAGCGGTGGCTTTTCGGCCGCGGCTCTCCGTTGCGATCGCCTGCGTGCGCGCTATCGTTGCGGGCGATGACGAAGGCACCCGGGACCGTCGAAGATACCGCGGACCCCGCGGAGGAGACCGTCTACACGGCCTCGCACGACGTCCTCTTCGAGGTCGCCCCCGCGACCGCCTGCGACGCGTGCGGCGCCGTCCTGCCCGACGCGGCCGACGAATCCGGGTTCGAGCTCACCGGCAGCGGCGTCTACATGTGGACGCGCGGCGACGACGTCCGTTTCGACAAGGCTCCGCTGTGCGCGTCTTGCGCCGCCGCCATCGGAATGACCGCCCTCGCGCGCTGGGAAATCGAAGAAGAAGAGGGCTGACCCCCCGTCAGTGCACCGGCCCTGCGCCTCCTGCGGGGGCCACCGGCGGGCGGCGCTCGAGGTGCTCGAGGCACACGGCGCGCACCGCCGCGGGCACGCCCGGCGAACGAACGACGAGCTCGAGCTCGGGCCGTAGCAGCAGCCCCGCGATGCGCATGGCCATCTCCGGCGGCGTGGCCGGGTTCATGACCAGCGCCATCCGCACGCGCGGCCGGTGAACCCAGCGCGTCTCGCGGGTGATCTCGGCCAGCAGCTCGCTGCGGCCCGGACGCCTCGCCGCGATGCGGACGACGTCGTCCTCGGTCACGCGCGGGTTCCGGAGCAACCGGCGCATCACGTCGGGATGCGGATCCGTGAACAGCCGCTGCAACGTTTCGCGATCCGGGCGCCGCGCGAGCGACTTTCGTTCGCCGAGCGTCAGCGGCCGTCCGTCGCGCGCCAGCACTTGCCCCGGGTGGGCGATCCCCGCCCCTCCGCGCGCGCTCTCGGTCCCGGACTCGCGACCCGGCGCAGCGGGGTAACGGATGAGGCGCTCGAGCGCCAGGAGCGACTCGCCCGCGGCCTGCTCGCGCAGCGACTGCAAGAGCGGGCCCATCGCCGCTCCGTTGAGCGCGTCGACGATCGCCAGGAGAGCCTCGCGCGCAGCGGCCTCCGCTTGCTCGGCGCGCCCGCAGATCTCGTCGAGCGTGCGCGCGAGCCCTTCGACCGGCTCCTCGCGCACCACGCTGGCGACGTAGGCCGCCCGCAGCGCGCCATCGCCGACGGAGAGGATCGCTCGCACCAACGCATCCGCGCTCCCGCGCCGTTCCACGACGGCCCCCGATCAGATGCCGAGGTCGACCGGCCTGGGTTTGGACGGCTTCGGCTGGGCGGGGGACGGCGGCGAAGCGGGCCTCGGCGGCGGCTGCGAGGTCGAGCGCGGCAGCGGCCTGGACGTCGGCGAGCCGGCGGTGGAGGCGCCGCCGCTCGCGGGCGACGTCGCGCCGAAGGTCGCAGTCGCGACCGGCGGGGCCGTCCCCGACCCCGCGGTCTGCGCGTTCGACGCCGCGGTGGGTTCGACGGGCGGGAGCGGCTGCTCGGTCGCCGCGGAAAGCCCCGCGGAGGAAGCCCCGGCGCTGGCGCTGTCGGAGAGGGCCGGCACGTCCGCCGACGCCGCGTGCTTGCCCTTCATCGCGACGGAGACGCCTGCGACCGCGAGCCCCATCAGCAGGCTCAATGAAGCAAATGCGGTGAACCAGGTCAGC
>CALKVG010000546.1 GCA_937998045.1 uncultured Myxococcales bacterium
CACGCGTAAGATCGTCGGCAGCGTCAGATGTGTATAAGAGACAGACCTCGTGCTGCTTCGAAGCTGGCGCCCGTCGCGGGGGCGCTGGTGGCGGTCCGGAGCCGCGCCGCGCGCGTCGCGAGCAGCGGCGACTGGGAGCTCTGGCGGACGAATCGCTAGTCCGTTCTGCGGCGCGCTTGTCGCGGCTTCAGCCGGATGCGCACGACGTCGATCCAATCGCGCCTTATGCAGCCCCAGACGTCGACGCGCGACTCGCGAACCTCCGCGTTGGGAACCACGGGCACGGTCACGATCCGCGCGCCTTGCCGGCGAGCGTCGAACAGGTACTCGAGATCGTACATTCCGCCGTCGACGAGCTGCCCGCGGGCGATGTCGCGCGCAAGATCGCCGCGGAAGGCCTTGAAGCCGCACTGCGTGTCCTTGAACTGCCCGGAGTGGAAAACGAATGCGCGCTGGATGACGAGAAGTCCGCGCGAGACGGCATACCGCAGCGCGCTGTCGAACGCCCGGTCGAGAGGGCGCTCGGCGATGACCACGTCGGCGCCCTCATCGAGCAGGCGCAAGAATTGGCCGACGTGCTCCAGCGGAACCGGAAGATCGGCGTCCATCGTGAAGATGACGGATCCTCGCGCCTCGGTGACTCCACGACGAATGGCCGCGCCCTTTCCGGCGTGAGGTCCCTCGACGATCCGCACGTCGATGCGTGGGTCGGTCGCGGCGATCTGCTCGCCCGCCCTCGCTCGATGTTCGTCGGAGCTGTCATCGACGAAGATTACTTCGAACGCGCCGTCCAGGGCCGATAGACATTCGTTGAGGCGCTGCGCTGCGCCGGAGAAGTCCTCGTTGAGAGTGGGCACTACGACCGACGTCACGCGCGTCATGGACGTCCCGATCCGCGCGCCCGGGAGATCAGGAAGTCGGGCGGCGCTCGACGACGAAAACATAGGTCCCACAGCAGATGCTGCGAAATAGAGGGGCTCGTTCGCAAAAGGGCTCCACGGCCTTCAGCGCTCCCGCGAGAGTGTCGGGACAGAAGAAGGGAACGAGGCCGACGAACTGCCCGGAGCGCACGGATCCCCCGAGCCGGCGCGCCCACGCGTGCAGGGTCGCGGGGAAAAAGGAGCGCTCTTCGTGCGCCCGGTGATACGGCGAGACGCGCTCGAGGATCTTCAGGACAGGGTTGTATCCATTCGGCTCGGTGACGGCGACGACTGGCGCCACACGCAGCGCCTCCCGTAGCGCGTCCCGGGGCTTGTCCAGATGATGAAGGACGCCTCGCAGGTGGGCGACGTCGAACGAGTCGTCGCCGAAAGGTAGCGCTTCGGCGCTACCGGACGAAAACGTGAGCGCCTTGTTCGCGGCACGCGTGCGCCCGAGCTCGACCGCACGTTCCGCATGGTCGATTCCGTGAACGGAAGCGGCATGGCCCTGCGAAAGCAGCTCGAGCGTGTAGGTCCCGTCGCCGCACCCGACGTCCAGCACGCGCTTGCCGCGGAAGTCCGTGCTGGCGAGCACCGCGTCCGTCAATCGACGATTGGCCAGAACGCTGCTGGCGCGCGCGTTGCTCGTGTAGAGATAGCCGGCGTTCGAGACGGCGTCCTTGTTGAAGGCCTCGAGCCCGGACCACTTCCCCATTACGGTGGTGACCGTAGCGAGTCCCTCGGTGATGGGCAACCCGAAGGGGCCTACACGGGCATTTTGCCCCGCCTCATTTCTGCCGCCTCTCGAGAGCGACGTTGCCGCTCGATCGCGCCCATGGCAAAAGGCGCTCATGCAACGCCTCGAATCGGCTCCAGCCGGCGGCGCGCACGCGCACGGCGAGTCCGCCCGCTGGCATGACGCGTACCGCAGCAAGCAGCTCGTCGCGCGACGGGCGTCGTCGCACAAGAGAAAGCTGCAGCGTCTCGGCGCGTTGGATCTGCCGCGCAGCGCGCGTCTGCTCGACCTCTGCTGCGGCACCGGCGAGGCCCTCCGTATAATGCACGACGAAGGCTTCACCGACCTCTCGGGCTCCGACATCACGATCGATCCGGATCTGCAGAAGGAGCCCTGGGCCAAGTTGACCGCGTCGGACGCGAGCGCCCTGCCCTACGCGGAGAACACCTTCGATGCCGTCGTCTGCATGCACTCGCTTCACCACCTGGGCGGCGTCGTTCGCATCGGGAAGACGCTCGACGAGTGCGTGCGGGTCCTCGTCCCCGGCGGGCGCCTGATGGTGCTCGATCACTACGATTCCCTTCAGTTGCGCGCGGCATTCTGGGGACTGAGCAAGCCGTGGCTCACCTGGCCGACCGCCGGCCTCCGCAATTTCCGCCTGCAGCACCAAGAAGAATGGCCGTACATGTACGAGTATCTCGACTCGTGGTTCGCCGTCAGCGAGCTCCTTCACGCGCTCCCCTGCCGGCCCGAAGTCGAGCGCCGCGGGCTTTTCTTCTTCTACTGGGCGGGTCGCAAGTCGGTTTAGACGACCCGCCTCGAACGGGGAGAGAGCGTCAGAGGAGACCGCGCTCGCGGCACCAGTCGATGGCGCCGCGCATTCCTTCTTCGAGAGCGACGCGGGGGCGATAGCCGAGTTCGTCTGCGGCCTTCTCGATGGACACCCCTACGTTCCAGTTCGCTTCGCCGACGAGATGCAGCGTCTGATGGTACACGCCGACCGTCGAGAGCAGGCCGTCGGCGATGTACGCGATCTCCGCCGCGACAGGGGGGAGCGGTATGTAACGCGCCTCGACCCCGAGGGCGCGCGCCATGGCGTCCACGACCGCTTTCGTCGTGTACGGTTCGCGGTCGGCAATGTTGTAAACCTGCCCCGGCGCGCGCGACGAAGTCAAAGCCAGCCGTAGGCCCTGGACGAGATTGTCGATGTGCGTGAGGCTTCGAGCGTACGCCCCGCGACCCACGAGTGGCATACGACTCGAGCGGATCCGCCGGTAAAGGTCGACGTGCCGCTGCGGAACCGGAGGTCCGTAAAACATGCACGGGCGAAGCACAGTGCGCTCCATGCTGCCGCCGGTTTCGAAAAGCCAGCGCTCCCCGAGCCATTTGCTCCGGCCGTAGTGGCTGAGGGGTCGGTCCGGATCGGTCTCGCGGAGCGAGCGATCGCGGGAGTCGGAGCGACCGGCGGCTGCATTCGTGCTGACGTAAACGAATCGCTTGGCGCCGGCGCGGGCCGCGGCGCGCGCGAGTGCACGAGTCCCCTGCGCGTTGATGGCGTAGTACTCGTCGATCCGCCGAACGTGCATGATGGCCGCCGCGTGCACGATCAGGTCGACCCCGCGAACTGCGCGCTCCACCGACGCCGGGTCCAGCAAATCGCCATGAACGACCTCGGCGTCGACGCCCCAGCGGAGCTTGCCCTCCGAGACATCGGCCGGGGACGTCGCGGGCTGCACGAGACAACGCACGCGAGCGACGCCATCGAGCGGTTCGCGATCGAGTGACCGCAGGAAGGCGTCCGCAAGCCACCCGGGCGCACCCGTCACGAGCAATACACCGCGACCGTCACCGCCCAGGGGAGCCCGTTCCGTCATGGGGTTTGCATAGCAAACCCGTCACGCCCGCACTCGGTTCACCGGAGCGAGGCTTCCAGCTGCGCCTTCGCGAGCGCGTCGGCGGCAGCCGCGCTCTCGTATTCCGGAGCGCTGGGTGCGGGCTTTGCGCCCTTCGACGAGTGCGAAGACCCGCCGCCGTTCGAAGCGCTCGCTGCGGTTCCCCCGGCCGACGGCGAAGCTGGTCGAGACGCGGAGTGCGTCCCGGTCGTCGGCCTGGACGCGCTCGCCCGGGCGATTGCGACCGGTTCCCAGGCGGGAGCAGCGCGGGCGCTCGCGCGTGTCGAGGGCACCGGCGCGGCGGGCGCTGGGGCGGCGGTTGCCGTAGTCTCCGCAGCGGCCAGGCAAGCGCCAGGCGCCGGATTCTGGTCGGTCCCGAGCGCCGGCGCCTTCGGATTCGCGGCCGGCAGCGCGGTCACCTCGGGAAACGGCGTGACCGCGGCGGCGGGGCGCGCGGTGTTCGAGTGATCGGACCCGACCAGGCTGGCGGTCGCGTCGAGCAGGCCGTCGGCGTCTCCGCGCGCGATGGCGGCCGTCACCAGCCCGACGAACGCGCCCATCGTTACGAGCGCCGCGGCGACGGACTTCGTCGAGTCGGGTCGGGTGATCCGTGACCTCGCGGTGATGACCGCCGAGGGAGGGTCGCCGACGTCGCTCGCGCGCTCGAGCCTGCGACCCGCCGGACGCTTCCCGCGACCCTCCGGAGCTGGAGGCGCGCTGCTCGGGGACGTGCGGAGCAAGAGACCTTCGGGGGTGGGGCGAAGGATCGTTCGGTCCTCCTCGTCGGCCGTGGGCAGGACCGCGCCCCGCTGGCTCTCCAGCCGCTGGGGAATGCGCATCCCTCCACGGAGGCTCGGCACGCGCGGCGCCTTCCCTACCCTCGGCTGCGGGACGGGGGTATCCGGCCGAGGCGGAAGGATCGACGCGTGCGACGCTCCGTAGAACAGCGTGGGATCGTCGTCGGCGGCATCGCGCTCGCGCGGGCCCGGAAACTCGGCGTCGTGGGCGGCCGGAGCTCGCGACGCGTCGGGGTCGACCAACGCGGCAAGCTCTCGGTTCGGCTCGTAGAAACGCGCGGGTCGCTTCGATGAGGGCTGCACGTCATCCTCCCGGGTTCGAGAAACTTCAGACCAGGACCCCGGTTGCCCGCTTTTGCATGGTGCGAGCCAAGTGAGCGCAGTTGCGCGCAGTCGAAACTTTCCCGCGCGAGGCGCTCATTTGGCGCCGATCTGGGGCTCGCGTTCCCCCGTGCAAAAGGCAACGCGCGACGCGAGACCCGCCGTGAGGGTCGACCGATCCAACGCGCGCGATGTAAGGACGGGTCGTCCGCAGAGCGCGACGATCGACGCGAGATCGGCGTCAGTGCATCATCACGACGAGGGTGATCGCGCCACCGACGACGAGAGCCAGGACGCCGACCGCCAGGGGCAGCACCCAAGCGGGCTTTCCCATGGGGACCCCCGGCACGCCCGACGCGAGCTCGTCCTCGCGAACGGCCGCGAAAGCTTGGTCCATCTGCTGCCGCAAGGGCGCGGACGGAACGGCCGCCATGGGCATCGTCGGCCCGACCTGCGCCGGGGCGGCGAACGGGTCGGCTGCGACGGCGAGCGGTGCGACTCTCGGCGCCATCGTCCGCGGTCTCGCCTCGGCGATCTGACGGGCAAGCTCCGGTTGCGGGGTTGTCGCCCACTGACGGTGGTCGCCCTCGAGGCCGTACGCCCGGCCCACTGCCTCCGCAAGCTGGCCAACGCTCTTCGTGCGAATGGCCGGATTCTTCGCGAGCGCATGTTCGATGACGTCGTCGATCGCCGGCGGAATCGGATGCTTCGCCCCTTGCGCTTTCGCGCTCGGAGGGTCCGGGTCCTTCGTCATGATCGCCAGCAAGATCGACGGACCGTTGTTCCCGCCGAACGGGACCTCGCCGGTGATGCACTCGTAGGCCAGCGCGGCGAGCGCAAAGACGTCGGCGCGAGCGTCGATCGTATCGAGCCCCTGCGCCTGCTCCGGAGCCATGTAGTAGGGGCTCCCAATCGTCGTCCCGAGGACGGTGAGCTTCTTGCGGTTGCCGCTCTGGTCCTTCACCGAGCCGAAGTCGAGGAGCTTGACGATGTCCCCCTCGCGCGTGCCGCAGAGGAACAGGTTGTCGGGCTTGAGATCGCGGTGGATGAAGTTTCTGGCATGGGCCTCGTCGAGGCCGATGGCCACCTGCGACAGCATCCGCACGAGGCGCTCCGGCGGAAGGACCTTCTCTCGCTTGAGGACGTAGCGCAGCTCTTCCCCATCGAGAAACTCCATGACGAGGAGCCAGGTCTTCGAGACGGCATCACGCTGGAAGTCGAGGACGTTGACGATGTGCTCGTGCGGCAAGAGGGCGCTGATCTCGTACTCGCGCTTGAAGCGCTCGAGCGCGACCTCGTCGCGGGCCACGTCGTCGTGGAGCACCTTGACGGCGATGCGCGAGTCCGTCTGCTTGTCGATCCCCTCGTAGACGCGGCCCATACCGCCGTCCGCCACGACGCGCCGGATCTCGTAGCGGCCGCACAACCGCGCGCCGATTCTCGCGTCGTCAGCGGACGGCGCAACCGGCGCCAGGCTTGCTGCGGTGAGGGGGGTCCCGTCCTCAGGGCAGAAACCGGCGTCGTTCGGGAACGAGCGCTGGCAAACCGGGCAGCTTTTCATGTCGGCCGATTGGCTACGGCGAGAGCGTATCGCGTGCCGCGCCTCGAGCGGAAGCCCGTTCAGCCTCCGCGGCCCGTGGCCTCGGGGGAGGCACCCACCGGCCCGGAGGGCGCGAAGTAGATGATGCGGTGACAGGAGGGGCACTGCTCGAGAATGGGCTCGCGCCGGAGGCGATGGAACAGCTGCGGCGGCAGCGACATGTGGCAGGCCTTGCAGGTCCCGTCGCTCGTCTGCGCTATGGCCGTGCCGCGCTTCGAGCGAATCATGTCGTAACGGCGGTACAGGGCCGGGGGAAGCACCTTGGCCGCGGCGTCGCGCTCGAGCTTCTTGCTCTGCGCCTGGACCCCGACCTCACCGAGCTTCGAGCTGATGTCGCCCTCCCTGGCCGCGAGTTCCTCGACCAGTTTCTTGTGGTCGGCCTCGGTCAGCTCGATCTGTTGCCGGGCGGCGTCGGCGTCCGCGGTCAGCTTGCCTATCTCTTCCTCGCGATCGCGCACCAGCTTGCGAAGCTCCTCGAGCTCGCGCTGCGCGGCGTTCGACTCGCGCTCGGTCCGCGATCGAGCGAGCTTGTCCCGCGAGTGCTCGAGCTGCTGGTTCATGTTGCGAACGTCTTGGATCAATTCGCCGCGCGTCCTGTCCATCGCGGCCACGGCGCTGCGATCAACCGCGAGCTTCTCGTCGAGCCTGGCGATGCCGGATTTCAGCCCGTCGAGGGTGGCGCGTTCCTGCGCGAGCTGCTCCTGGAGTTCTTTGAGGTCTGCGTCTATCTGCGCGAGTTTCTCGAGGGCGCGAATCTGGTCGGCGATACTCAATGCGTGGCTCCGGGACGAGGAAGAAGGTGTATCCGGGTACATAGCGCAGGCAACAAAAACAGGCGAATGGGCTCCCTCACGGCGCTCGCGGCCCGCTCCACAGGGGGGGTACCCCCCACCCGTGACCCGCTACATCCGTTGCGAGGAAACATCCTGGAAGGTGGGCCCGCGAGTGGGCCCGGCGCCCAACCTGAAGGTGGGCCCGCGAGTG
>CALKVG010000547.1 GCA_937998045.1 uncultured Myxococcales bacterium
GGTCGGCGCCGGCTTCAGCTCGATCGAGAGCTTCATCGCGACCGCCCAGGTGCAGCAGGCGAACCTCTTCGGCAACGGGCAGGCGCTCGCCCTGCAGGCGCAGGTATCGGCGCTGCGGCAGCTCGTGACGGTGCGCTTCTTCGAGCCGTACTTCCTCGACTCGCTTTGGAACGCGAGCACGGAGCTCTACGACACGCTCTACGTCTTCCCGAACTTCGCGCGGCGCAGCGTCGGCGGCAACCTCACCTTCGGCTATGCGCTCATCAACCCGTGGTTGCGCCTCAGCCTCACGGGGACCCTCGAGTGGGACTCCGTCGACACGTCGCCGTCGAACACCTTCTTCGGCGCTGCGCCGGGCTTCGTGAGCATCTTCCAGCAGTTGCCGCTCGCGAACCTCTTCAACTCGGGGCGCGTCGTCTCGCTGCGGCCAACGCTCACCTGGGACACGCGCGACAACCGCCTCTTCCCGACTTCCGGCATCTTCTTCCAGGTCTCGTCGGAGCTCGCGACGTCGCTCCTCGGCAGCGAGTTCAACTACATCCGCAACTTCTTCAAGCTGAACTTCTACTTCCCTCTGGGCGGCGCCACCGGGATGCCGGGCTCGGGGTTCGTCCTCCACTGGTTCACGAACGCCGGCATGGTCACGAGTCCCGACCCGCAAGGCGTGCCCATTTTCCAGCGGTACTTCCTCGGCGGCATCCTCGACGTCCGCGGCTTCTACCTGCGGAGCATCGGCCCGCGCTTGCCCCTCACGTCGTCGCTCGACCCGAACGCGCCGCCCATCGCCAACGGCGCGAACATCGGAGGCAACCTTCAGGCGTACACGAACGTCGAGGTCGAGTTCCCGATCATCGATAAGGTCGGCATCCGCGGCGTCGTCTTTTTCGACGCCGGCAACGCCTGGAACCTGGAAGACCAGTTCTGCCGGACCACGCCGGCGCCGCAGTTCGACAAGGTCGTGCAGCCCTGCTTCACGTTCCCGGACAGCCTCGGGTACCTGCGCACGTCGAGCGGCTTCGGGATCCGGTGGTTCTCGCCGCTCGGACCGCTGCGCTTCGAATGGGGCTTCCCGCTCGAGCCGCTCCCCTACGAAAACCACAGCGACTTCGAGTTCACGATCGGCAACATCTTCTGAGGCGCGGCGCCCGCGGCAGCGGCCATGGCTCATGGGCGTGCCGATGGCGCGGTCCTCGAGGGAGGCGGACTTGGCCGACCCCTGCCGCGCGTCTCAACCCGCACGATGCGCGTCTCAAATGACATGTCATCCGTTCGGACGGTTGGCGGTGCACGGCTGAGGTGCTTAGATGCGAGCGATGGCGCTGGAATGGGCGCCGTTGCCCCATCTTTCATCAATTAATCCTACCACTTCTGTAGAGATCCATGAAGCCGAAACTCCCCTCCGATTCTCCGATCCATGTCTCCCGCCGCGACGCCATCAGGGGCGGCGCAGGGCTCGGCGCGGCCGGCCTGCTCGGCTGCGGTTCCGCCGGGGGCGAGCGGCAGCTCCGCGCCACCTCCGCGGTGGGCACGCCGCGCGTCGCCATCCTCGGCGCCGGCGCCGGCGGCATCGCGGCCGCTTATTTCCTCGCCGGCGACTGCGACGTCACGATCTTCGAGTCGCGCGAAAAGATCGGCGGACACGCCGATACGACCACCATCACGTACCAGGGCCAGTCGTACGCGGTCGACGTCGGCGCGCAGTTCTTCACCCCGGCGACGCACCCGATCTACGTGACGCTGCTCGAGGAGCTTGGCCTCTACAACGCAGCCAATCCGGGCACCAACGATCAGACCATCGTGGCCCCCGGAAGCCTGGATGTCTTTCCCTACGGCGGCATCTTCAACGCCTTCTCGTCCACGATGCCGTACTTGACGCCCCTCTCGGCCGTGGACTTCGCCATCTACACCCAGCAAGCGCGCAACGCGATCCTCGGGAACATCTCGTGGGACACGACCGTGAGCGCCTGGATCGCGAGCCTGCCGCTGACCGACGGGTTCAAGCAGAGCATCCTCTTCCCGTGGATCGCCGCGCTCATCGGCACGACGCACGCCAACGCCGCCGTCAGCTCGGTTCGCTCCATTCTCCAGACCTTCGCGCTCGCGTTCCCGGCGAATCTCCTGCAGGGCGCCACCACGTGCAATTCGAAGATTGGCTTGCAGGGGAACCTGCAGACGATGTTGTCCAGCAGCCCGATTGCGTCGCTGCAGCTCAATTCCCCGGTCCAATCTCTCTCGTTCGCCAACGGCGCGTGGACCGTGACGACCCCTGCGGGCTCTTTCGGCCCGTTCGATGCGATCGTCGTCAACATTCCTCCGCACACGAGCGCAGGCCTATTGCAGCCCCTTTCATGGGCCGCGGACATCGTCTCGTTCCTCCAGGGCTACGAGTACTTCTCGTCCCGCCTCGTCATCCACAGCGACCCCGCGTACGTGTACTGGGATCGCGACTTCTGGGCGGCTTACAACGCGGAGACCACGGGCCTCGAGTGCGAGGGCAGCGTCTGGCTGGGGGCGTTTCAGCCGAAGCTCCCCAACGGTGGGACCGTCGACGTCTTCAAGTCCTGGGTCAATCAGCGAGAGGTCCAGCCGCGGAACATCCTCGCCGAGCGGACGTTCCTGCACCCGCTCATCACGCCGAGCGTCATACAGGCGACGCGATCGCTCAACGGCGTTCAGGGCCGCAACGGGCTCTACTTCTCGGGGCAGCACACGACGGGGATGGATCTGCAGGAAGCCGCGGTCTTCTCGGCGATGCAGGTGGCCGACGCGCTCGCGCCCTCGAGCGCGACGCTGGCGTCGCTCCGCGCGCGCCTGCAGGCCAACGGGCTCACGGGGATCTCGTACGATCCGTGAGGCGCTCGCTGGGCCCGGGCGCGTTGACCCCGGGTCATCGCGTGAGCGCGACGACCTCGAATCGATGCTCCACCAGCGGACGGGCCGTGTAGAGCTCGTCGAATCCTTCTTCGGGGGTCGGGCGAACGAAGCGCTTCGCCTGCGCGAAGATACCCACCCGCGGAATGCGCGCCTTCCCCTCGCGTGCGGAGTTGCGCGCGACGCATTCGCTCGGGGTGCACTCGAAGACGTAGCCGACGACGCGCGCCCCGTGCCGGCGGGCTGCGGCGATGATCGGCGCGCGATCCTCGACGGCGGCGTTGACGTTGTCCACCACCAGCGACCGCCCTGCCGCGAGCGAATCGGCGATGAGCTCCTCCTGCCGGCGCTGCGGCCGGCGGTGGTTGCGCATGAGATCCTTGCTCACGTGGGCGTGGCTCGCCGCGAAGCGCGCGCGGAAGAACGTGCTCTTGCCCGCGCCGGGTAGGCCGATGAGGATCACCACTTCCTGCGCGCGAGCGTTCCCGCCGGACGCTTCGCGCGCCGCCCGGGCAATCCCCGGCGCTCGCGGCCCGTGCCGCCGCGCCCCGCCGACCGGCTCGTAGGCGAGCTCGCGGCCGTCGCGCGCGGCCCGAAGGAGCAGCGCTCCGCGACTCATGTCTCCGCGACCGACGAAGTCCGAGGGGAAGAGCAGGTTGTCGCCGAACACCGCCGTCAGCGGTCGCACGTATTTGTCGGTGGCGACGCTGCCCAGCAGCACGAACCGCGCTCGCGCGCCGTGCACGAGGTGCAGCGCCTCCGCGTGCCGAACCAGCGGCTCGGTGAAGCGGGGATTGCTCGCGTCGACCGGTACGGCGGCCCAGGCTCGCAGGCATTCGACGGTCACGAGCTCGTGCGGGAAGCGCAGCCCGTCGCCGGGGCTGATCACGAGTCCACCGGTCAGCCCCTCCGGCGGCCGGCCGAACGCCGCGGCGTAGGTCATCTTGCCCCGGAAATAGAGCCCACTCACGAAGCTGAACACCTGCCCGAGCGGTGCGCCCGTGGCCGACCGGAGCTGCTCGGCGAGCGGGAAACCCGCGGCGCGGTTGAGCACGAGTCGGGCGCGCTCGCCGCCCAGGTTTGCCGGCGAGAGGAGGAAGATCGTGAAGGGGCGTCCGAAGGCGACGCTGATCGGCTCTGCGCCGGCCATGATTCGAGCATGTAACGCGTTCAGGGCGACCGCGCGAGGTGCGGCCCCGCGCGGCATCGTGATTGCCCCTCGCCCTCGCATGGCATCCTACGGCTACAAGCTCATGTGCGAGGAGCACGGCCCCGAGGCTCTGCTGCGGAACGCATGCCGCGCCGAGGAGCTGGGCTTCGATTTCGTGGCGATCTCCGACCACTACCATCCGTGGTCGGGCAAGCAGGGGCACTCACCCCACGCATGGACCGTCCTCGGGGCGATCGCCTCCAGGACGCAGCGGGCCGGCCTCGTGACGGCGGTGACGTGCCCGATGGTCCGGTACGACCCGGCGATCGTGGCGCAGTTCGCCGCGACGCTGGGCATCTTGAGCGGTGGGCGCTTCACCCTCGGCGTCGGCGCGGGCGAGAACCTCAACGAGCACGTCGTGGGCGCCGGCTGGCCTCCGCCCCGGGCGCGCCGCGAGATGCTCTGCGAAGCGATCGACGTGATGCGCCTCCTCTGGGAAGGCGGTGAAGTCTCGTTCGAGGGCGCGCACCTCGCGGTCGACCGGGCCAAGCTCTGGGACTTGCCCGCGCGGCCTCCGGCGGTCGCCGTTGCCGCCGGCGGACCGAAGATGGCGCAAATGGCCGGCCAGAAGGGGCTCGGGCTCTTTTCGACGGAGCCGAGCCGCGAGCTCCTGCGCGCGTGGAAGGACGCGGGCGGCAAGGGGCCGAGCTACGTCGAGGTGGCGCTGTGCTGGGCGCGCCAAGAGTCGGAGGCGGTACGCGTCGCGCACGAGCGGTTCGCGTTCTCCCTGCTCGGCTGGAAGTTGAACGCCGAGCTCCCGACGACCTCGAGCTTGGAGGCGGCCGCGAGTCACGTTCGCCCGGACGAGGTGCGCGAGCAGATTCCCTGCGGCCCGGACCCCGACCGCCACGTTGCGGCGGTCCGCAAGGCCCTCGACGCCGGCTTCGATCACCCGATCCTGGTCGGCGTCGGTCCGGATCAGGAGGGCTTCCTGCGCTTCTGGCAGCAGGAGCTCGCGCCAAGACTGCGTCGTCTGTGACCGCGCGCGAAGCACTACTGGCAGATCGTCGTCGCCGATCGGTACGGGGAAGCCGCCCTCACATCGCTCGCGAGCACCGCGGCTCTCTCGATGATACCCCGGTAAGTCGCCATGCTCGACCTCGCGGTCCGGGCCCCCGTCGCCTTGTCGTAGGAGAGGAGGCCGAAATGTGGACAGTACCCGTTGGCCCACTCGAAGTTGTCGACGAGCGCCCAGTGAAAATACCCCATGACCGGGACGCCGCGCGCAATCGCCCAGCCGACCTCGTAGAGGTGCTCCAGCAAGAAGCGGCTTCGGTTCACGTCTGCGGCGTCGGCGAGACCGTTCTCGGTCACGATCACCGGCAGGCCATAGGCGTTCACCTTGTCGAGCACCGTGCCCAGGCCCTCCGGGTAGATGTCCCAGCCGAAGTCCGTCTTCGCGCGCGCGGTCGGAAGGTTGGACAGGTACACGGCAGCATCGATGATCGGCAGCACGAGACCCCGATGCGCGCTGACCAGCGTGTCGGAGTAGTAGTTCACGCCGACGAAGTCGGCGCGGCCGACGAGCTTAGGGTCTGCCGTCACGTCCTTGGGTCCGGTGAGCGCGCCGTCGAAGTCGTCGTCCCAGTCGCCTTTGACGATCGCGTTGAGCACCCAATCGTTGAAGACATACTCGACGCGGGCCGCAGCGGCGATGTCGTCCGCGTTGCCCTCCTCGTACGGGTGGAAGGTCCGCTGGTGCGCCGCCAGCGAGACGAGCGCCGCCTTTCCGTCCCCGTCGGCGTCGACCGTGTCCGCCTGGTGGATGGCGTCGTACGCCCCGGCGTGCGCGCGGGCCTCTGCCTTGAGCACGGCGAGCATCCGGTCCGTCGCGAGGATCTGCCCCGGCGGGAAGCTCCCCTGCAGATAGCCACCGAGCGCCAGATTGACCGGCTCGTTGATGGTGATCCAGTAGTCGACCTGCGCGCCCCATCGCGCCGCCATTCGCGCGGCGAACGTGACAAACTCCCGGGTCATGTCCGGGCGCTCCCACGCCTGCGGGGCGCTGCCCTTCGTCACGTCCGCCAGATAGTCCGGAGATGCGAAGTGGTGGAGCGTGACCATCGGCTCGATCCCAGCCCCCCGGAGCTTCGAGAGGAGCGCGTCGTAGTACCCGATGCCGGCGGGATCCGGCTCGTTGGCCTCGAAGGCGGCCGCCGTGGGATAAATGCGAGCCCATTCGACGGAGAACCGGTACGCGGTGATCCCCGCAGCCTTCATCGCGGCGATGTCCTCGTCGAAGTGATGCAGAGAGTCGGGACCGCCGTCGTTCGGGCTGTCCCCGTTCGAGATCTTGCCCGGCATCGCCACCCACGCGGACCAGTCCGTGTTCGTGTCGTTCGACTCGACCTGAAACGCCGCCGTCGCCGCGCCCCAGCGGAAGCCACGCGGGAACGACACGGCCCCGGGCCCCGTCGCTGCGACGTCCGCTGCTCCGGCGTCGCTCGGCTCGGGACCCGCGCTCGTCGAGTGCCCGCATCCGGTCGCGAGGACGAGCGCCGCCGCGCAGCGCGTCATGAGCAAACGATCAATGCCGCGGGATCGCATCGAGAGCGCCATGGCTGGACGGACCTGCGGCATAAAGTACACGCCTCCGCCCGCGCGCGCACGCGGTCCGGCGCCGCGCGCTGAATTCGGGCTACGGCTCGCTGACGTAGTAGTTCTGGATCACCTGCGCGACGGCTCCGTAGTTCATCGGCTGTAGGTGCTCGCTGTTCGGGAGGAAGTCGCTGCAGTCGGGCACGTAGAACGCGGGCGCTGCGCCGACGAACGTCGGGTTCGATTGCGCCTCCATCTGGATGGCCTGATCGATGAACGGCGCGACGACCTGAGTCGAGACGCCGTTGGGGCAAACCATGTTGTTGGGTGCCCGGAGCATGGTCATGATGTCGACGCGCTTCAGATTCGAGTACTTGCTCTTGAACGTCGCGATGACGCCGTCATACGCGGTCTTCCACTGAGCGGCAGTCGTAAAGTTGAATTCGACGCCGACGTAGATGATCCGGTCCGGGTTGTCCGAACTCGACGCGCAGGGCGAGACGACGGGCGCGCTCCAGACAGGGTCGTTCGGGTCCGTGTAGTTCTCGATGTACGACTGCCCGGGCGTGTCGACGCCCTTGAGCTGGAAACGCGCCGTATCGAGCGGCGGCATGTCGAAGCCGTTGGTGAACCAGTCGTAGGTGATCGAGACGCCCAGGAACTGCGTGCAGACGAGGTTCTTCGCCGGGAAGAGGCCCGAGGGAGGCCCCGAGTCCCCTGCCCCGCCATCGGAGCTCCCGTCGTTGCCGGCGCCGCCGCCGTCCCCCGTGCTGCCTGAGCTCCCGCCACTCGAGCTACCGGACGACCCGCCGGAAGACGAGCCCGAGCTGCTGCCGCTGCTCCCGCCGGAGCTGCTGCCGCTGCTGCTCGTCGAGGTCCCTCCGCTCGAACCCCCGCTCGATCCTCCGGACGAACCCGAAGAAGACCCCGAAGAGGAGCTCGCGCCCGACGAGCCGCCGCTCCCGCCGGATCCGCTTCCCCCACCGCCGCCGGCCGAGGAGCTGTCACCGCACCCCACGACTCCGACGGCGAGCGGGACCGCGCACGCGGCGACCGCGACGGAGAGCAAGAGCCTTCGACCGCTGTGCATTCGACGTTCTCCTCCCAAGCGGGGCGCGTCCTCGGCCCCGGGACCTTCGCGATTCACCCGATCCGTCCGACCTACGGGCTCAGCACCGCGACCTCGCTGCCCGCCAGCAAGAAGAGCCCGACCCCGTACGGCGCCGTATCCGTCTTCATCGAGGGTCCCGGCGCGCCGCCGACGGGCTGGACATACCCCAGCTCTCCGCTGGAATCGACCGCGGCTGCGAGGGCGCTCCAGGCCTTGTCCGTCGCCGCCCGGTACTGAGCGGGATCGAGGACGCCCCGATTGATGCCCCAGGCGAAGGCGAACGCGAAAGCCGACGTACCGCTCGTCTCCGGGTCGGGGAAATCCGCCGTGTCGGTGAGGCACGACGACCAGTACCCGTCCGGGCGCTGCATCGTGAGCAGCGTCGCCGCCATGGATTTGAACAGTGTGACGTATTTGGCCCGGTTCGCGTATCCCTGCGGGAGGGCGTCGATGATGCGCGCGGCGCCCGCGATCACCCACCCGTTGCCGCGGGACCAGAACTTCTGGCCTCCGCTTTGTCCACACGTCTGGCCGAACATCGTGTTGTCGCGCCAGAAGAGGCTCGTGGTCGGGTCTTGCAGATACGAAACCGAGTCCCAGTACATCGTGTCCATCGCGTCGACGTACATCGTGTCGTTCGTCGCGGCGCCGAGCTTCGCGAACACGGCGGGGGCCATGAACAGCGCGTCGCACCACCACCAGAGGTTCCGACCCTGCTGCGGCGACGCCACCAGGCCGTCGAGCGCCGAGCGCGTCGCCGCGATCCGGGTCGAATCCATTTGCACGTCGTAGGCCTCGACGAAGGCCTGCCCGGCGCACTCGTTGTCGGCGTTCGTCTGATCCGACAGGAGGTTCCAGTTGTTCGCCGCTCCCCACGACGTCACTTTATTCAGATATTTGGATTGCCCGCTCGTCCTGTAAGTAGCCATCAGGCCGGCGTAGAACGTGGACTCGACCCACGTCTCCGCGGTGCTGCCCCCGAGCTGCCCGATTTGCCAGTCGGCGACCTTCTCCATCAAGGCGACGACGTCCGGCCGCGGTCCGGCGTCGCCGGTGGTTGCGTCCCCTCCGCCGCCCCCGTCGCCCCCTCCGTCCGGAGGGACCGTCCCGTCTTGCCCCATGCCGCCGTCCATACCCCCGCCGGAGCTACCACCGGAAGAGCTCGTGCCGCCGCCACTCGACG
>CALKVG010000548.1 GCA_937998045.1 uncultured Myxococcales bacterium
GGAGCCCGAAGAGCCGGAGCCCGAAGAGCTTGAGCCCGAAGAACCGGAGCCGGAGCCCGAAGAGCCGGAGGCTCCGCCCGAGCTGGTGCCGGACCCGCCGCCCGAGCCGCCGGAGCTCCCGGAGGCTCCGGAGCTCGACGAGCTCGCGTCCGTCGCGCCGCCGCTGCCGCTGCTGGCGTCGTCGCCGCTCGACCCGTTGTTGTCGCCGGAGCAGGCGCCGACGCCCGCTGCCATCGCGCCAAAACACGCGACGAGGATCAAACCGCCCAAAGACGGCGCCCGGCGGCTGCACGAAGTAGAGCGAAGGAAGAGTGCGGGGGGATAATTGTGTCGACTCACGTTGTCATACAAGTGGCTTGACGCGGGCGGCACGATCACCTTTGCCGCGTGCATAGGGTTACGATCCTTTGCCACTACAATTTTCCTAGTGGCGCGATCGTTAAGATACCTCAGCCGCAGGCTCCCACTAATTCGTGCCGCCGATCCGGGCGACGACGTCGCCCGCCGTCTCCGGCCAGAACCCCGGCCCCTCGTGCCGCGTCGTCGCCATCGCGCGCTCGAACTCCTCGATGGTCTCGCCCATCCGGGCGAGCTGCTCGGGATCGCCCATCGTCTCGATCATCGGGATGAGCCCTGTCTCGTCGCCCTCGACGTGGCGCTCGAAGACCGCCGCCAGCCGCGCGAGCGCGTAGCCGAAGTCGCGGTCGGAGTCGATCCCGCCGACGACACTCAGCAGCGCATCCAGCGCGTGCTCGATCTCGAGAGACAGATCACCGACGCCGAGCAAGTGCTCGGCGTAGGGGTAGACGACGAGCTGCTCGATCGTCGCGTGGGCCACGAGCTCTTCGGCGAGTTGCACGACCCGCGCGCGGCGCGAGCGGGCGTCCACCTCTAGCGCCGCCATGCGTGTTTCCAGGCTGCGGTGACGTTGACGCAGCATGTCGGAGAGTGCGAGCGGGCCCATCATCGCCGCACGTGCATCGCCCGTACCGGCGCCATGCCTCCGCGTGTCGCAGCGCGACCGTTACGGTGTCGGGGCGACTTTGCCGATGAGCGTTCTCGCGCAAGAACGCCATGGACGCGGCGAGCATCACGACGCGGTTCTCGCGCTTGCGCGCGCCGTGGCCCTCGTCCGGAAAAATCATGAGCTCACACGAAACCCCCTTGCGCTCGAGGGCGTCGTGAATCTGAAGGGCCTCTCCGGCCGGGACGCGCGGATCGCTGGCGCCCTGGACGATCAGAAGCGGCGCCTTCACCCGGTCGACGTAGGTCATCGGAGAGAGCTTCGCGAGCGCGTCCGCGTCCTTGTCGGGGTCGCCGTACTCGCTGATGCGGAGGACTCGGCGGTACGGCGCCGTGTTCGGAACGTGCGAAGATCGCTGATGCCGACGACATCCACGCCGGCGTCGTACGCGCCGGCGAACATCGTCATCGCCATCAGCGTCGAGTACCCGCCGTAGCTACCCCCGTAGACGCCCACCTTGGGCTGCTTCCCGCCGGACGCGAACTTGGACCGCACCCACCTGGAGGCATCCTCGATGTCGGTGATGATCGCCAGGCGCTTGGGGCCGTCGTCGGCGTGCGACCAATGCCTTGCCGTAGCCGTCGCTACCGCGGACGTTCGGCTCGACCACGACGAAGCCCGCGTCCACGAATATCTGCTCCCAGACGCCGAAGCCCGGCTTCGTCTGCGCCTCGGGCCCGCCGTGGAACGACACGACCACGGGGCACGGGTCGGCGGCGCACTTCTCGGGGCGGCGCACGAGCACGGGGATGCGCGTCCCGTCGCGCGCCGGAAAGAAGTCCGCCTGCGCCCGGGCGAACTTCGTCGTGTCGACCTCGGGCGTGCTCGGCGTATGCCACGGGACGAGCTTCCCGGTCGTCCACTCGAGCACGTAGCCCTGCATGGGGTGCCGCCCGTCGTCGACCCCCACCGTCGTGAAGCGGCCGTCGGGAGTGCTCGTGCCGAAGACGACGTGATCGGCGTCGGGGAACGCTGGCAAGTGGACGGGCTTGTACGTCCTCGCGTCGAGGGCGTGCGGGCGCGTGAAGCCGTTTTCGTTGGTCGTGTACGCGATGCGCGTGCGCTTGCGATCCACGTCGAAGCCGGCGACGTCGAACTTCACGTCCTCCCCGATGGGGACGAGCTTTGCCTGCCAGTACGAGTAGAGGCGGCGGAAGTCACCGAGTTTGTTGGTGAGGACGACAAGCTCGCCGCGGCGAGCGCCGTACTGCACCTCGAACTCTTCCTTCTCGTTTTGCCCGAGCAGCGGCGAGAGCGTCTTCTTGGTGGGGCCCACTCCCAGACCTCGGCGGTGAGCGAGCCGGTCTCTTTGCGCAGGAGCAACCGCCCGTCGTCGGCGACGTCGGCCACGTGCCAGAGCCCTTGCGGTTCGTCGAAGACGGCCTGCTTCTCCTTCTTGCCGATGTCCCAGCGGTACACAACGTACGCGTCGGGCTTCCTGTCGTTCGCCGCGAAGTAGAGGCTTCGCGAGTCGCTCGAGATGCCCTCGTAGGTGGTCCGCACGCCCCGGACGTGCTGTACGACCTCGACGGGTCCGCCCCCGACCGGCTGCAGGTACAAGCCCGGGTCCTCCTCACCCTTGCGATCGCGCTGCACGACGAGCCAGTTACCGTCCGGCGTGACCACCGCGAGGGACGTGCTGTCCTCCCCGGCGGTGATCTGCTGCGGGAAGCGCCGCGGCCCGTCCACCCGCCAGATCTGGCCGATCCCGGTGATCGTCCAGGAGAAGTAGAGCGACTTGCCGTCGGGGGTGAGCTCGCCGATGCCGGGCGCGCGGACGTCCATTAGGGCCTCCACGCGAGAGGTGACGTCGGGGGCGAGGGGGCGCGGACGGTACTTGCGAGCGGCTCGGGCGCGATCGAGTCGGCGCCGTGCCCGGAGTACGAGCGGGGACCGTCCTCGGAAGGAGCGACGGCGACGCCGGGCGCGTCCGAGCCCGGCGGCATCGCGGTCGTCACCGGCGGAATCGGAGCGGGTGTGGCGGCTGCAGCGCACGCCAGCGCAAGCGGCGCCAGGGCGACCGCGACAAGGCATCGAGCACGCTTCATGGGCCGTCACTTTACTGCCAGGCGCAGCGTCTTAGACACAGATCCCCCGAGGACGTCGTACGCTCGGACGAGAGCGACGTACCGCCCCGGCCGCTCGTACGAATGCGCCAGCGAAAGCGCGAGCTCGGCCTTCCCTCGCGCCCGCCACGCCCTCGAACCGACGCGAAGGGCGCCGCCCTCGTGGTGCCAGTCGACGCACCAGCCCTCGATCCATTGCGACCAATGGGCGACGCGGCCACGGGTGGGGGGGGGCACCGCGTGCGCGGGCAAGTCGAAGGACTCGAGCTGGAGGGTGCATTGCCGGCCGTCGACGGCTGCCCGAACGGCGAGGTCTCCTCGCTCGCCGCCACCCGGCGCGAAGCCCCGCGCGCTCTCGACTGCGAACGGCGTCGCGGCCGGCAGGGAGAGGAGGCGCTTGCGTGCGGCGTGGATCGCGACGGGCGACGCGTCGCACGCGATCCAGCGGCGCCCGAGCTTTTCGGCGACGACCGCGGTCGTGCCCGACCCGGCGAAGCAGTCGAGCACGAGATCCCCTGGGCTCGACGACGCCCGCAAGATGCGCGAAAGTAGACCCTCGTTCTTCTGCGTGGGGTAGCCGACCTTCTCTCCGGAGAAGGACATGATCTGGATGCTATCGAGGCGATCGACGTCGCTCGCGTTCCAGACGTCTTCGATGGGATAGCCACGGCCTTTCGGCGGGACGCCGTCGCGGCGCACGTAGCCCGGAGGGTAAGGAACGTACTCCTTGTGGAAGGTAAAGCCCCGCCCGCCCTTCGCATAGAAGAGGATCGTGTCGTGGTTTCGCACCCAGTTTCGCGCGCGCGACTTGAACCCGCTCACCCAGCCGATTCGCCAGACGATCTCGCGCTGAAACGCGCCGCCGCCGAAGACGCCGTCGAGGAGAACTTTTGCGTAATGCGCGACGTGAGCGTCCAGGTGCACGTAAAGGCTGCCGCCGTCGGCGAGAAGGTCGCGCAGGGCGAGAGCCACCGGATGAAACGCCGCCAGCCATGCATCGAGCCCGGCCGCGTCGCGGTAGGCGCGCACGGCGATCCGCTCTGTGCCCTCCGGCGCTCCGGGGATGGTCGCGAGGAAATCGAAGTCGCCGCCGGTGACGAACGGGGGGTCGACGTAAACGAGCGCGATCTTGCCGGCGAGCTCGGGCAGGAGGCTCCTCAGGACCTGCTCCGCGCCGCCGAGCACCAGACGGTTGCGCCACCGGGCCGGCGCGGCAAGGTCGCCGTGAAGCTCGTCCACGCGGAGAGGGGCGCTCGCGCCGGCGCGCGTGCGTCCCTTTCCTTTCCAGACGAGCTCCGCCACGCGAACGCATCGTAAGCGCGTTCGCTGGCGGATACGGAGGGCTTTGAGCGGCTACCGTCTACCGGCCGATGTAGGAGCCGAGGTCGCGCTCTTCCGAGACCGCGCGGAGCTTCTTCAGCGCGGCCGCCTCAATCTGGCGTACGCGCTCGCGCGACAGGTTGAACGACTTGCCGACCTCCTCGAGCGTATGGCCGGGACCGCCGTCCATGCCGAAGCGGAGACGGAGCAGCTGCTGCTCGCGCGGCGTGAGCAGCTCGAGAAGCGCCCGCGTCTGCGTCTGCATACGCTCCTGCGCGAGCTGCTCGTCCGGTGCCGGCGACCGGGGGTCGGCGACGAGATCGCCGAGCTGGCCGCCGTCTCCTTCGTCGCCGAGCGGTGCTTCGAGCCGAAGCGGCTCGCGCACCAGGCCGCGGATCGCGCGCACCTTGTCGATCGGGAGACCGCTCTCGCTCGCGAGCTCCTCGTCCGTAGGATCGCGCTTTCCCTGCTGGGCGAGCGTGCGCTTGACGCGCTCGAGCTTATGGCGGCTCTCCAGCAGGTGGACCGGGACGCGGATGGTCTTGCTCTGGTCCGCGATGGCCCGAGCCATCGCCTGGCGCACCCACCACGCGGCGTACGTCGAGAAGCGGTGGCCGCGGCGCCAGTCGAACTTCTCGACCGCGCGAATCAGCCCGAGCTGCCCCTCCTGCACGAGGTCGTGCATATCGAGACCCTGCCCGACGAAGCGCCGCGCGTACGTGACCACGAGCCCGAAGTTGGCCGCGACGAACTCGTGTTGCGCACGAGAGGCGGCGTTCATCCCGCGGCCGAAGCCACGGCGCGACCGCTCGTCGCCGCCGCGCGTGCGGACGTCGCGCGCGAGACGCGAAAGAATGGACCGCTCGAAGCGGGCCTCAGCCAGCTCTGTCGCCATGCGCGCGCGCCTGCGCTGGAGGCGCTCGCGAACGGCTTCCTCGGCCGCAGCCGTCGAGGCGGAGCGACGGCCCCGCAGGCCGACCTTCGCGCCGAGCTTGCCGAGCTTCGCCGGCGTCCGCGCTGAAGCGCCCGCCGCCTTGGACGCGCGATCGAGCAAACGCGCGAGACGCTCGGCGTTCGCCTCGTCGTCGGCGTCCTCTTCGGCGTTGCGCAGCATCGCCGACGGGACGAGCCGGCCGCCGCGAACGTCATCGGCGAGCGCACGAAGTGGCGCGGCCGCAGCGGGCGAGCCGATGAGCGCGTAGAGGGCGTCGCGTTCGCCGATCTCGATGCGGCGGGAAAGATCGACTTCTTCCTCATGGGTGAGCACGCGGCGCCGATGGCCCGGCGGCGGCTGAGGAACGGACGACGCAGGAGTCGCGTCGTTCGCCGCGGCCGCGTCACCGAGGGTGGGCAGCCGAAGCGGGTTTTCGCGGTGGGTTCGATCCTCTCGCAGCGGGGCGAGGGCTGTGCTGGGTACGTTCACGATGTTCAGGGGTGGGATGCCGGACAGGCTTTTAGGGTCGCTCCGAGTTGCAGGCAACGCGGAGCCTCCGGGATGGCTTCCCGGAAGGCGTGTACGTTAAGCATTTTCGACCGTTCCGCCATGGAAACCTCCCACGGCAGAGGTCGAATCCACGTCCATTGACTCTAGTCAAGGAGCTGCCGGGTGAACCTCGCGATGCGTGACGACCAGATGCGCGTGACCGTCCCTGTCGGGGTAGCCGTACCGGAAGGCCAAGTCGCGTCCGGGCTGGGAGGCAAAAAGCCGCTTGAGGTCGCGCGCGTCTCGTGCATCCGGCGACCCGAACGGGGAAGGGCCGTCGAACGTACCGTATGTGTCCTGCACGAACCCCGCCGGCCCGGCGATCCTGGGTGGAATTCCAGTCGAGTCGGACACCATCCAGTCCGTATGGTCCACGAGCCAACCACGGATGAGCGAGAAATGGTCGTCCCACAGGAGGTGGGTCGCGGCCTTGGTCATCGCAGAGACCTTCGGCCTCGCGTTCAAGTACGCCAAAAGACTGGGATCGGCCTTTAAATGGGCGTCGTCCAGGTTGAAGCTGACGTGGCGCAACACGCGGACGGGCGCTCCGGCCCTGTCGGCGTCGCCAGCGCGCCGGAAGCGCAGCTCGACGTTGGCGAATAACGCACCACGACGCTCCCCCGCTCGCTTCGCGCCATCAATGTCCTCTTTCGTCACATAGCCGAGAGAGCCATCCGGACGAATCCGGAAGTATCTCAAGCTGACGGGCTCGTCGCCGTGGACCACGAGCGCAGCGAGCGCGAAGAGGACCTCGCCCGGCAGCTCGGTCTTCGATTCTTTCTCCAGGTTTTCCGTCCGCGAGTGCGCCTTCTCGAAGAGGCGCTCGAGATGCGCGCGATGCCCGGCGAGCTCGCGGGAGAGGCGCTCCGCCGGGAGCGCATCGACGGGTCGCACGTCGCCGGCGGGTTCGAGCGAGATGGTCGTAATCTCGCTGGCGTCGGGGAACGTGGCGAGCGCGCTCGTCAGGTCGCCGCCCCCGAAGGGATAGACGACGACGGTGGGCAGGTCCTTCGGCCGAAGCGACGCCAGGAACGGCTTGGCGACGTCGACCCAGCCCTTCCGGTAGTCGTCGTACGCACGGCCCAGCTCCTCGCAGTGGCGAGCGACGATCGCCGCGTCGAAGCGCGCCGGGATGTCTCCCGTCGAGCCGCACGCGGCCACGCGGAAGATGGTCTTCGCCTCGGGGAGAAAGTCCTCTCCTTCGAGCGGAGGCTCGGGCGCTGCCGCGACGGACGCCGCGCCGCCGGGAGAAGCGGAGCTCGACGAGGCGGCCGGGGTGGGCGCCGAATCGGTCGCGCTGCTCGCGACGGTCGACGCGGCCCCGGATGAGGACGTCGCGGCCGTCGACGGAAGCTTGGACGCGGGGTCAGGCGCCGGGGCGCGCGCACAGCCGGCGGCGAGAAGGGCGGAAAGGAACAGCCTGCGGATCATCGACGACTCTCAGCCTCCGAGCGGATGCGGGCGACCGCGCGCCCGGAATGCAGCGTACGCCGGAATGCCCGTGGCGACGATCGCAAGCCCGGCGAGGGCCGCTCGGGCGCCGCTGGCCAGAACGCACCAGAGGACCCAGATGTTCACGGCGATGAACAGCAGGGGTACGAGCGGGTACCCGGGGACGGGGAACGGCCGCGCCCCGTCCGGACGGCGCACGCGCAGGACGATCACCCCCGCGACCGTGAGCGTCGAGAACGCGATGATGGCGCTCGTGGCGAATCCGACGAGGTCGTCGAAGCGACCGGTCAGGAGCTCGACCGTGGAGACGACACCCTGCGTGACCAGGGCCACCAGCGGCACGCGAGCGGTCGCGTGGAGGCGCGCGACGGGAGCGAAGAACAGCCCGTCCGCGGCCATCGCCTGGTAAAGGCGCGGCCCGACCAGCACCGACGCTTGCATCGAACTGAGCACGCACACCGCTACGAGTGGCGACAGCAGCGCGGCCGCCCTCGCGCCGCCGAGCTGCACCGCCGCAGCGCGCGCCGGCTGATCCACGCCGGCGAGCGCGCCCAGCGGCATCGCCCGCAGGTATACCGCGTTGACCGCGAGGTAAAGCACAACGCAGAGCCCCGTCCCGAGCGCGAGGGCCTGCCCGAGGCCACGCCGCGGTTCGCGGAGCTCACCGGCGATGTAGGTCGCGGCGTTCCACCCGCTGTACGCGAAGAAGACCGGGATGAGCGCCGTCGCGACGCCTCCCGGATGCCCGGCCGCCGGCGCCTCGAGCGGGGCGACTGCGACGGCCTCCGGACGCGAGACGAGGGCGCCCAGCACGAGCAACCCGCCGAACGCCGCGAGCTTCGTCGCCGACAGGACGTTCTGCGTCCACTTCCCGGGGCTCAACCCGAGCGCGTTCAGCCCCGTGAGCGCCGCGATCGCGAAAATCCCGATGGGCCGGCTGGCCGACGCCGGGAGCCCCAACATCGGCGCCACCGTCGTCCCGAATCCCGCGGCCAGCGCCGCGATCGAGCCGGGGAACACCACCCAGAAGCTCGTCCACCCGCTCAGAAACCCGAGGGCCGGCCCGTACGCTTCGCGCAGGTATACGTATTCGCCGCCGGATCGGGGGAACATCCCGCCCAGCTCCCCGTTGCTGAGAGCGCCGGCCAGCGCGACCGCGCCGCCCAACACCCACGCTAGGAAAAACGCCGCGCGCGACCCGGCTTCCTGGGCGACCGCGCCGCTGACGAGGAAGATGCCGGCGCCGACGATGCTCCCGACGACGATGAGCGACGCGTCGAAGACGCCCAGCCCCGGCTTCTTTGCCATTCGCGTAGCGGCATTAGCACAGGAACGCGCCGCTACTCCTTAGGTTCGGATACCGCCGTTCTCCAGCGCCCGCGGACGAGGAATGGCCCGAAGAGCGCAAGCGCCAGAAGCGCGGCCGCAACGAGGTCTACGGCCAGCCCCACGCGCTCGTGCAGCTCTCGGAAGGCGAAGCCGATGGCGACGAGTCCTCCCACCTCGACCGCGCCCACGGCAGCGTTCACGAACAGGAAGCGCGACAAGGGATAGCGCGACGCTCCCAC
>CALKVG010000549.1 GCA_937998045.1 uncultured Myxococcales bacterium
TCTCGGTGTCGATCCAGGCGTCCACGAAGGCGTCGCCGAGATTGATCGCGCCCCCGCTGCCGAACCTGTTCACCGTTTGCGCGGCCGTACCCTCCGTCACGATCGTGGGCCGCGCGGCGTCGCCGTCCGGGACGACGATATAGGCGACGCCCGCCTTGCCTCCGGGGATCCCGGTCGTTCCGGCGAGCGCTCCCGACGGCGGATCAATCGACAGGAAACCGGCGCCTCCCTGGATGCCGTCGACGACCGTTTCGGGCGCCGAGCATGGGCCGGGCGAATTGGCCGGACAACGAAGGATCGACGTCACGTCGGGAGTCGAGGGCGCGCTGTCCGTGAAGTACACGTACTTCGAGTCCACCGCGATCCCGCCGATTCGCTGCGCGCCACCGGCGCCGAAGGCGCTTGAATCGACGAATGTGAACGCGCCGCACCGCCCGGCGTTGCAGCCGCCTCCCATGGGGTACCGGCAGTCACGGCCGCAGCGCCCGCAGTTCTCCCCATCGTGCTGGAGATCGGCGCACAGATCGCTCATACACTGGTTGTTCGTCGTGGCGCAGGTGCACGCAGCGCCACCCGCGTCCGACGGCGCGCACGTCGCGAGCGTGCCCCGGCCCATCGATACGCAGTACGCGTCCCCGCCGTTGTCGACCACGCCGTCGCAGTCGTTGTCGATCCCGTCGCAGATCTCGACGCCGCCGTTCGTCTTCGCGCACGTGCAGATCTTCACGCCGTTGACGTCCGGAGCGCACGTCCACGTTTGCGGGCACCCCGCGACTCCGCCGTCGCCACACTGGACGGTGCAGACGCCGGCCGGCAAGCAGATGCCCGAGGCGCACGCCGCGCCCGACGAGCATGTCTTGCCCACATTCGAGCCCCCGGGGACGCAGAACCCGCCGGTGCACGTCAGTTGCGGTCCGCACGCCGGCATGCCCGTTGTCTCGCAGCAGACGTGACCGAGATCGCCGCACGGCATGGAGTCGACATCGCCCTCGGTCTGGCTGTCGTGGCTCCCTGCATCCATCGGCCCCGACTCGGCGGGAGCTGCGCTCTCCGTGGTCGAGTCGGTGGACGCATCTCCGCCGGAGACTCCTTCCTGGATCCCTGCGATCGCGTTGCATCCGACGGCCACGGCGCCGGGTAGAAGCCCCCCGAGGGTCACTACGAGCCAGATTCGCTGCATTTCGCGGCGCATCTTGAAGCGAGGCACGGAGGCCGCGCAAGCCGCATGGAACGGATTTCGTCCCGTTGCGGCGTCTCTTTTTGGCGCGCCTCGCGCTTGCGCCGCACCCGGCCGAGCGCGGCGAGGCCGAGGAGCGCGCCGCCCCAAGCAACGGGGTCGGGGGAGGGCGCCGCGGTCATCGCGCACGCGTTCGAGGACTCGACGACGGTCACTTGCCAGCCCTGGTTGTCGCTGGATCCGCCGCCATACGTGGTTGCGCCCGCCTCGCGCCACGGTTCACCGGCCCATCCTGCGCTCGCGCCGCCGTCGCTATCGGGACCGGCATCGGCCGTGCGGCCGTCGTCGGGCGAGGCGTCGGGCTCGGCGTCGTCGCCCGCGCCGTCCGTGCCGCCCGCGGCGTCGTTCACCGCTCCGGAATCGGGACCGCTCTGAGTGGGGTCGCAGGTGTCCATCGAGAGACTGCACGCGGGACCCGGGAAGGGGGCGCAGTCCGGGGAGTCGGCGTCCGAAGTGCACTCCGGCGGCCCTGGTTGGGGGCCGACGTTCGGGTTGCTTATTTCGCAGACTCCGTTCTGGTTGGACCAAAGGTACTGCGCATAGACAGTCGGCGACGTGCCCGGCACGGCGCCCGTGTCGAAGACCCCCGCTCCCACGCCGACGGCTCTGCACGCGTCGCCGATCTCGCCGCCGCATCCGGAGTTGCCGTACCACGCCGTGAAGGTCACGTCGGTGATGCTCTCCGCGAGCTCGTGCGATACGGTCGTCTCGAAATCGGCGCTGAAGTCGCCGCACCCTGGGTCATCCGGATCGCAGGCTCCGCAACGTCCAGCGCAGGGAGAGCCGGCGGTCAAATCGGGAATTACCGTCACCGAGACGAGGTTCCGTGTCGGATCGCTGCCGACATATCCCGAGCCGTGATATCCGCAGAACGAACAGGTAGTCGCGTCCGTCAGGCTACCGTCCGATTGCGCGAGCGACACCTCCTTGGGAAAGAAGACGACGTAGACGGTATTGGTGTATCCGCCGCGATCGACGGTGGGCTTCGGCAGGTGGCCGCCCTCCAACTGATGCCCGATCTCGTCCACGATCTCGCTCGGCTCGAGCGGGCTGGCCGCCGTCGGCGGCGTGATGGTGTAGCTCTGCGTGGCCGAGCCGCGCCCGATGCTCTGGTTGGTTCCGCCGGAGAAGCCCACCGTGCCGTACTCCGAGAGGGCATCGAGGAACGCGCTGTCGACCAGCGCGCGCAGGTAGCCTGCGGCCCAACCCTGCACCCCTGGATCGACATTTCCCGTCCAGAAGACGGGGACCACCTGCACGTGCGAGATGACGGGGCCGCCGTGGTATTGCATGGCGCAGCCCGCGGGCGGAACCATCGGGTCGGAGGCCTGCGCCGCACTTGCGGCGTTCGGCGTGGCCGTCAGCGTCGCGAGCGCCACGAAGTGGGCAGCCGCTCGTCTGCGCGCGCTCGACCTCGACCTTCGTTCGGTGTCGTCGATGGCGAACCAGCCATCGCTCCCACGGGGCATGGACGTCTCCTCGCTGCGACGACCATGTCGATGGCCGTCGTCGTCGTGTCGGCGCCAGTGCAGCCGCGGTGCCACCGCGAGAATGCACGGATTTTTGCGTCGCTCGACGTCGTCCTCCGGATCGCTCGCCCGCGACCCATCCCGTCGCGCGTGCGCATGTCGATGTCGTGCTGAGTCCGTCGTCGCAGGGGCGAGGAACACCTACTGGATCGGCGGCTAGCCAGGGAGGCCTCGACGTCCAGCCTCCGGCTCCGTTCGAGCGCACCTGCGATCGAACCGCGCGCCGCCCGAACGCGAGATTTGCTGAATTCGTGGCGGTCCTGGTGGGCATGCGGGTTGCTCGACCTCCGTAGATGCGTCGCCGGTCCTGGGTCGGTCGGCGCCCTCTCTGGCCCCGAGGTGAGAGCCATGAACCATTACGACTGGGGTCCCTTTCGGTGGCGCAATCTCGCCGGTGCGCGATGGAGCGGGACGTGTGCAGCGTCGCTCGGTGTGGTCGCGATCGTCGCCGCCTGCGGGCAAGGCACGTCCCGCTCATGGTCGACGAACGAGAGCAACGGCGGTCCGGAGGCGGGGGCGGAGGCGGCTGCGGGGGCGGACACGGCGAGCGTGAGTCGGAGCCTCCGCCGCCTCAGTCGCCGCGAGTACAACAACGTCGTTCGTGACCTCTTGGGCGACACGACGCAGCCGGCAAATCAGTTCGGACAGGAGGTGTACACGAACGGCTTCGACAACGGCGCCGACAGCCTGACCGTACAGGGCGCCGACGTGCTCGCCCTCCAGGCGGCCGCCGAATCGCTCGCGGCTACGGCGGTGGCCGCTCATCCCGAGCTTCTCATCGGCACGTGCAAGCCGCAGCAGAACGAGACGGCATGCGTCACCGCGTTCCTCTCCACCTTCGTCCCGCGCGCGTACCGGCGGCCTCCGACCGCGACGGAGAGCCAGCGCCTCCAGACCGTATACGCCGCCGGCGCTGCGAACGGTGGATTCCAGGCGGGACTCCAGCTCATGCTCGAGGCGGTTCTCCAGTCTCCGGCCTTTCTCTACCGTGAGGAGTTAGGTCAACCCGATCCCTCGCTTCCTCCGGGGGTCGTACGACTGACGGACTACGAGGTGGCGTCGGAGCTGTCGTTCCTGCTCACCGGTTCCATCCCGGACGCGGAGCTCACGACCGCCGTGCAGAACGGCACGCTGAAGAGCGCCGACGACTTCCGTCGAGAGACGGCGCGCTTGCTGGCATCGGACGCGGCAAAGCCTGCGTTGCGCTCGTTCCTCCATGAGTGGATGGGGACGGACCAGGTCTCGCAGGTGAACAAGGACTCCACGGTTTACCCGCAGTTCACGGCCGCCCTGGCCACGTCGATGGCCGGGGAGCTGGATCGTTTCTACGACCAGGTGCTCTGGAATGGGACCGGCTCGCTTCACGAGTTCCTGTCGTCGGCGCAGACCCAGGTCGACTCCAACCTCGCGACGCTCGTCTACAACATTGCGCCTCCGAGCTCCGGCTTCCAGCCAGTCAACCTGGACCCCCGGCTCCGCCAGGGCGTCATGACGCGCGCCGGGTTTCTCTCCGCACACTCGGACGTCGACAGCTCCGGCCCGGTGCCGCGCGGAGTGTTCGTCCTGCTCTCGATGCTCTGCGTGCCGCCGATCTCGCCGCCGCCGAACATCCCCGCGCCGCCACCGGCCAGCCAGGCGGCCGCGCAGCATCAGACCACCCGACAGCGATTCGAGAACCACCTTACCGCGCCGTTCTGCGCGAGCTGCCACAGCATCATCGACGGTGTCGGCTTCGGCTTCGAGCAGTTCGACGGCATGGGTGTCTACCGCACGACCGAGAACGGGAGCCCCGTGGACACGAGCGGCAACCTTCAGGGCACGGACGTCGACGGACCGTTCGTCGGCGTGTCGCAGCTCGAACAGAAGCTCGCGGGTAGTCAGGAGGTCCTCGGTTGCTTCATCAAGCAGGCCTACCGGTACGCGATGGGCCGGGAAGAGAGCGCCACCGCCCAGGGGGCGCTCGCCTCGATGCGATCGGGGTTCACCGCAGATTCTCACATGACCGACCCGCTGAGCGCCCTGCTGGGTACGAACGCCTTCGTCCTACGAACGACCGCCCAGAGCCCCTGATCAAGGAGAACGCCGATGTCATCTCTGTTCTCGCGACGTTCCGTCCTCCTTCAATTGGCGTCCATTCCGATCACGATGTCGTTTGCGCGCTCGCTGCGAGCGCAATCCATGGGGACCGCGCCGCCCAAGAGGCTCGTCATCTTCATGCAGAACAACGGCACGAAGCGGTGCAACTTTTGGCCGACGCCGCCCACCGCGGGGGCCTCCGTCTATCCGATCACGAACACGCCGATCCTCAACTCGTTATTCACCAGCGACGGGAAGACGGACAACGGCTTGAAGGCGAAGGCGAACATCATCCGCGGTCTGCACGTGACCAACGCGGTGAGCACGACGGGCAACCAGCATGACATCGGGTTTGCCAGGATGTTCACGGGCGCGCAGCTGATGCCCACTCCCGACGGCGCACCGTGGGGCGGCGCGACGTCGATCGATCAGATGCTCGCGAAGGACTGGAACGTCCAGTCCCTCACGACGGCGGTCTACTCGTCCGCCGTGGAGGACCATCCCAAACAGGGGTTCGCGCACCGCGCGTCCTTCTCGTACGTGGCGCCGCAGACCCTGAATCTCCCGATCATCGACCCGCTGACCGCCTACACGAACACGTTTCCGCAGATGGGGAGCGCCGCGGCGTCCCAGCGCCTCCTGTCGCGCAAGAGCGTGCTCGATTCGGTCGCCGGCGACTTGCAAGAGCTGGCGGGTAGGCTCGGGCCGGACGACAACCACAAGCTCGACTTTCACCTCACGGCGGTACGTGATGCCGAGACCAAACTATCGAACCTGATCAACAACCACGAGACCTGCCAGTACGCGACGGCTCCGCGCGACTTCAAGAGCATCGCGCCGGGCCTCGCAAACAACGAGCTGGACATCGAGACGTACGTCCCCGACATGATCGACGCGATGATCTCGCTCATCGGCGCGGCGCTCAAATGCGGCCTCACGCGCGTCGGAAGTTTTCAGTTCGGATACGGCGGCGGAAAGTGGTTGTGGGGATGGCGCAACATCAATATCAACCACCACGACGACATCGCGCACCAAGATACGTTCGATGACGTGGGCACGACTGCCACACAGATGACGACGACGGCGCGCGTCACGACGATCAATCAGTACTACGCGAGCGAGGTCCAGAAGCTCGCGGTCGATCTGAACTCGGTGCCCGAGGGCAGCGGAACGATGCTCGACAACACGCTGATCGTCTGGGGGAACGAGTTTGGCCGCGGCGATCACCAGCTCACCGACGTTGCGAACGTGCTCATCGGCCTGGTGGGAAACGGGATCAGCAAGGGAAACCGGGTCCTCGACGTCGCCGCGGCCAACAAGGGCCAGCAGCAGCCTCACAACATCCTCGGCTGGCACGTCCTGAACGCGCTCGGTCATGCGACGCCCGGCTGGGGAGACATCGCGGACATGAGCCCGTACGCGATTCCGGGGTTCTGAGCGTGGCTGCGGTTTGACTCGGATCCCGAACGTGAGACCGGTCCTTGGAGTGGGCGACACGAAGTCGGAGGTATGCATGAGAGGGAGTCTTGGCTCGATGCTCGCGGCAGTGGTTGCACTCGCAGGGTGCTCGGGCGGTGACCCGGCCGCCATGCAGAGCGCGGGATCGACTGGTTCGAGCTCCGGGTCGAGCGTGTCGCAGTGCGGGCCCATGGTGCTGGCGCAGAATTGCACCTTCGCCGGCTGCCATGTGAGCGCCCCCGGCGCCCCGGCCCAGGCCAACCTCGACCTCACGACGGCGGCGCTCGGCGACGGCCATCAGCTCGTGAACGCACCGGCGCAGGGAAGCTTTTGCGCCATGAGCTCCTCGCCGCCGCCGGTCATCATCGACCCGCACACACCGGAAAAGAGCCTGCTCTACAACAAGACAACGTCGCAGCCGGTATGCGGTCCGGAGATGCCGTACTTAAGGCAGCCGCTCTCTCCAGCGAACGAGCAGTGCATACTCGACTGGATGAAGACGGTGCCCGGCGTCGAGTAGGACCGCGTGGCGCACTGGCTTTCGCGAGCTCTAGGGGCCGCGAGCACATCCTGGTCGCGGCGCGCTTGCCGCATACACCCGGGGCCAAAGCCTTTCCCCCAAGGAGCCAGCCCATGCCCCGATGCGATGTGTGCGGCAACGACTACGACAAGACCTTCGAGGTGCGCCACGCCGGCCGCACGTTCCAGTTCGACTGCCTCGAGTGTGCCGCGGAGCGGATTGCGCCTGCCTGCAGCCATTGTGGATGCCGAATCCTCGGACACGGCCTGGAGGAAGAGGGTACGCTCTTCTGTTGCGCCCATTGCGCCCGCGCCGAGGGGAAGCGAGAGGTGCGCGACCGCGCGGACGCTCGAGCCTGACGCGAATGTCTCGCCGTGGCGGGCGGGCGCACGACGGAGCTCAGTCTTCTGCGCCGCAACGGATCCACTCGTGGATGAGCGTCTGCTCCTCGCACGAGAGCGCCATGCCTTCGAGCGGCATTGGCGGGCCGCAGTGGGTCCCGTGCACCACCTGCCAGAGCATCGATCTCTCCGGATCGCGGGGAACGACCCGCGCGACCACCGGCGTATCCTCCGCGCATCGATTCGCGCCCTTGACCGGAACACCGACGAGATTTCCGCGCGCCGCCGTGGAACGCAGATCGAGCTCGGCTTCGGGGTGGTCCGACGTCATGTGGCAAAGGCCCGCGACGCCGCAACGCCGGGCGAAGATCGCGCTCTCTACTCGCTCGAAGGGCACCGGGCACGTCATCGTGGGCACCGGGTCGCAGTCGCTCGGGCGCGTGCGAGCGAAGTTCCTGAGCGCGACGCTCGATACGGCTGGGCTCTCGAGCCGCTTGCCCCCGATGCGTTCACCTTGCACGCAGGGCGATATCTCCAGGGCGCTCTGTTCGAAGAAGAAGCACCCGGAGCCGCACGCTCCCGCCAGCGCCACAGCGTGGACGCATCTCATGGCGCCGCTCCCGCGCACCCATCCGTCGCGGGATCCAGGACCGCGCGTGTGGCCGGGAACGTCGGTCTCCCCGTGCTGGCCCAGGATTCGAGAAAACAACGATACGCGTACTGAGCCGCGGGCTCTTCGTAGATCGCTTCGTGCCCGTCGGGGCCTTGGTCGGGCTTGGTGCAGGCGTTGCCGGCGGGGACCCTTCGATTCACCTGAAAGAGGACTGCGGTCGATCCCTGCCGGTTCGCCGTCACCGGAGCCGGCAGGCGCGCCATATCGGCCATCGGCATGATGGCGTCGAGGGGCACCATACCGTCGTATGCGCTGCACATCGCGGCCTTGAGGGTCGGATCGATGTCGTCCGGGGGGCTCTGGCAGTCGTCGCGCTCCTCGCCCACGAGATCGATGCCGAGCGGGACGCTCAGCGCGTTGGCGATCGGCGGCAGGATGTAGTGGTCGACGATGCCCTGAACCATGAGCACGTGACGCAACCCGCCCGGACCCTGTCGTGCGCTCGAGGCATAGACGGCGCCGTCCGCCGGCTCGAGCGCCCACTGTAGGAGGCTCAGGACCGGGTCGTGCTGAGCCGCCTGGCTCGATACTGTGAACAAATCGAAGATCGGCCGCAGCGGCTGGGGCATCTGCTTGTAACGAATGTTCTCGATCCAGCTACCCCCGGCGCCGCTCAGGATGGCGAGCGCGAACCGCGGCTCCGCAGCCAGTACGAGGGGGGCGATGCTCGATCCCAGCGAGTGGGAGAAGAGAGCGATCTGGCGGCCGTCCAGCTGGACGTGCACGCCGTCGGCGATGCCCGCGCATTGCGCCACCGGGATGTCGAGCTGCTCGAGGACGTTCGCGCCAAAGACGAGCTCCAGCGCGGATTCACGGATGTTGTCGCGCATCGCGAACATGTTGAACACGTTGAAGACGTCCTGATCTTCCCCGGAGAAATAACTGACGTTGTTGGCGACCGTTCGACTCCCGGTCATCGGCCCGTCGATCGAGATTCCCGCGAAACCGGCCGCCGCGAAGTAGCGCGCCGGGCCGCCGGTGGGCGACGTCGCGCGGCCGCAGAGCGATCCCGGCGCCCGGTCCACCAGCGGTGCGTTCGCGGGGGTCCCCCCCGCTCCGGTTCGCGCCAGCATCACAAC
>CALKVG010000550.1 GCA_937998045.1 uncultured Myxococcales bacterium
CGCGTAAGATCGTCGGCAGCGTCAGATGTGTATAAGAGACAGGCCCAAACCCCGAACACCGCGTAGCCCCCGGGCCGAAGTCCTCTACCGGCTGCGGCTGCTGGAACGCTTCTGCGTCTCCGAGCACGAGACGACCGAGCAGCCCTACTTCCACGCGCTCGCCGAGCTGCTCGCGGTTCTTGGGGCCGCCCTCGAAAACACACGGGACCCCGCCCTATGGTTGCTCCTCGTCGCTGTCGTAAGCCGGCGCCGCGCGGAGGCTCTCTTGCTGCGGCGGGCACGCGCGTGGCCGCCATGAGACGGGCCGCGCCACGCAAGAGGGAAGGGGCGGGCGGCTAGACTTCCGCTAGGCTCTGCGAGTCGGGGGGCGCTCCGTCGCTGTGCAGCAGGGCGTCCATCTGCGCGGCGAGGGTGTCGAGTGTGACCTCGCACCGACGCGAAGCAGCGGTCAGGAGAGCCGACGCTCGTGAATCGTCGGTGTCCCAAGGCGCCTCGCTCAGCCGCTCCAGCATGTCGAGCGCGCCCAGGATGTCTTCGCAGGCTCTTTGTGCGGTCAGTAGGTTCGAGAACAGCCTGGGGCACTTCGCGCAGTGGGGGCACTTGGGCAGGCGCTCCACGTGATCGCGGATCGCGTCCGCGACGCGCGTCGCGAGCTGCCTGGCGCGGTCGCGCACCTCGTCGGTCGCAGTGGTTCGCGCTGGTGCGCCTCGGCCGAGCATCTCGTCGAGCGCGTCGTCGAGCTCCCAGCGCGCTGCGCAGGTGCAATCGCCCAGGCGCGCCCCGCAACGCTCGCAGTAGTCGTCCCTGTCGGCCATGGGTTCCTGCCTCGTCTTTGACCGCCGGCAGTTCGAGCACAAACCCGAGCTCACGCCAAGACCCGAGGCTCGCCTCCTCTTGCAGGTCCGCGCCCCTGGACGGCTATCGTGCGCAGGGAGCTTGCGTACGCGTTCTCCAGCCGTTCGCGCGCGCGGCGAGCCGTGCGCGCCGGTCTGGAGCGAAGCGCCGTCCCCGCGGTACACTCTCGGTCGCCGTGGACGTGTTCGAACGGGTGCACGCTTTCCTGAGCGCGTCGAACCAGGGCGAGGGGCGCGACTCGCTCCCATTGCTCCTGCGTGTGCGCGAAGCTCTCTCGAGCATCCATGCCGAGCTCGCTCGCGATCCGGCGCGCGCGCCCGATGCCGGTGCGCTCCTTGGCGAATTGTCGGCGGAGTACGAGAGACTCCTCCGAGATGTGGGCGCCGAAGCACTCCGCCGCGCACTTGACGTCAAGGCCGAGCCGCCGCCCGTGGAGTCGCAGCTACCGGCTCCTGCGCAGCCCAGCGTGAACGACGAGCCGGCACCCAGTCCCGCGAGCGACGACGAGATCCGGTCATGGGCTGACCGATACCGTTCGGGCGAACGAGCCTCCTCAATCCAGCCATCCCCCCTGCCTGCGGCGGCCCTTGTGCTCGGTGGGTTGCTCGATCAGATGGGGCCACCTCCCGAGGGAGCGATGGCGCCGCCCGAGCGCACCCAGGAGCTCGAGCGTTTGCAGCAGGCGGTATCGGAGGACGCGCTCCGCGCACTGCGCCAGGTTCCCAACGACGAACAACGCACCTACCTACGTCTTGTGACCGCCAGGCTGAACGCGCTCCGGGAAGCGCCCGATCGCGACGTGCTCTCGCGCGAGCGCGTCCGGCGGCTCCTCAGCGCGATCCGTGACTACACCGCCGAACACCGCCCCGGCACTGTGCATGGCCTGGCGTCGGCTCACGAGCCGAAAGCCGGCTCATGGCAGGCGGACGCGGCCCACCTCTGGCGCCTGCTCGCCGGTGACGAACAACGCCCCGAGCCCCGTTCCCGTCCCGCGGCTGCCAAGCGCCGACGTCGGCTCGACGACGAATTGGACGACGAGGATCGCGGCGTGGCGCACGCGCCACCCGACGAGTGGCCCCTCTGGTCGTCGGTGCGAGACCGAACGGTGCTCATGGTCGGAGGCAACCCTCGCGAGGACGCGCGCGAGCGCGTGCAGCGCACCTTCGGGATGCGATCGCTCGAGTGGATCGCCGACGAGCCGCGCAAGGCACAGAGCGCCGAAGCGCGCATTGCCGCGGCTGGTTACGATCTCGTGCTCGTGTTGCTTCGGTTTGTGTCGCACACAACCGCCGAAAGGCTGGCGCGCGCGTGCAACGCGAGTCAGGTCGCCTACGCCGCCGTCGAGCACGGCTACGGAGTGGCGGCCGTGCGACGCAGCCTCGAGCAGTTCCTGTTGCCTCGTGCGGCGGCGGCACGATGAGGGCGGCCGAACGGTCGGCGCTGCGGTCCGCTCCGCGCGGCAAAGGCTCGCCGAGCGGCGACGTGGGGGCAACAGACGATCATGTTACCGATGCGTTCCGCAGCCGTGCCCGACGGCTCGCCTTGAGGGCGGGCGCGTGCTTTAACTCGGCCTGGACAAGGCTCGCGAGCCGCCGCGGAGAGGGCGCTATGGGTGGACGGCGGCGGCTTGTGGCGACGGCGTCCCATCGGCGGCGTGTCCCGACGTTGCAGCAAGGAGGGCGTGCGGATCGGTGATCTCCCCTTCCGGACTGGGTTCGTCGGGTGACCGAACGGCGGTCCGGTGTCGCGCAGGGGCACGTACCCTCCGCGAGTCGGCCCCGTTGCGTCGAGGGCTCTCGGAGGTCGGCACTAGCAGCGCGGCGACCTCCTCGACCGTCGCCTCGGCCAGAAGGCGAATGACATCGGCAGCGAAGCGAGCGACGAGCGGCTGGAGTCGGCGCATGTGCGGGGAGGCCATAGCATGCGCCGTCTCACGAGAGTCGCTCACCGCTGACGTCGCGGCGGCGTCGTGGGGGTCGCGCGTGGGCGACCCGGTCGTACCGAGCGGAGGGCCGGCTTCGCGAACAAGTCCGGGATCGAGACGTGCAGCAAGTTTGCCAGGCGCACGAGCGATCGGACGGTGAGATTCTCCCGGCCGCCCTCGACGCGCTGAAGATACTGCACCGCAAAGTCGCCCGCTTCGGCGAACTGTTCCTGCGTCATGCCGCGCGCCGCCCGCAGCTCGGCGACACGACGCCCAAGATCGCGCAGCACATCCCCAGCCAGTACGCCCGCCATCCCATGGCGTGTAGAAGGGCTGGCTAAAGAAAAACCCCAACCTAGCCGTTTGTGTTAGGTGGAAGGTGGGAACCGCGGCGGGGGACGGCCTTGCGGCTGTTCCCCCAACGTTCCCCGAGCGCCACAAGCAACCTCGGACGCGCACAAGAGCCCATGGCGAGCGACACCAGCCCCCCGTCTTCCCGACCGCGTCTTTCCGAGCCCGGGTGCGAACGCGAGTTGATGCACGCGCTGGAGCGCAGCCTCCATGACTTCGAGGCCGCCGGTATGGAGCCGTCGATGGCCGAGGTGCTCCGGGCCTTCGAACAAGGAGCCGCGCCAGGAACTCGGGACCCGAGGTTCCGGCAAGCGCGCATCGTTCCGCTCGTGCGCTATCTCGATCGCGTACAAATGGGGATCGACGGCTTCTACGCGCAGGTCGAGAAGGAGCTCGGTTCGCTCTCGCCGGACGATCGCGCTCGCCTGAGCACGTTCGCGGTGAGCCTCGGCGCTCGGCTGATGGCCACCCTCGGCGCCGCGTACGACGCTCTGGACGGATGGCGAATGGGCGAGGTGTCCGAGGAGCACCTGGCCGCTCTCTTCTGCCAGCCGTGGGCGATACTCGAGGACGCGCTGTGCAACGGGATGTGGGACCCAAACAGGTACCGGGTCGAGAACAACGCCTGACCCGCGGTAGCCAGTCAGCGTGGTCGCGCCTGACGTCCTCGCCGCAGGGCGATGCGAATGGCCAGCCTCAGCACTTCGAAGTGCCGGGTGTTGAGCAGATCGCTCAGCCGCACGAAGTCTTGCCATTGTTCGTCGGTGAGCACGCGCCGAATCGCGCGTTGCTTGGCGAGGATCGTCTTGCCGATCTGGCGCAGCGCCCTATTTCGGGCCGTCGCCCGATCCAACGCGCGAAACACGGCTTGTTCATCGGGGTTGTCCATGGGGCTAGCTGACCTCCGTGCCGCGCCCGGCGTCCACGCGGCGGACGTGATCCTCGGCCGAACGAAGGGCTTCGCCCGGGCGCCCGGTTGCTCGAAAAGTCCCGTAGATCGGCTCGTCAAACTCGACGGCCCACCCGTCGCCATCGCGGCGCATGCAGGCCCGGTGTCCGAGCACGACGACCAGGTGCCCGTCCTCAGTGGCCATTGCCTTCGGTCCCTGCGAGCTCTTGGAGTTGCCGTGTCGCGTCGAGCAGGCGCGTCGCGATCTCGACGCAGCGCCCGAGGTCGGCCGACAGATCGCATCCCGCGCGCGCGTCGTCACGCGTCCGGCTCAGCGCCTGGGTGAGCTCGTGCGACGCCCGCACGGCATCGACGATGCCTGCCAGAAGCTCCAGGTCTTGCCGCCTGCTCACGACGACCCCGCGCCAGCTTGGGCTTCCCTGGCCAGCTCCGCAATGCCCGCGAGCCTCGCGACGACCGCCTCGAGCATGGACCGCGATCGGCGCGCCGCCTCCGCTGTCGCCTCGATCTCGCTCGCATCGAGCCGCGCCCGCGGCTCGCGCGAGAGCGCTGCGAGGTGCTCGAGGGTCACGACCACCTCGGCGACGGCTTTCTCCGCGTCGAGCACGTCGGTGAGCAGGCCGGGGTGTGCGGCGCAATGCGGGCAGGGCGGCTGCGCGGCCAGGTGTTCGCGCAGCGTCGAGCGGATGCCGCGGGCGAGCTGCACCGCGTCCTCGAACGGTTCGCGCGGAAACGGAGGGTGGACGGTCTGCTCGAGGTTTGCAGTGCATCGCGCGCAGAGCGCACCGTCACCCGCCGGTTCGCCGCACTGCTGGCAGGCGCTTGTCTCGATCATGATCTCACCGTGGAGGCAATGCGGGCTGTTGCGGAAAGGGGAGGGTGTGCGGCCTGCTCTTGCTCGTTGCGGCACGCCAAGCAGAGCGGCCCTCCCGGCTTGAGTCCCCCGCACTCGGTGCAGAGGTAGGAATCGCCAAGCTTCATGGGTTACCAGCCGGCCGCGCTGCGGAGGTATGCCTCGACAGCGTCGATGAAGTACACGTACGAGCCGAGCATCTGCTGCGCCCGTTCCAGCGTCGAAGCGGGCTCGCGGGAGCCCTCGCGGACCATCTCGCAGGCCCGCAGAAGCTCCTCTCGCGCGCTGGCCTCGTAGTTGTCGAGCCCCGCCGCGCTGCTCACGTCGTAGATCAGGCTCCGCAACTGATCCACGACTTCGGTGGCTTGTACACGGACGAGTAGCGGAGGCGTTTGCACCAGCAGCTCCCCGCCTCCCTCAATCGCGACGCGGTACTCGTGGACAATCCTGCCCGACCGCTCGTCGCGATACACGATCTCCGTATCGCCAATGCGTTGCTTGCTCACGAAAGTGAACTCCTCTCATCCTCGCCTTATGCGGGGATCAACGGCTGAAAGACGCGCGCTGTTGCTGGGCGAGCCGCCTGCGGGCGGCCGTTGGTGCGTAACGAGTGACCGGGTTCGATCGCATGGGCCTATTTGGAACCAGGCCGCTGGGCTTCGATCTCAGTGCTCCTCAACTCGGCTCCGTCGGCGAACCGACGGAGGTGGGCGCGAGCACTCGCGGCGAACGCGGAGCGCTTGAGCGCCAGGTGCTCGGAGAGCGTGCGGTGCCGTTCCGCGTACCGCTTCCAGCGCGTCCGGTACTCGTCCCCCGGCGGACCGACGTGGCCGGTGATGGCCGCGGACGGAATGGCGGTGGGCGCGAGCTCCGCGAGCGCGCGCCCGAAGTCGTCGAGTAGGTCCAAGCAGCGGCAGACCAGAGCGGAGGTGGAGTCGAACGCGTCATCCGGCGGCGCCTGCGTCGGAGGCGCCGCGGTACGTTCTTGTTCCGAGAACTGGCGCGCGCGGTCGATCGTGCTCTCGAGACTCGCCAGGGTCGCGGAACGCGCGTAGAGGCCGCTCCCCCGCGAGCTGGGCGTTTGAGGGTCGAAGGGCGACGAGTGGGGGGCCTGCTGCTGCCCGCGGGTCGTGCTCTGAGGGCGCTCTTTCACGAGGAGAACTCCTTGGCTCGAACCGACGCGTCCGCGCGCGCCTATTGCGTCAGGGTGAACGTGGAGTGGGCCTGCCCGGACGGCCCGTGCGCGCCGCCATTTCCGAGGCCTCCGGGGCCGGGCCTCGCGACCGCGATCGTCGTCGTGGTGTCGGTCGTCGCCGACGCGC
>CALKVG010000551.1 GCA_937998045.1 uncultured Myxococcales bacterium
CCATCCCCCCTCCCCCGGACGCCGCCCCGCTCACGTTCCTTCATTCGTCGGGCACACAAATCGTCGACGGCAACGGAAAGCCCGTGATCATGCACGGGGTGGGCCTCGGCGATTGGTTCGAGCCCGAGGGATACATGTGGAATTTCTCTGGACCGCGCGGCGACCGCCGCCGCCGGATCAACGATCGGATCACGGAGCTCGTCAGCGCCACGTATGCCGCTTCGTTCTGGAAGACGTGGCAGGACAACTTCGTCACGGAAACGGACGTCGCGCGCATGGCCCAGCTGGGGTTCGACAGCGTGCGGCTGGCGATGCACGGCGGGCTGCTCCTACCCGACGGACAAACGACCTTCGACGAGTCGGGCTTCCAGTACCTCACGAACTTCGTCGACTGGTGCAGCAAATACAACATCTGGGTGATCCTCGACCTGCACTGCGCGCCCGGCGGGCAGACCGGCGCCGACATCGACGATGACGCGAACGACATGCCGGACCTGTTCACGACGCCAACCAACCAGGACAGACTCGTGATGCTCTGGACTGAGATCGCTCGGCGCTTCGCCAACAATCCGACGGTAGCCGCCTACGACCTGCTCAACGAGCCTCTCTCTCCGGGCTTCAGCCAGTACAACCCGCAGCTCTGGCCGCTCTACCAGCGCGTCGTCAAATCGATTCGAACCGTGGACACCAATCACATGGTGATCGTGGAGGGCGGCTCGAACCAGTACGGGTGGGCCGACGACTGGAGCATTCTGGGTCCCCCGTTCGACACGAACATGGGCTACGCCTTCCACAAGTATTGGAATGACCCGTCCCCGGCGTCGATACAATACTTTCTCAACTACCGCACCATGTGGAATGCGCCGATCTGGATGGGCGAGAGTGGCGAGAACAGCGACGATTGGCTGAAGCAGGTGTTCTCCAACTCCGTGACGCAGAAAATCGGGTGGAGCTTCTGGACATGGAAGAAGCTCGTGGGCGCGCGTTCCGGTCCGGTGGCGGGGCCGCAGAACAATCCGTACGCGTACCAGGCGCCCAACGGGTATTCCGCGATCCAGGCGTACGTCCAGGATGCGAACCAGAAGCCGACGGCGGCGGCCGCTCAGGCGACGCTCGACCAGCTGCTCGAGAACGTCAAGCTCGCCAACTGCACGTACTACCCGGGCCCTGTCTGCTCCGTCCTGGGGACGACCCCCTGCCCCTGAGCGTGAAGGCGGCTCAGCGATCCGCTCGAGGGCGGAGCTCCGTCTGGCTCTGCCTTGCGAAGGTTCTCTGCGTCAGAAGCCGCCCGACCCACACCCGGCAAGCGGTCACCTCGAAAGGGACAGCACGGGGCGATGAGCCCCTGACGGCGAGAGCGATTCCGTGGCGTTGCGCCGGGCGATTCGCCAGGCATACGCGTCACGATTCGGCGACCGGAAGCCCCGCTCGCGAAGGTGAGACCAACATGGCACGCGAAGCAACCGGGGAACTCCGAAAGCTGGCGGACGGATTCGCCGCCCGCATCTGGTACTCGGGCGCGCTCGCGAAGAAGTACCCGGACCACGTGCGCGAGAAACGCTCGGCCGATCGGGACGAGCAGTTGTTCCGGCTGTACGTGCTGCCGCACGTGAACGACGTGCGCCTCGACGAGTTCCGGCTTGAGGACGCAAAAGAGTGCCTGTACCCCGACGAGGACGCCACGCTCTTGGCCGGCGTTTCAGCGGAACCGGACTTGCCAGGGCCGCCTGGTGCTGCGCCGGCTTGGGTACGGATTTCTGGACCGTGAGGGGATGCGTCACCGTGTAGTGCACGGGAAGGGAGTCGAACCCTTACGCCTTGCGGCGGCGGAACCTAAATCCGCTGCGTCTGCCAGTTTCGCCACCCGTGCGAGCGCTCGCCTCGGCATGGTAGCCGGCGGCGCTGCGGCCGCCAGCCCCGCGGGATGAGGCGCACCGCGCGCCTCACGGCTGCACGCGATAGTGGTACCCGTACTGCGTCGCGAAGCCCTCCGCCTCGTAGAGCGCGAGCGCCGCGTCGTTGTCGCGTTCGACCTGCAGGAGCGCCGCCCTCGCCCCGCGCGCTGCCGCCCAGCTCAGCCCCGCGCGCAGAAGAGCCCTCGCGGCTCCTCGCCGGCGCGCCTCGGGCAGCGTCCGCATCGCGGCGACGACGACGACGTCCTCGTCGTGGACCAGGAGGCACGCGGCGGCCGCGGCGCTGCCGATCCGCGCGGTCGCGAATCCCGCGCGAGGCCCGAGACGCGCGAGGACGTCGAGAAAGGTCGTTGCGATGCCCGCGTAGCGTCCGCGCGCGATCTCGACCTCGATCCACGCCTCATCCGGTGAGCCGGCCACCGCCGCTTCGACGCCGGCGTGGCGGTCGTCGTACGCCCGCCCCGGCAGCGAACCGAGGAGACCCGTCTGCACCCATACGGGCGCTTCGATCGTGTACCCGCGCGAGGCGAGCGCGTCGTCGAGGCCTGGCGGAGCGGTCGGGCCGACCTGGAAGAGCGCGCGGCGTCCTCGCTCTCCGTAGAACGCCTCCCCGGTCGCGACGATCTCTTCGACGCCGACGCCGGGGTCGCACGCGTACACCGCGGCCGAGTTCGCCCGGCGCGATTCCCCTCCCGTGCTCCGGAGGAGGACGCCCTTGTGGTTCACGAGGTTCGCGGCCGGCCACGACCGAAAGGCGATCGCCTCGAGCCGGAGCGTCTCCGCGCGCGTCATGCGCGCAAGGCTAATGCGCCGCGCGTAGGATCGCCCGCGCACGATGGACGTCCTCCTCCTCGCCCCGTCGCCGGTCGTCGAAGACGCGCTGCGCACGCGCGGCTTGCACCCCATCCGCGTCTGGGAGGCGGACGACGTCGACGCGCTCCTCGCGCGGGCGGGCGCCGCGGTGCGCGGGCTCGCCAGCACGTACGCCGCGCGCGTCGACGCGCCCCTGCTCGACAGGCTGCCGCGCCTCGAGATCGTCGCGCACTTCGGGGTGGGCTACGAGACCGTCGACGTCGCGGCCGCCGCGGCGCGCGGCATCGTCGTCACCCATACGCCGGACGTCCTCACCGACGAAGTGGCCGACACCGCGCTCGGGCTCCTCCTCTGCACCGTGCGCGAGCTGCCGCAGGCCGACCGTTACTTGCGCGCGGGTCGCTGGGAACGGGCAGCGTACCCGCTGACGGACACGCTCCGGGGCAAGGCCGTCGGGATCTTCGGGCTGGGGCGCATCGGCAAGGCCATCGCGAAGCGCTGCGAGGCCTTCGGCCTGCGCGTCCTCTACCACGGGCGGTCGCCGCAGCCGGGCATACCGTACGGCTATCGTTCGACGCTGATCGAGCTCGCGCGCGACGCCGACGTGCTCGTCGTGGCCGCGCCGGCGACGCCCGAGACGCGCAACGCCGTCGACGACGGGGTCCTCGCGGCGCTCGGGCCCTCGGGGACCCTCGTCAACATCGCGCGCGGATCGCTCGTCGACGAGGACGCGCTCGTGCGCGCGCTCTCGACGCGGACGATCCGCGCGGCCGGGCTCGACGTCTTCGCCCACGAGCCGCACGTACCCGAGG
>CALKVG010000552.1 GCA_937998045.1 uncultured Myxococcales bacterium
GTTGCGCGAGCAGGCGTACTACATCGCGCTGGGCGACCAGGAAGGTGCAGCGTGACAGCGCGCGCCCCCCGCAGCCCGGAGTCCCGGGCGGCGACGCTGGCCAAACGTCGCGAGACCATGCGCCGCCGCCCGCTCGCCGAGCTCCGCCACCTGGTCGAGCAGACCGCCGTCGCGTTCGACCACTACGGCGAGGACTGCCCGCCGGAGGCGGCGATCGTCGGGACGGTCTTCAGGGACCTTGCCTTCGCGGTCCTCAACGGAAAGAGACGCTCCGAAGAGGCCTCGCATCGGCTGCGCGAATGGGCTGATGCCCTCTGCCCGGTCCTGCACGACAACCCGCTGCTGCTGATGCGGATGGTCGTGACGGTCGACGGCAAGGGCCTCCAGGCGTTGGAGGCGGCCATCGAGCGGCGGACGAACGCCGTCGAGGCGTCGAACAAGCTCTTCTCCCTTGAATTGCACGAAGACGACGACCTGCGTCCTGGGGACGAGGCTCTGGTGGGCAGGCTGTTGCGACGTCCCGCGGAACGGAGGGACGAACCATGACCATCCCCTGCCCGCCGCCGTCGCCGGACCTGGCCGAGCTGCTCGAGGACTTCGCGGCCGACGTCGACGCGGAGCTCGCGAGCATCGAAGACAGCGTCGCTGCGCTGCGCGGGCTCGCCGCGTCGATGCAGCGCGAGGCCGACCGCGCTCGCCAGGGGCGCGCGCCGTAGATTCGCCCGTCGCCTACGCCGTACCTCGCGAGAGGCGCGGCGTGGGAGGAGAGCGAGCATGGCGACGAGGATTCGCGAGAGCCAGGGCGGCGCGTTCGAGAGCCGCGGCAAGTTCTTCATCCACATTACGGACCGGCCGCAGCACCGCACGGGCGAGCACGCGCCGTGGGCGACGTCGCTGGACGAGGCGCGCAAGCGCGCGCACGTCGTGCAGGCGTGGGTAAACCGCCTTCGCGAGGCCGGCGAGACGGACTTCATCGGGAAGATCATCGAACTCGGTGCGGCCGCCGACGAGGCCATGCTCGTCAGGCTCGCCGATAAGGTCGACGCGATCACCGGCGGCAACTTCGAACGCGTCGCGTCGACGAAAGGCCCATCCGAGCTCTCGACGCAGACGGAGGCGTGGCTCGCGTCCGTCGCCTCGCTCTACGACAGGCGCACGCACGACACGCTCACCCAGTACGCATCGAAGTGGCCCGACCTATTCGGCGCAACCGTCGACGCGATGAACGACTCGCCGGCGCTGGCCCGATGGCTGTCAAAGCGGCTCGGCCAGGTCACGCGTTCGACCGTGCTCAAAGAGACGTGGGGCATGCGGGCGTTCCTCACGTGGTCGGCCGACGTCGCGAAGACGATCGATGCGGTCGCCACGTTCCCCAAGCTCCCGAAGAGAGCCACGGGCGTGCGCGTCGGCCCGCAGCGCAAGGACCCGGTGCCTCTCACGCGAGAGCAGATCGACGCGCTACTCGCCGCGATGTCCGCCAAGGCACTGCCTCGTTACACGTTCATGGATGAGACGGGACTCCGGCCCGAGACCATCGACGAGATCAGCGTGCCCGAGCACTACACGAAAGGCTCGACGACGCTCGAGATCACCGACGATATCGACAAGGCGCGGTTCGGGCGCACGCTGCCGCTCTCGCCGAAGGCGCGCGAGGTGCTCGACGCCATCCTCGCGACGCGCATGGAGCCGGGCCCCATCTTCGGGCGCTCGCGCCTCGTGAAGCACTTCAAGGCGGCCGTCGCGGCGTGCGGTCTGCCGCCGGAGACGGCCCCCTACGACCTGCGCCACGCACGCGGGACACACGGCGTCGAGGCCAGCGGCGGCAACCTGAACGGCGTGGCGTACCTGCTCGGGCACAAGCAGGTGACCACCACGAACAAGTACGTCCATTCATCGCAGCGCTCAGCCGAGACGGTCCTCTCGGCCCTCGATTGCTGCCGTGTTCAGGGCAGCAACGCGGCAGCAGAGAATCGAGCGAACCCCCCGAGTTTGGGCGAAATCCCCAGCGATTCAGAGGGGGTGACCGACGGGGTTCGAACCCGCGACACCTGGAGCCACAATCCAGTGCTCTACCAGCTGAGCTACGGCCACCGCGAAACGGGCGTCAACATACCCGCAACCGCCGTCCTTTCAAGCACGAACCGCCGGCGGGCGCACGCGAGGCGCGGCTCTTTGCTCTGCTTTTCCGGCCATCCGGGCCCGATCTCGCCGGCCGCCGGCCGCCGGCCATTCGAGCCTCCGTCTTGCCGTCATCCCACCGACGACCAGGCTTTCCTCGCCGCCCGGGCCGCGCGCTCGACGCCCTCGTCGTCGGGCGAGCGTCCGAGGTCCGCGGCGCGTCCGAACGCCATGCCATCGATCGCGCTGCGCAGGCCTGCCTCGAGCGCGACGAGGTCGTAGCCGCCCTCGAGGACGAGCGCGATGCGCCCGCCGGCCGAGCCGTCGGCGATTCGCGCGAGCTCGCGCCCCATCCAGCCGAAGGACTCCGGCGACAGTTGCATCTGCGCGAGCGGGTCGCGCGCGGAGGCGTCGAACCCAGCGCTGACGAGGATGAGCTCCGGCGCGTAGCTCTCGACGACCGGCAGGACGACGCGTTCGAAGGCGCTGGCGTAGACGGCGTCTCCGCCCCCCGCGGCGAGCGGTACGTTGACGGTGTAACCGGCGCCTTCGCCCTCGCCGGTTTCGTCGACGTCGCCGGTGCCCGGGTAAAAAGGGAACTGGTGCGTCGAGACGTAGAGCACGCCCGGATCGCGCCAGAACATCTCCTGAGTTCCGTTCCCGTGGTGGACGTCCCAGTCGACGACGGCGACCCGCTGAAGGCCGCTGGCGCGAGCGTGGGCCGCCGCGACGGCGATGCTGTTGAGGAGGCAAAAGCCCATCGCGCGCGCGGGCCGCGCATGATGGCCGGGCGGGCGCAGGAGGGCGACGCCGCGCCGGCTGGGTCCGCGGATGAGAGCGTCGACCATCTCGACGAGCGAACCGGCCGCGAGGCGAGCGATCTCGACGCTCTCTGCCGACACGTACGTGTCGGGATCGAGGTAGCCCTTCTCGCCTCGCAGCTTCGACAG
>CALKVG010000553.1 GCA_937998045.1 uncultured Myxococcales bacterium
GAGACGATCACGAATCTGGGGGCGTCAGCCAGACGCCCTTCGCCGGCCGGTTACCTTGCAAGCGCCCGCTTGGCATCGTCCCGGTGAGCGGTAATTACGTGCCGAAGACGGTCCTTGTCTTTGACGTAAACGGAGCACCAATCCGCCATGCCCGGAACGAGCCGCTGAGCCAACGTCGCCATCATGTCGTCGTAGGCCAGTGAGCCACCTAGCGCCGTGGTTGCTTCTGCCAAGAACCTCTCCCGCGTGCGCTGCTCGTGCTCGGCGGTGACGTCGCGCAAGATATTTACCGCAAGGTCGGGAGCGCCGTCCTCCCCCAATATGGGCGTGGCGTTGACCCTGGTCCACCACTTGCGCCCCGTCGATTTGTCCCGAACCTGCATCAGCAGCCGCTCGGGAGCCTCACCTTTCAGAACTCGCCGACCGGGAAAGCGGTCGGGAAAAATCGACGTGCCGTTTTCGTCTAGCACTTCGAAACTTGCGATCACGTCGGCTACGGGCGCCTGAAGCAGTTCTTCCGGCGTGGACACGCCGCATAACCGAGCGCCTGCCGTGTTGGCGTACACCAAGCGACCGGAGCGATCTTGAACCGTGACGCCCTCACCAATTCCTTCGAGGATAACTTCCAATCGCCGGCTGAGGGCTCGGTAGCGTGCTTCGCTCTCTTGGACCCGCCGCTCTCCTGCCTCGGCTGCCTCGCGGGCTGCTTGCTCGCGAAGCAGCCGTCGTTGAGTCTCTTCGGCCGCCCGCCTTTGCGTCAGATCGCGCGTGACCTTGACGAAACCGGTGATCGCGGACTTCTGGTCGCGTAGCGCCGTAATGACGACGTTCGCCCAGAATCGCGACCCATCCTTCCGCACGCGCCAGCTCTCGTCCTCGACGCGGCCGTCGCGTTGGACCGCCTTGAGGATGGCCTCCGGTTTTCCGGCCTTGCGATCTTCGTCTGTGTAGAAGATCGAGAAGTGCTTGCCGATGATCTCTTGGGGCTCGTACCCCTTCGTTGCCTTCGCGCCCGCGTTCCAGGTCGCCACGTGGCCGGTTACGTCGAGCATGAAGATCGCGTAGTCCGTGACCGCCTCGAGGAGCGTCGCGATGAACTGGTCCTTGCGTCGCGCCGCCTCCAGGACGTTCGCGCTCCCAAGCGCCGTGCCCGCGAGGTTCGCGGCGCTTTGTACGAGCACCCGATCGGTGTCTTCCTCGAACGGCGCGCGCCGCGCGACGAGGAGCCGACCGTACTCGTTTCCGACCGGCATGGCCGCCTCGAGCCAGTGGAGCGGGTTCGAAGCATACACCAACATGGCCGAAGCCTCGGCGCTCGCCACCGCTGCGTCGATCTCAGCCAGGCACGTGGCGCCGACACGCGCCCCGCACCAGACGCCTTCCCGCCGTCGCTGCGGACCTGGCACGTCGATCACGACCAGTTGGCAGTCGAGAGCCCTGGGTAGCGCGTCGAGCACGAGATCCAACGCCTGGTTCAGCGTGCGACCCACGCATGCCGACGGCAGCGCGTTGAGCGCTACCATGTCGCGAATGCATCGCTCCAGGCGGCCCGCCCGGCCTCTGTCGCTCGGCGGTTCCGAGGGGCCCGAGGTCATGTGTGGAGAAGCCCGTCAGCTCGTCGTCTGGCGTCGACGCAGCTCATGCAGCATCTCGGTCGCGGGCGTGTAGAACGGGTTCTCGTGCAGCACGCCGTTCATCACGGTGAGCGGATGCGCGCGAAGCAGGTCGATGAGCATCCCCCCGCTGAGCCGGCGCGCGTCGTAAACGCATACGGTCGGCGTCTTCGCGCGACTGAGCATGTCACTCACGGTCGCCTCGTACTCGATGAGCTGCTCGATGCCGGGCGGGTTGGAGAAGATCCAGTCCATCTGACCCGCGAGCCGCATCGGCGGACGACCCGTCGCGGAATGACCGCTGAGCAGATCGTCGAGCGCTCTCTTCATCCGGTCCTGATCGAAGCTATCGCCCGCTAGGTACGAGTCGTTCCAGGTCGTGACTTCCACCAAGTCGTCGGACGGCGCCGCGGCGCGGAGGCGAGCCTCGGTCTCGTCTCGCTTGCGTGGATCGACGATGTAGGCCGCCTTGTGCCCGCGGGCCATCCCTTGGACGAAAAACGGATCCATCACGTCGCGCTCTTCGTCGGGCCCCGTCACGAATGCGCACGCGTGAAAGTGGGGCCCGAACCTCGCGTGGGCAAGAGGCTGGTTCGCTGCCATGAGGCCGAGTTTATCCGCCGCAGGCCCAATGGCCAGACCAAGAGCACATGAGATCGCTTTGCGCGGGCATGAAAACGGAGGGGTACCGGAGGGACACATCCAGCCTCAGCGCAGGCTAGCCAGCCTGATCCGCCGACTCGCTGGAGCCTGTCGGCAATCTGCGGCGCGACGGACCTCGCCCGCAACGCGAACGTGAGGGACTCCATCACGCGCGCGATCTCCGGGCACGAGACCGAGCGAATGCAGGCGCCATACTCCACGGCGCGAGGGCGAGCGATGCTGACGGCGGTGGGCCGCGTCGCTGCGGCGCTTGTTGCGACGGCGACCGGATCTCCCGCGAGCATTGCCCTGATCCGCATACACTGGGCGCGCCAACCTAACGTTAAGCGCAAACGCGGTATGATTCACTCGGATGGGCGCGCCTCTTCCTCGACCGCGCGGGTGGGTGCTTTTGTCCGCGACGCTCGCGAGCCTGGTCCTCACCATTGTCGGCGGCTGTCTCACGAGGCTCTCTCTGGGCGAGGCGAGCTTTTGGGTCACGCATACCGACGAGGTGAAGCTCGCGATCGCGGAGTGCCAACGTGCGCTCGATCGCGGGAACTTCGAGACTCTCAAGGCGTCGGAGAGGAAGGTCGAGCGGCTGACCGTGGACAACCCACGCCAGCAGCAGAACATTGCGCGAGCCGGTCTCCTCACCGACCAGGACTCGCGCGGCGCGCTCGACGAATTGTTCTCGGCGATGCAGGCCGAAGAGGACCGGCTGATGGGGGAGCGACAGCCTCGCATCCATGCCGCCAGCACGAGAAGCTCCGTCGCGTTCGTCCTGGGCGCCGTCCTGACCCTGATGTTCGGCGCGGCGGCGATCCAGATGCTCCGCGCCCAACGACGGAACGCCACGCAACAGAGGGCCCTGATCGAGGCCATACTGGAGAGCGTCGACGAAGGTGTCATCGCGGTCGAACCCTCGCGCCGAACCGTTGCGATGAACGCGGTCGCTCGCTCAATGCTCGGCCGGTCTTTCCCGCGCGACCGGCTCCCGGAGGACTGGTCCGCCCACATCCGGGCTGTGTACGAGGACGGCTCAGTCATGACGCCGAAAGCCGGACCGCTTGCCCGCGCCATGCAAGGCGAAATATCCGAGGAAGTGGTCTACAGGATCGTGGCGGCGACGGACCCCGGAGCGCCGGACGCCGGGGTGTGGGTCTCGACGACAGCGCGCCCGGTACGGGACGACGCCGGCCGCGTCGTCGCGGCGGTGGCGACCCTGCGAGACATCACCGAGCAACGCGCGGCCGCTGAGCGCCTGCGCGATCTGTCATCGACCGACGAGCTTACCGGGCTACTCAACCGCCGGGGGTTTCTCGCGCACGCCAACGCGCACCTCGCGTCCGACCGGGGCACCAAGGCGCCCCTCGCCGTCCTCTTTGCCGACGTGAACGGACTCAAGCGCATCAATGACGAGCTCGGGCACGAGCGAGGTGACCAGGTGATCAAGGACGCGGCCGTCGTCCTGCGGTCGGTCTTCCGGGAGGGCGACGTCCTTGCACGCATCGGCGGCGACGAGTTCGTCGCGCTCCTGCCGAACTTCGCCCCTTCCGCGCGCGAGCTTTTACTCGGGCGACTGACGGCCGCCATTCGCGGCCTTATCGAACGCGAGCCGCGCCCGTACCGGCTCTCGATGAGCGCGGGGATCACCTTCATGGATTGGGAGCGCGGTCAGTCGCTCGACGAGCTCCTCGCGGATGCCGACCGCGCGATGTACGAGCGCAAGCGGCAACGCGCCGAACAATCGACGCCGGTGCTGCGCGCCATCCCTTCGCTGCCTGGGAGTGGCAAACGGTCTTGAGCGCCTCCTCGGCCGAAGCTCCCTGGAACAGGCGGCGCGTTGTAGTAGGCCGTGCCCATGCCGTTCCACCCCTCAAGGCACAGTCGCTTTAGCCTCGTTCCGAATCACGACCCACCATGGCGTGACGACCTCGAGCCTGGTCGGCGGCATCGCTTGGCTTGTCCTCCTCGACCGCGTCGTGCACAACGCCCACCGAGTCAAGCTGAGGGGACCGTCCCGAAGAAAGTCGGAGAGGACCTTGTTGCGGGAGAGTCTCCGGACAGGAAGCACGTCCATTCGAGCCCGGTTCGGTGATGCCGAGGTGCGTGCGTGTGCTGTCGGCACGAAGCGGCAGCCCATCCCCGAGAGGAAGTGAGCACGCGGCCGATCGCGACCCCCGCGAACTCTCTCTATCCACTCTCCAGGGGGCATGCGCGCGAGCGCGAGCTCGGTCATCCTATGGACGCCTCGGCGCCTGCATACGCCTCATCGCGTCGGCGGCGTACAAAGGAATTGGTCGTCGCGCGCCACCTGCCATTCCGGCGGCAGCGCCTTAGATGAGAGCGGTGGGTCAAACAAACGGGGGCCAGACCGCGGATCTTTCGGCCGCGGACCGGTCGAGCTTGAGCGAGTTCCTGAGACGGAACCGCGAACGCGCCCTCGCCGAATGGGAGGTGGCCATCCGCGCGATTCCTGCGGCCGCGCTCCTCGATCGGGACGAGCTGCGCGACCACATGCCGTCTCTCATCGACCGCGTGCTGGAGGTCGTCGAGGGTCAGGCTGAATTGTCTGCAGGTGAGCTCCCCGATCTCCACGCCATCGAGCGGATGCGCGAGGGCTTTAACCTAGAGCAGCTCGCGTGGGAATATTCCGCATTGCGAAGCACGCTGCTGCGCCTGAACGTGCTCGAGGGGAGCACGCTCACCGCGGGTGCGCTCGTCGTTCTCAACGATGCCATCGATCAGGCGGTGATCCGCGCATTGACGCATTTCCATCGCGCGCGGTTGCGCATGCTCGAGGCGCTCGACCGGATCGCGCGCGAAGGACTCGTCGCCGAGCCGGAGGCGCTCGACGCGCTGCTGCATCGGCTCTTGCGCGTCATTCTGGACACGACCGAATCGGTGGACACGGCTGTCATTTTTCTGCTCCAGTGGGATCGGCTCGTCCTTCGCGCGGCGGTCGGCCTGGAACGGGAGGTCGAAGGGGCCTTTAGCCTCGACGTGGGCGAGGGGTTCGCCGGCGCCGTGGCCGCGAGCAAGAAGCCGCTTCTGACGCACTCCGCAGAAACCGACCCGCGCGTGAGGAACGAGGTCCTTCGCATGAACGGCGTTCGGGCCCTCTATGGTGTGCCGCTCATCTACGGAGACCAGGTCATCGGCGTCGCCAAGATGGGGTCGCGCGTGGCGAGCGATTTCGGCGCCGAGGATCGCCAGATCCTCCGCAGCACGGCCGATCGCGCAGCCGCATTCATCGCCCAGAGGCGCGTTGCCGAGGAGCGTGAGCTGTTCCTCCACGTCCTCGGCCACGACCTTCGCTCGGCGCTCAACACGATCGTGCTGGGCTCGATGTCGTTCGGCCGAAGCGAGTCTCTCTCTCCGTCCGGTAAGAAGACCGTGGAGCGCCTGATGGCAGCAGCACGTCGCATGGAACAGATTGTCGGCGACCTGGGCGACTACGCCAAGGCGCAAGCGACCGGCGCGCTGCCGCTGGACAGGGAGGAGGTCGACCTGGGCGAGGTCGTTCGGCAGCTGGCGAGCGAGCTGCAGGCGCTGCACGCCGACCGCGAGCTGAGGGTCGAGCTCGACGGCGACGCAACGGGGGAGTGGGACCGCGGACGGCTGAGTCGCGTCCTCGCGAACCTGGTCGGCAACGCCATCGCGTACGGCGCGCCGTCGACCCCGGTGAGCCTCGCTGTCGCCGCCGAGGGCGAGTGGGTGACGCTGCGCGTGCACAACGCGGGCGCGCCGATCCCCGCGGAGCTCATGCCGAGGCTCTTCGTGCCCTTTCAGCGAGGGAGCACGGGCACGGGCACCGGTTTGGGACTGTTTATCGTGCACCAGATCGTTCACGCCCACGGCGGCAGCGTCGCCGTGGACTCGGCGCCCGGCCGAGGAACGACCTTCAGCGTGCGCCTGCCTCGTCGGGCGCGCGGTTCGTCGCCCGAGCCCGGAGTCGCTCACGCCAACCAGCCGGGCGCAGGCGGCTGACTGCGTTCGAGGCCCGCCGCCGGCCACTCGCCTGCCGCTCGGCTCGCACGAACCGTCCCGCTCACTGCAAGCGGCGGTGGTTGCAAGGGAGCCCCGTGGGCGTCTCGCCAGGCGCTGGGCGCATACCAGGGCGTGCCGTCGCTCGATCGCACGACAACCCAGGGCGAGTAGGTCGCGCCGGGTGGCGTCTTGACCCGCCGCCCGAGCAGCCAGTACCAGCGACCGTGGCGGAGGATCCATTCGCCGTCGATCCACGCGTCCGCGCCCACAGGTCGGGGCGGGATCGTCTCGACGCGCCCCGGCGGGGGCGCGACCTCGAGCGGGGTGAGCGCGCTCGCAGGCTGCACGGAATACGGCGGATGAGGCACGCCGCCCGCGCACGAAAGCCCGATCAGAACACGATCAGAAGAGGCAGCCCCTTGGTAGTCACGCCGCGTGCATGAAGCACGAAGAGGACCCGCTTCGACATGCCGACCCGCACGGCCGCTGCATCCACGCTGCATTCCCACGCTCTGCGCTGTGTCGACGCTCTCTGTCGCGCGCAGCCGGATCCCGCCCGGCCGTTCAGCGGTGGATTCCGTACGAGTTCTGCATGCCAAAGACGTTCAACCCTCGGAGATCGAAGAGAAGCTCGCGACTCAGGCGTCAACGAAGTTCCTCTTTCTATTTCAGGGCGTGGCATACGACTACGAGGTCTACGACGAGTCGGTCTTGCAGCGGGACATGGCGCGTGTGGAGCGCCTCTACCGCTCGAAGGGATACTTCGATGCACACGCCCGTGTGGCGCGCGTGTACCGCGTGAAGGACCACGTCCGTGTCGAAATCGTCGTCGACGAGAGGGCGCCCCGATCAGCCGCAACATAGTCGTCGTTGGCCTCGAGGGCCTGCCCAAGACCGTCGCCGACGCGGCGAACGCGGCGGCAAGCAGCTCCATCGGTGCCGGCGAGCGCTTCGACGAAAAGCGCTTCAAGGACTCCGAGCCCGCCGTGAAGAAGGCGCTGACCGACCGTCGGACGCGTACGCGAAGTCGATTCACAAGCAGAGATCGACGTCGGGCAGCACACCGTCGACTACGGCTTCGCGGTCGTTCCGGGCCTGCCCGCGGTCTTTGGCCCGATCACGTTCGCGGGGCTCGATCCGGACGGCGACGGGCCTCGCAAGCAAGAGATCCCGGAAGGGCCGCTCTTTCGCGCGATCGACATTCGACCGGGAACGCCGTACTCGACCGCGCAGATCGACGCCGCGACGCAGGCGCTGCTCGATCTTGAGGTCTTCAGCGCCGTGAAGATCGTCCCGACATGCCTCGCCGCCGAAGTCGGCGGCACCGTCTCGAAAGCAGGACCACCCGCCCAGCAATTGGCAAACCTAGAGGAGGCCTTCCGCGATGGGGTTGTTCTCATACGAACCTGCGCTCCAACGAACGGGCCTGCTGGTCTGCGACCGGTGCGGCCACGCGCTGACCCGCGACGGACAGCGCTCCGCCAAGACTGTGCACGACAGCGACCCGGACGATCTCGCGCCCCACTTTCGTTGGCGCGAGGATATCGACGACGCTGCGGCTGCTGCCGGATGGACGCTACTGCGGCCGGGCAATGCAGTGGGATCACTCTGGTTCTGCCCGGACTGCGCCCGGCGATCGCGCAACCCGCAAGAATGAATGTCATGCACGCATGGCCTGCGCGCTGCCCAAGCTCAAAAATCGGCGCGGTGTTCCTGAGCTTTGCTACCCGATCAACTGCACCAGCGCATCAATCCGCGGCGGCTTGACCACGTGATGTTCGAATCCGGCGTTGCGGCTGCGCGCCAGGTCCTCCGGTTCGCAGCGACCCGACAACGCAATAAATCGTGTATCGTGAAGGCCCTCCAGGCCTTTGATTCGTTTGAGCGTCTCATACCCATCGATGTCCGGGAGCCCGAGATCCACCAAAACGACGGCCGGACGGATTGCGCTCGCCTGCTGGACCGCTGCCTCCCCGGTCGTGGCCGTGGTGACTGCATAGCCCTCATGCTCGAGCAAGGCGGCGAGCAGCATCGCCGCGTCCTCGCTGTCCTCGACGACGAGCACGCGCCGGCCCTGCGGATGATCCGATAGGCTCGCCGCCGACGCCTGCGGCGGCTCGCTCGTGTCTGCGCTCGCTCGCTCGTCGCGCGCTAGCACTTCGAGAAGCTTGAACCGATCGACCGGCTTGGCCAGATACTCATCGCAGCCTGCGGCCAAGCATCTTTCACGATCGCCGCGCATCGCGCTCGCGGTGAGCGCGACGATGAGCCCCCGATGGCCAGCTTGACGAAGCCGTGGCCCTGCTTCGTAGCCGTCCATCAGCGGCATCTGCATGTCGAGGACGATCGCGTCGTACGGCTCCGACCGCGACACCGCGCGCTGAACCTCCTCGACGGCGGCGCTCCCATTCGCAGCGGTCCGAACCTCGGCGCCCGCGTCCTCAAGATAGGTCTGAATCAAATAGCGCATGTCACGTCGGTCGTCGACCACTAGGATGCGGCGGCCGGCGATGCGCCTGGGAGGCTTCAAGGGCGTAATGACTTGCGGCGCCTCCTCCACAGTGAGCGCAACGCCGTCAAGTGGCCCGGCCGAGACGGTGAAAGCAAACGTACTCCCCCGTCCCGGAGTGCTGTCGAGCGAGATCGTGCCGCCGAGAAGCTCCACGAGGCGCTTGCTGATCGCGAGGCCCAGACCGGTCCCGCCATAGCGCCGCGTCCGGGATGTATCCACCTGGACGAACGGCTCGAACAGCGCTTCCTGCTGAGTCGGCGTAATCCCGATCCCGGTATCGATCACGCGAACCTCGAGGAGCGACTCCGCAGCCCGGAGGGAAGCGACGACGCGAACGCTGCCCTCGTGCGTGAACTTGATCGCGTTGCCGATTAGGTTCAGCAGAATCTGCCGTAGTCTCGTAGCGTCCGTCGCGATCGTTTCCGGCAAGGGGCCGTCGCTGGAGAAATCGAGCGCCAGTCCTCGCTCGTCGGCGCGGATCCGCAGGCTGTCGACGACCTCACGCAAGAGCGTGCGCGGCGAGACGCGTACCTTCTCCGCGTGAAGCATTCCTGCTTCGATCTTCGAGAGATCGAGGATGTCGTTGATAATCTCGACAAGATGGCCGCCGTTGCGGCGGATCGCTTCGATGCACGCGAGGTTGTCGGGGTCGTTGATGTGCGCCGCCAGCAGGTCGGCGTACCCCATGATGGCGCTCATCGGCGTGCGGATCTCGTGGCTCATGTTCGCGATGAACTCGCCCTTTACTCGGCTGGCAGCTTCTGCGGCGCGCTTGGCCTCCTCCAGCGCGGCACTGGCGCGCCGCTGATCGCTTATATCGTAGGTCAAGGCGAAATAGCCGACCACGACGCCATCCGACCCTCGGTCGGGCACGTACACGGAGTGGACGAAACGTGTGCCGCCGTACCGATACGGCATTTCCGTTTCGAAGGTGACCGGCTCTCCGGAGAGCGCTCTCTCGATGTAAGGGACGACCTTCGCGTAAGCTTCTGCTCCGAACAGTTCGCGAACGTGTTGTCCGTTCAGGCTCTCGCGGGGGATCTGAAACCACCGCTCGTAGGTCATGTTGGTGAACCGAAAGCGATGCTCTCTGTCCACGTACGAGATTTTCACCGGCATGGCGTCAGTGATGAGCTGCAACTGTTGACGATGGCGTTTCGCCGCTTCCTCGGCCCTTTTCAACTCGGTCACGTCGATAAACGTAATTACGACGCCTTCGGCGCTCCCTTCCTTCGTTCTGTAAGGGAGCGTGCGTCGGAGGTAGTGGCGCTCGTCGACGGTTGCGATGTGATCTTCCCGGACTCCGCTCTGGGCCACCAGCTCGGCCGCGGACGGGTATCCAGGCATCGATTCCGCTCGGTGCGTGATGTCCGATAGCGGACGCCCGACATCTGTCGGCAGAAGGTTGTAGAGCGCGGTAACCGCCGGCGTGAAGCTCTGGATTTTGAAATCGTTGTCGAGAAAAATCGTCGCAATTTCCGTGCTGGTCAGCAGATTAGAGAGGTTTGCGTGCGCGCGCCCTAAGGCGTCGTTCGTTTGCTGCACCTCCTCCTTCGACGTCTCAAGCTCCTCGTTGGCGGACTGCAGCTCCTCGTTCATAGACAGGAGCTCTTCGTTTGAGCTCTTCAGCTCCTCGTTGGCGGCTTCGAGGTCCTGTATCGTCTTCTCGAGGTCCTCACGCGTGCTGGACAACTCGCGCTCGAGCTGCTCGATGAGCGAATCGGCTTCGGTGGAGACAGTTTCGGCGCGGGCTTCGTCCCTGGACATCAGGATGCCGATGTCCTGAAAGACCACCATGAAGAGCTCGGTTTCCTCTCCGAGCCGGGGCATCGGCTGGACCGTGACACGTACCCGTTGCACCCCTTGCTCGGTTTCGACGGAGACGCGATCGTGGACCACCTTCCGGCGTATCTTGGTCGCTTCGCTCAATGCCGCCCGCAGTCCGACGCGCAGCCCGGATCGCGCAAGACGAATCACGTTGTTCTGAAATGTACCCTCGCTCACCGTGAGGTAGCGCTCCATGTCTCCCGAAGCGGACAGGATCTGACCTTCTTCGGTGACGACGACGCATTTCGGCGCAAACTCGTCCAAGAGGATGCGCTGCATGACCTGATGCAGATCTGCGTCGGTCTCGATCGAGCTCTCCGCGGGCCGAAACCCGGCTCCACGGTATCCGATCCCTGCGCCACCCAGGAGACCCGACGACCGGAGGGCCGCCGTCTTGCGCTGCGAAATCCGGTGCTTCGGATTGATGGGAAGGAACAACTCCTTGTGCGAACTGATGTTCTCGGATGGCCCCAGGAAGAGGTAGCCGTTGTGGCGCAAGGCGTAGTGAAATAGGGGAATGAGCTTCGCCTGGAGATGAGAGCCGAAGTAGATGAGAAGATTGCGGCAAGAGATGAGATCAAGGCGTGAAAAGGGCGGATCGTTGATGAGATTGTGCGGCGAGAAGAGGCAAATCTCGCGAATCTCTTTGGAGATCTGGTAGCGCTTACCCTTCTTCACGAAGAAGCGCTCTAGCCTCGCAGGCGTGACGTTTTCGGCGATGCCTGCCGGATAGAGCCCTTGACGGGCGACCGAGAGCGCGCGCTCGTCGATGTCGGTTGCGAATATCTGCATTTCGGCAGCGCCTCCGATCTCGTCGAACCCCTCCTTGACGAGAATTGCCAGAGAGTACGCTTCTTCGCCGGTTGCGCAGCCCGGTACCCAGATTCGTAGCGGCTCGCCCTTGCGGCGTGCGATGAGCGGCCGGACGACCTCGCGACCGAGCACTTCGAACGCTTCTGGATCGCGGAAGAACGACGTCACACCGATGAGGAGCTCCCGAAAGAGATGCGCGACCTCTTCTTGGTCGGTCCGGAGGCGATCGACGTAGGCCTCCACGCTTGCGACCCGAAGCACCTGCGTGCGTCGGGAGATGCGACGCACGAGGCTCGTTGTCTTGTAGTGTTTGAAATTGTGGTCCGTCGCCTTCTGCAGGAGGTCGCAAATCTCAATCAACGCATCTTTGATTATCGTCGGTTCGGGCGGCCCGGAATCCTCGTCGCCGAAATGGGCGACGTGCCCGACATAGGCGAGGAGCTCCTCGGCCATCTTGCGCGGCGGCAGGACGTGATCGATGACGCCGCTCGCGATCGCGCTTCGAGGCATGCTGTCGTACTTCGCCGACGCGGGATCTTGCGCCATCGTCATGCCGTCGGCGTTCGCGATCGCCTGGCATCCGATGGTCCCATCGCTCCCAGCGCCGGACAGAACGATTCCGACGGCCCTCGACCGGACGGATTCGGCGATCGATCGGAAGAAGATATCGATGGGGGTCCGTCGCTCGTTCGGTGCGCTGATCGAATGAAGGTGAAACGAGCTTCCCGTGAGCTCGACCGCGTATCCTGGAGGAGCGACGAAGAGTCGGTTGCCGCTGATCGCCATCCCCTCCACGATTTCCGCGACGGGGAGCGCTGTGAATTGGTGCAACACGGAGGGGAGTAGGCTCTTGCTCATCGGGTCGAGATGTTCGACCACGACGAACGCCATTTCCGCCTGCTCATCCAAGGCAGCGAAAAACTCGCGCAGCGCCTCGACACCGCCTGCCGACGCACCGACCCCAACGACC
>CALKVG010000554.1 GCA_937998045.1 uncultured Myxococcales bacterium
TGTCGGCGGCCACTCCGATCCGTGTGATCTGAGCCGGAGGTTCGGCTCGCCGGAAACTTCGTAACGTCCCGGCCGCGGCGGTACGACACGCCGGCGAAGCGCCGATAGGACGAAGGCCGGGAGCGCCAACTCCCGGCCTTCCGTGTCGCGCGAGGGCGCGTCGACCCCCGCACCCTCGCCCTTCACGAGCGCCATGGCCAACAAATCGGCGCGCGCGAGGGCGTGTCCGACCAGCGGCTGTTCATCTGTGCGTTCTGCAAAGCGATCCGGTCGATCTGCCGGCTCTGCGACCGCGGGCAGGAGTACTGCCCGGGAGCGTGCCGCCGCGTGTCGCGCCGGACCATCGTGGCCCACGCCCGCCGTCGTCATCGCCGCTCCGAGGAAGGCCGGCTCGATCACCGTGATCGCGAGCGGGTTCGCCGCGCTCGCCGTCGTCGGCGCGTGGGGGATCCGGGTTCCGAAGACTTGGCCTCGTGCCCGAGCGTGTGCCTGCCCGCGCCCGCGCGCGACTCCTCGGTGGAGCCGCCCGACGACGACGGGCGGAGTCCCACGCATGACAACGATAGGCGAGATGATCACCGTGACGATGGCGCCGGAGCCGGACCGTGTTCGGATCCTGGCGACGACGCCGACCCGCGATGTGCTCAAGGCGGTGCTGCCGCCCGCGCACGGCGCGCATCCGCGGGCGGCCGCGACGCTGCTGGAGGGGCTCGCGCTCTGGCACCAACACCCCCTCTGCGTTGTGCTCTCTGCGGCGGCCTTGGACGATGGTTGCGCCTTGGGCCTCTGCGACGCCCTGGGGTTCGGACGTACGCTGCACTACGAGGTCGGCGTCGCGATCAGCGAGCCCCGCCGACGCCGGCGCCGTCCTGATCTTCGCGGCCCCGGCGACTTCCGCGACCTGCGTGCGCTCGGCGCCGGGACGGTGCTGCGATGACGGTCAGCAAGGCGGTGGCGGCGGAGATCCGGCGCCTGTATTTCGCCGAGCACTGGAAGCGCGGGACGATCGCGACGCAGCTCGGCGTCCACTTCGACACCGTCGTGCGCGTGCTGGGCAGCTTCGGGCCCAAGGCGGGCAGCCCTCGTCCCGATTCTCGCGTGCTCGAGCCGTACATCCCGTTCATCGACGAGACGCTGGCGCGCTACCCACGTCTGGTCGCCACACGCATCCACGACATGCTGGTCGAGCGCGGATACGAGGGCAGCCTCCGGACGCTGCGGCGTCACGTTCGCGAGGCTCGTCCCGCCCCGCGGCACGAGGTCTTCTTGCGCGTCGAAACCCTGCCCGGCGAGCAGGCCCAGGTGGACTGGGGACACGTCGGCACGATCGCGGTCCCCGGAGGCCGACGGACCCTCTGGGTGTTCGTCATCGTGCTGGGCTACTCGCGCGCGATGTGGGCCGAGCTCGTCATCGATCTCGACGCTGCGTCGCTCTGCCGCTCGCTCGTGCGAGCCTCCGCGTACTTCGAGGGGTGCACGCGGCAATGGCTCTTCGATAACCCCAAGACGGTCGTGCTCGAGCGCGCCGGCGACGCCATCCGATTCCATCCGATGCTGCTCGATCTTGCCGCCCGTCTTCACGTGCAGCCCGCCCTCTGCGCCCCCCGCAAGCCGCAGGAAAAGGGCAAGGTGGAGCGGGCCATCCGCTATCTCAAGGAGCGCTTTTTCGCGGCGCGGACCTTTCACTCGCTCGAGCACGGCAACGCGCAGCTCTCCGAGTTCCTGACGACGATCGCGGCCCAGCGGCATCACCCCCGCTGGCCTGAGCGCTGCGTCGCGGACGTGTTCGAGGAGGAGCGGCCTCGTTTGCTCGCGCTTCCCCCACGTCTGCCCGAGACCGAGTCGGTCGTCCCGATCGTCGTCGACAAGACCGCCTTCGTCCGGCTCGACACCAATCGCTATTCGGTTCCGTCCACGTATGCCCGGCGGACGTTGAGTGCGGCCGTCGACGACAAGGTCGTACGCATTGTCGACGGTGCACAGGAGATCGCCCGGCACCCTCGCTGCTGGGGCCGACATCAGGTCATTGAGTCGCGCGTGCACCGCGAGGCTCTGGTCGCCGAGAAGAAGAAGGCTCGCGACCTCAAGGGCCGCGACCGGCTCCGTGCCGAGATCCCGCAGATCGACGCGCTCATCGAGCGGTGGGTGGACGCCGGGCGCAACGTCGGCTCGATGATCGCCGCGACCATCACGCTGCTCGACGCGTACGGCGCTTCGGTCCTGCGCGAAGTGGTCTCCGAGATGGTCGCCCGCGGCACGCATGACCGCGGGGCCATGGCCATCCTCTGCGAGCAGAAGAGAAAGCGACGCGCCGGCCCGGCCCCCACGATCATCGAGCTCGGCGCCCACGTCGTCGAGCGCGACGTCGTCCCGCACGATCTCGGGGGTTACGATGAGTGAGACCACCGACATCCTCGAGCTCGTTCGCAAGATCGGCCTGCGCGTGACGAGGGAGTCCTTCGAATCGTGGCTGACCCACGTTACCAAGTCGAAGCCGACCCCCGCGCAGATCCTCGAGCAGCTCTGCGCTCTCGAGCAACGCGAGCGCGAGGTGCGAAATCTCGCCCGCCGTCAGAAGATGGCGACCCTTGGCAATCCCAAGACGCTCGACCGCTTCGACTGGAACCATCCGCGCTCGATCGACCGGGAGTTGTATGAGCAGCTGCACGGCTCGCTCGACTTCGTTCGCCGTGGCGAGAACATCCTCTTGCGCGGGCAGTCCGGGGTCGGCAAGACGACCCTCGCGCAGAATCTCGGCCTGCGCGCGCTCGAGCGCGGGTACACCGTCCGCTTCTGCACGCTGCCGGCGGCCCTCGCCGATCTGCTCAAGCAGGAATCCCTCCCGGCCACCGAGCGACGCCTACGGCGCTACACCAGTCCGGACCTTCTCCTGCTCGACGAGCTCGGATACCTGCCGTGCGACAGCCGCGCGGCCGACCTGCTCTTTCACATCATCAGCCGTCGCCACGAAACGCGGTCCGTCGTCATCACGACCAACCTCGCCTTCAAGCAGTGGGGCTCCGTGTTCCACGACGCCTCCTGCCTCGGCGCTCTTGTCGACCGCTTCGCTCAGCACTGCCACGTCATCGACATCGACGCCGAGTCCTGGCGCAACAAGGAGGCTGCCCTCAAGCGCGGCAAGAACCGGAAGCCCACCCCCGAAGGGTGACCGGCACCGAGAACGGGGAGGCGCTGACGCGCCTCCCCGGACTCGCGCCGCTTCTTCCGGATCGGTGTGGCCGGCTACA
>CALKVG010000555.1 GCA_937998045.1 uncultured Myxococcales bacterium
CACGCGGGGAGGGCGGTGCAGAGGGGGCCGGGGGCGCGCGAACAGACGCGGCGGCGGGGGGCGCCGCCGATCCGGCGGCGGAGGCCGAGGGCGCCGCCAATGGGTGTGAGGAAGGTGCGACCACGACAATTGGAGGCGCCGCCGGAACGGGTGGTGGCGCCGCTGCGGAGGTCACGCTTGCGCTCGGCGCCGCATGGGCACGCACGTCCCCCATGAAGGTTTGGCGGTCGACATTGCTCGCCGCGTAGTCCTGGTCGCACGCACCCAGCACAACCCCACACATCGCCATCCAAAAGAGAGCTCGCATGGGGCGGCTCTATACTCCGCATGCTCGAGCGGGGCGAGGGATCGGAGTACGGGACCCGACGCGCACGCCCGAGCGAGGGGAGGAATCGGAGCAAGGCGAGGGATTGGCCTGCGGCGCGAAGCGTGGACTACCATGAGCCGGGGTTGGATCCCCCCTGGGTACCTCTACGAGACGAAGAGCTCCTCCGGTATCGCGTCCGCGACCTCGCCGTGCGGATCGAGGGAAGCGAGCTCGAGCCGCGAGTCGCGCGGCTGTACACGGAGCTCGAAGCTCGTGGGCTTCGCCTACGGCCTCCCTGCTACCTGGGCGACGAGTGGTTCAGCCCCGACGGCGTCCCGGCGATCGCGATTCCTTTTTACCTCGCGCACGGCCGACTCAAGCAACTCGAGCTGCATCAGATGATGGAAGTCGAGGGCGGAACCCCCGAGTGGTGCGCGCAGCTGCTGCGGCACGAATGCGGCCACGCGTTCGACCATGCGTATCGCTTCTCTTCGCGGCGCAAATGGCGCGCGATCTTCGGCAGCCCGGACGTCGACTACGAGCCCGAGACGTACCGCCCGCGGCCATACAGCAAAGGCTTCGTGCGCCACCTGCCCAACTGGTACGCGCAGGCCCACCCGGACGAAGACTTCGCCGAAACGTTCGCAGTATGGCTCGCGAGCCCCGCGGAGGAATGGCGCGAGCGCTACCGCGCCTGGAAGGCCCTGGAGAAGCTCGAATACGTCGACGAGCTGATGCGCGAGGCGAGCAAGAAGCCCCCGCTGGTGCGCGGAGGCCGCCGCCGCGCGGACGCGTCCAAGATGCGCTCCACGCTGGCGCGTTACTACGCCGCGCGCCGCAAACTCTGGGCGCAAGATCAGCCGGGCTTCTACGACGCCGATCTGCGCCGCATCTTCGCCGAGGCGCCGGCCGGACACGGGACCGCGGCGGCGTTCATGCGCCGCAAGCGAGAGGCCATCGTCGGCGTCGTCGTCCGATGGACCGGGCAGCGGAAGTACGTCGTCGACGACCTGGCGCGCAAACTCGTCGAGCGCTGCGCGCAGCTCTCGCTGCACGCGCCGACCGACGAGGTTGCGCTCGCGCTCGACGTCGGCGCGTATCTCGCCTCGCTGGTGACCAATCACCTCCATACCGGGCGCTTCAAGAGGTCGGTGTGAAGATCCTCGTCCTCTTCGACGTGCACCGGCCCATCAGCCCGGACGAGACGTTCAGCGTTCATTCGCTGCGGACCGAGGAAGAGAAGCCGACCGAAGCCGATGTCCTGGCGTGCCTGCGAAAGCTCGACCACCAAGTGGAGACGCTCGCCGTCTTCAACGAAGTGAAGGCCGTCTTCGACAAGGTCGAGGCCTTCCGCCCGGACGTCGTATTCAACCTGTGCGAGACGTTCTTCTCCGACCGCTCCCACGAGCCCAACATCCCGGCGCTCCTCGAGCTGATGAAGGTGCCGTACACGGGCGCGGGACCCGACGCACTGATGCTCTGCAAGGACAAAGCGCTCGCCAAGAAGCTTCTCGCCTTCCACCGCATCCGCGTCGCGCGCTTCGTCGTGTCCTCGCGCGAACGACCGCTCCGCCGCCTGGGGCGCTTCTCCTACCCAGCGTTCGTCAAACCCCTCGGAGAGGAAGCCAGCGACGGAATCGCGCGAGCCTCGCTCGCGAAGAACGAGGACGAGGCGCTCGAACGCGCGCGGTTCCTGCACGACCGCTTCGAGAGCGACGCGCTCATCGAGGAATACGTCGACGGGCGCGAGCTGTACCTAGGCGTGCTCGGCAACAAGCGCCTCACGGTCTTTCCGCCGCGGGAGATCTTCTTCGGGCAGCCGCCGGACGACGACGCCCCGCGCTTCGCGACCGCCAAGGCGAAGTGGGACGACTCGTACCGAAAGAAGTGGAAGATCCGGAACGGACCCGCCGCGCCACTGCCGCCGGGGCTCGAGAGGAAGCTCGCGGAGCTCGCGCGACGCGTCTATCGCATCCTGCACATCCGCGGCCTGGGGCGCATCGACGCCCGCCTGACGGCCGACGGCGAGGTCGTGATCATCGAGGCCAACCCGAACCCGTCTCTCGCCAAGGAGGACGACTACGCCCAGTCCGCCGCGCAGGTCGGCATCGGATACGAGGCCCTCATCCAGAAGATCCTCGAGAACGCCATGCGCTGGAAGAGCGACCAGACCTCGTAGCTGATTTACGCGGCAGCATGCGAGGAAGAGCGCACCTGCGGCGCGGCACGCCGCGCGGCCCTGGTGAGCTCCTCGCTCAGCGCCCACAGCTTCTTCTGCGAGGCCTCGCAGTACGAACGCGACGTGGACCGCACCGGCTTGCACTTCGAGAAGTACTTGCCGGTCGTCCCGGCCACGTCCGGGGACGACGCGAGGTACACGCTCGTGCGGGCGCCCTCCTCGGTGCTCGCGAAAAAGGGGTGAGCGAGGCGCACGAAGAAGGCGGTGGCGCCGCCGTACGTCTGCCCGAAGCCGGACGCGATGACGCCCGGGTGCAGGACGTTCGCGGTAATCTCCGCCGGGTCGAGGCGCCGGGCCAGCTCGTACGTGAAGAGGACATTCGCGAGCTTCGACTGCCCGTAGGCGCGCCAGGGGCTGTACTTGTGACGCGAGAACTGCAGGTCGTCCCACTGCATCCGAGCGTGCCGATGCGCCGCGGAGCTCACGTTGACGATCCGGGCCGGCGCGCTCGCGCGCAAGACTTCGAGGAGCTCGCGCGTGAGGAGAAACGGCGCCAGGTGATTGATGCCGAACGTCTCCTCGACACCGTCCTCCGTCTGGCGCCGCGTCGGGACGACCACGCCGGCGTTGTTGATGAGCACGTCCAGACGGTCGAAGCGCGTCTTGAACTCGGAGGCGGCCCGGCGCACCTGCGCGAGCGACGCGAGGTCGGCGACGATGAGCTCGACGCCGCGCGAGCCGGTCGCCGCCTGAATCTCCGCCACCGCGGCGCGCCCCTTCTCCGGATTGCGCGCGAGAAGGACGACGCGTGCTCCCTCGTGCGCTAGCGCCAGCGCCGTGGCCTTGCCAATCCCTTGATTGGCGCCGGTGACGAGAACGGTCTTCCCTTGCATGGCTCTGGGATGATTGGATGGCGCGGAGCATCATGCGTTGCGGCCGATTCCCCGCTGCTCGAGCGCCCTCGGAGGCAACGAGCGCATGAGCGGGGGCGCGTGCGCGGTGCGCTGCCGCGGGCTCGTCAAGCGCTATCCGGGAGTGCTCGCGGTGGATGGCCTGGACCTGGAAGTCCGCGCCGGGGAGTGCTTCGGCCTGCTCGGCCCGAACGGCGCCGGCAAGACGACCACGGTGGAGATCCTCGAGGGATTGCTCGATCCAACAGCGGGAGACGTTGAGGTGCTCGGGATGCGCTGGTCGAGCGACGAGCGCGCGCTCCGCGAGCGCATCGGCGTCTCGCTGCAGCAAACCCACTTGCCCGATCGCCTGACGGTCGAGGAGATCCTCGTCCTCTTCCGTTCGCTCTTCGCGACCGGCCGCGCGCCGGAAGAGGTGATGCGAGCGGTCTCGCTCGAGGAGAAGCGCCGCGCTCACTACGAGAAGCTCTCCGGAGGGCAGAAGCAGCGGCTCGCCGTCGCCTGCGCCCTCGTCGGCGACCCCGAGCTCCTCTTTCTGGACGAACCGACGACGGGGCTCGACCCCCAATCGCGGCTCCAGCTATGGGACGTGGTGCAGGAGTTCCGCCGCACCGGGCGCGGCGTGCTGCTAACGACGCACTACATGGAAGAGGCGGAGCGCCTCTGCGATCGCGTGGGCGTCGTCGACCACGGGAAGCTCATCGCCCTCGGCACCCCGCGGGAGCTCATCGCGTCGCTGGGCGGTGAGGAGGTCATCGAAGTGGCCCTGGAGGGCGTCGCCGGACCCCTCGACGAGTCGGCGGCGACCGCGCTCTTGCACCTCGAGGGCGTGCGCGCCGTACGGCTCACGCCCGACGGCTTCGCGCTGGCGGTCGAGCCGGTACACGTGGCGCTTCCGGCGCTGATCGACCACGTGCGCGTGGCCGGCATGCGCCTGGGGCGCCTGATGACGCGCCATGCGACGCTCGAAGACGTGTTCGTCTCGCTCACCGGACGAGGCTTGCGTGACTAGGAGCGTCGCCCCGCGCTCGGCCCTGGTCGAGCTGACCCTCGCGCGCTTCCGCCTCTTCGTGCGCGAGCCGAGCGCGCTGTTCTGGACCTTCGGCTTCCCCGTAGTGCTCGCGATCGCGCTGGGGGTCGCCTTCCGCAATCGGCCGCCGGAGCCCATGCGCGTCGCCGTCGAGCCGGGCCCCTACGCGCAGCGCACGCTGTCGGAGCTCGACTCCGCCCAGGTGAGAGCCCACGTCGCCGACGCGCCGACCGCCCGGCAGGAACTGCGCCTCGGCAAGGTCGTGCTGATCGTCACGCCGGGTCCGCCACGAACGTACACGCTCGACGAGACGCGTCCCGAAGGCCGCGCGGCCCGCCTGCTCGTCGACGATCGGCTCCAGCGCGCCGAGGGCCGGGTCGATCCCACGCCCGTCGCCGAGGAGCACGTGACCGACGTCGGCGCACGTTACATCGACTTCCTGATTCCGGGCCTCATCGGCATGACGCTCATGTCGAGCAGCATGTGGGGCATCGGCTACGCGATCGTCGAGCTTCGTACGAAGAAGCTCGTGAAGCGCATGCTGGCGACGCCGATGCGCCGAAGCGACTTCCTCCTTTCGTTCGTCATCATGCGGGCGGTCTTCGTCCTCGTCGAGGTGCCGGTGCTCGTCGGGTTCGGCTGCCTCGCGTTCGGGTTGCGCGTCCCGGAGTCGCCGCTGACGGTCATCGCGATCGCCCTCGTCGGAGCGTTGGCGTTCGCGGGCCTTGGCCTCCTCGTCGCGTCGCGCGCGCAGAACACCCAGACCGTGGGCGGCCTGATGAACGTCGTCATGATGCCGATGTTCATCGGCTCGGGCGTCTTCTTTTCGACGGCCAATTTCCCGGACGCCCTTCAACCTGCGCTGCACGCGTTGCCGCTGACCGCGCTGAACGACGGGCTGCGCGCGGCCATCAACGAAGGAGCCGGCATGCGAGCGTGCATGCCCCTGCTCATCTCGCTGGTGCTGTGGACGGTCCTGTCCTTCGCCGCCGCCCTGCGCCTCTTCCGATGGCGGTAGCGTGTCCCGACTCGCGGTTCCCACTCGGCCGGATCGTCCTCTTCGACGTGGCCGCACACGAAGGATCTATCCCGAGCGCTTGTCCGCTTCGATTTCCGCCAGCAGCTCCTCGACTCGCATCGTGCGGTCGAGCCCTTCGTCGTAGGAGAACCGCAGTTGCGGCGCGAAGCGCAGCGCGAGTCGCTGCGTCACCTCGCGCCGGAGCAGCCCGGTCGCACGCCCGAGCGCGTCGACGACCTGCGCGCGCCTCGACTTGTCGTCGCCGTTTTCGAGCAGGCGCACATAGACGTGCGCGCTCTTCAAGTCATTCGCCATCTCGACGCGCGTCACCACGGCTCCGGCGGCGCCGGGGTCGCGCACTTCGTCCGCGATGAGCGAGGCCAGCTCCTGCCGAACGCCCTCGGCAACCCGCAGCACCCGCGTCCCTCGCCCGCCCCGCTCAGCCGCCATCGTGGTCTCCATAGAGTTCGTCGCCGAAGGTCACCACCTCGGTCTCGCGGTCGGTCAGGACCGCGTCTCCGGCCGTCTCCGCGGCGTGCGCGACCTGCTCGAGCACGGCGTCGCAAACCGCCGCGTCCGAGGAGACGACGCTCACGCCGAACACCGCCCGCTGAAGCTTGTCTTGCTCCGCGACCTCGGCGATCGACACGTCGAAGCGCGCCCGCACGCGATCGCGGAACTTCAGGACCACGCGCCGCTTGTCCTTCAGCGAGCGCGCGTGCGGAATGTGAAACGTGAGCCGCAAGACACCGACGAACATCGCCGAAAGATCGGAGCCAAAGCTCAGAGCTTCTGCTTGATCTCCTCCACTTCGTAGCACTCGAGGATGTCCTTCTCCTTCACGTCGTTGAAGCCCTCGAGGCTGATGCCGCACTCGAAGCCCTCGACCACCTCGCGGACGTCGTCCTTGAAGCGCTTCAGGCTGCTGATCTTGCCGTCCCACATGACGACGTTGTCGCGCACGAGACGCACCTTGCCGGCGCGGACGATCTTGCCCTCGATCACGTGGCAACCCGCGACGGCGGTTCCCTTGACCTTGAAGAGCTGCCGCACCTCCGCCTTGCCGTGCTGCTTCTCGACGAGGGTCGGCGGGAGGAGGCCTTCCATGGCCGACTTCACGTCCTCGAGCGCGTTGTAGATGATCGAGTAGAGGCGGATCTCGATCTTGTTCTCCTCGGCCAACGACGAGGCCTTTCCGGCCGGGCGCACGTTGAAGCCGACGATGACGGCCTTCGCGGCGATCGCCAGGTTCACGTCGCCCTCGGTGATGGCGCCGACCGCCGCGTGGATGATCGACAGCCGCACCTTGTCACCCGTGAGCTTGGCCAGCGCGTCGGCGAGCGCCTCGACCGAACCCTGCACGTCACCCTTGATGATGACGCGCAGCTCCTGCTGATCGCTCTCGGCGATCCTCCGCGCGATGTCCTCGAGCGACACGCGCGCGCTCGCCGGGACGAGGCTCTTGGCGAGCTTGCCCTTGCGGCTCTCGGCGATCTCCTGGGCTTTCTTCGGGTCCTTGACGGCATCCATCCGGTCGCCGGCGTTCGGCACCTCGTTCAGGCCGAGGATCTCGACCGGCGTCGCCGGCCCCGCCTCGAGCACCTGCTTGCCGTGCTCGTTCGTCATCGCGCGGACCTTGCCGAAGCCGGCGCCGGCGAGGACGAAGTCGCCCACGCGCAGCGTGCCGTCCTGCACGAGGACGCGCGCCACCGGACCGCGGCCGCGGTCGAGGAGCGCCTCGAGGACGGTGCCGCTCGCGGGTCGCGTGGCGTTCGCCTTCAGCTCGAGGATCTCGCTCTGCAGCTGCACCGACTCGAGGAGCTTGTCGACGCCCTCGCCCGTGATCGCGCTCACGTTCACGAACAGCGTGTCGCCGCCCCACTCCTCCGGGACGAGACCCAGATCGCCCAGCTCTCGCTTGACGCGCTCGGGGTCGGCGTTCGGCTTGTCGATCTTGTTGACCGCAACGATGATGGGAACCTTCGCCGCCTTCGCGTGCGCGACGGCTTCTTTCGTCTGCGGCATGACGCCGTCGTCGGCCGCGACGACGAGGATGACGACGTCCGTCACGCTGGCGCCGCGGGCGCGCATCTGCGTGAACGCCTCGTGGCCCGGCGTGTCGAGGAAGACGATCGTGCCGTTCGGCGTCTCGACCTTGTACGCGCCGATGTGCTGCGTGATGCCGCCCGCTTCGCCGGCGGCGACGTTCGCCTTGCGGATCTTGTCGAGGAGGCTCGTCTTGCCGTGGTCGACGTGACCCATGACGGTGACGACGGGCGGGCGCGAGCCGGCGCCGTCTGCCTCGACGGCCTCTTGCTCCCCGCGGGCCGCCGCGATGTTCTGCTCCTCGCTGCGGCTCACGTCCTCGATTTCCCAGCCGAACTCGCCGGCCAGGATCTTCGCGGTGTCGGCGTCGAGCGTCGTGTTGATGTGGACGCCGCTCATCCCCATCCCCAGGAGCTTCATCAAGACCTCGGTGGCCTTGAGGCTCATCTTCTGCGCCATCGCCTGCAGCGTGATGTCGCCCTCGATGCGGATGACCTTCTTGTGGGCGCTCATCTCCTGCGTGGAGACGATCGACGGCTTCTTCGGCATCATCGGGCCCATCTGGCGGCGGCCGCCCGCTCCGCCCGCGCTGCGGCCCATCATCGGGCGACCGGGCTGCTGGCCGGGGGCGCGCACGTCGCGGCGTCCGCTGGGGCCGCCGCCGGCGTTCGCCCGAGGATCGTATGTGGACCGGCGGGGCATGTTCGGCTGCGGGACCGCCGAGCGCGCCGACGCGGCGGAAGGCGACGGCATCGGAACGCCCGGCCGACCCGTCCAGTACTCGACGCCGGTCTTCGGCGCAGTGGCAGGGCGGGTGGGCTGCACGACCGCCTCGGGCACCGGCGGCGCAGCGGCTGCCGGGGGCGGCGGTGCCGGAGACGGCGGTGGCGCCGGGGCAACGACCGGCACCGGAGTGGGGACCGGCGGAGGCGGCGGAGCGGCTTCTTGCACGAGCGCGGGCGCCGCGGCCGCGACGGCATCGTCGGTGAGGCGCTCGACGGGCGGCGGGATCTCGGACACGACCGGCGGCTCCACCGGCGGAAGGCTGCGCGCGCTCGTGCGCTCGCGCGGAACGGAGGCGGGGGCCGGCGGCTCCACCGAGCGCGTGCTCTTGCGCTCCTCCGGCACCGGCAAGCGGCCGCTCTCGTGCTCACGCGCGAGGATCGGCTCGGACGCGCTATGGCCGTTGTGCTCGGTCGTTACCATGACGTCGTCGAGCGAACGCACGGACGGGGCCACGGGCGGCAAGGACGCGCTCGACGGCGGCGCCGGTGGCGCGGCCTGACCCGTCGACGGCCCGGCCTTCGCAACCGCACGGCGCTTGATAACGCGACCGTCGGAGCGAATGCGCTCCTCGACCACGTCGTGCGTGCGCTGCTTCTCGAGGTGGCGCTTCACGCGCTCGACAGCCTCGGGCTCGACGGAGCTCATGTGGTTACGCACGTCGGCCACGCCGATGGCCTGGAACAGCCCGACGACCTGCTTCGGGTCGAGGTTCAACTGCTTCGCCACCTCGTAGACGCGAACCTTGCTGCTCATCGAGCCTCCGGACGTCTGCTGCATCCTGCACCTTCTCCCATCGCTGTCGCACCCGCGTCGGCCACCGCGCGCAAATTCTTGAGCTCCGCGGCGATGCCGCCGTGGCAAACCGCACAAATTGCTACCGTTTCTTCGCCAAGCAAGGCCCCGAGCTCCGTTTTCGTCTTCCAGGCGACGGCTCGCCCCGCGCCGGCGGAAGCGATCACCTCCGCCGAATGTGCCACGCTGCCCGCGTCGGTGGCGACAACCGCGAGCGCGCCCCGCCGCAGAGCATCGCAAGCCGCCTGAGCGCCGATGGCCAGGACGCGGGCGCCACGAGCCGCCAGGAGCAGCCCCTTGAAGCGGCGGTCGCATGCGGCGACGAGGCGCTCGCCCAGCTCCGCCGCGGAGATGGTGACGGGACGGTGAAACGCCCGCGCCAGGCCCTTGGGTGCAGCCGCCAGGCAGCGCGCGGTCGGGTGCACGTGCGCACCCCGGCCGAACGCGCCGCCGGCCAGGTCGAAGGCAACCTCTCCTTCCTCGACGACCATGCGCACCATCCGCACGCCGTCCCCGGCCTCGTCCCGCGCACGACAGCCCACGCAGGTGCGCTCTGGCGCGCCCCGCTTTCGGGTGGGCTCTACGTGCATGGGTCCAGACTCCACTTCTCTTCTTCTCCCGGGTTTCGTCCTTCTCACGTTTGCGGCTGCTGCGTTGCCTCACGCGCGCGGGCCGCGGCGTCGCGGCGCGCCGCCTCGATGGTCTTCGCGTCGCCCGACAGGAACTGCTCGGCCCCCTGCTTGATGGCGCGCGCCTTCTTGATGCCGAGGCCCGTCTTGATCGCCAGCTTTTCCTCGTCCTCTCGCAGGATATCCTCGACGGTCTTGTATCCCGCGTCTTCGAGCAGCTGCACCGTCCGCTCGCCGACGCCGCGAATGAAGAGCAGCCGTTCCCGCTCCGTGAGCGGCTCGGTGCGCGACGAGGCGGCACGGAGACGCTCCTGGCGCAGGCGCTCCATCGTCTGTTCGGCGTTGCCGCGGATGCGAGCGGCCGCCTCGGCACCGCCGAGGCCCGGCATCGCCGCGAGCTCCTGCTCGCTCGCCTCGGCGAGCTCCTCGAGCGTACGGAACCCCATGCGGTACATGCTGCGCGCGATGGCCTCGGTCACTCCGTCGATCTGCTGAAGCTGCGCGACGGCCTCCTCCTCCATCTGCTTGAACTTGCTCTCGCTGATGATGTCGAGCTTCCAGCCCGCGAGCTGGGCGGCCAGGCGCACGTTCTGCCCCTTGCGGCCGATGGCCAGGCTGAGCTTCTCGTCGGGAACGACGAGCTCCATTCGACCGTCGGCCTCGTCGACGATCACCTTGCTCACCTCCGCCGGCTGGATCGCCGCGCAGACGAAGCGGGCCGGATCGCGGTCGTAGGGCACGATGTCGATCTTCTCGCCGCGCAGCTCCTGCACGACGGCCTGCACGCGCGCGCCCTTCATTCCGACGCAAGCGCCCACGGGGTCGACGTCGGCGTCGCGGCTCGTGACCGCGATCTTCGAGCGGGCGCCTGGTTCTCGCGCGCACGCGACGATCTTGACGATGCCCTCGTAGATCTCCGGAACCTCGGCCTCGAAGAGCTTCTCGACGAGGCGCGGGTCGTTGCGGCTGAGGATGACCTGCGGGCCGCGCGCCTCGCGGTCGATTTCCTTCACGTAGGCGACGATCCGATCTCCGGGGCGGTAGGTCTCGCGCGGCGTCTGCTCGCGGAACGGGAGAATCCCTTCGGTGCGTCCCAGGTCAACGATGAGGTTGTTCCCCTTCTCGAAGCGCCGGACGACGCCCTTGATGAGCTCCCCCTTGCGGTCCTTGAACTCGTTGAAGATGAGATCGCGCTCCTCGTCGCGGACGCGCTGGATGAGCACCTGCTTGGCCGTCTGGGCCGCGATGCGCCCGAACGCCTGGCGCGCTTGCTTCACGCGCAGGATGTCGCCGTAGTCCTTGTCCTGCTCGGCGGCCTTCTTGGCGTCGTTGGGGTTGCCAGAAGATCTGGAAACCGAGCTCCTCCCCCATCTCCGCCTCGAGGCCGAGGCGCTGCGCGTCCTCCATCGCGATCTCGCGATCGTCGTCGGCCACGTCGTCCACGACCGTCATGTACTGGAAGAGGTCCACCTGACCGGAGTCTTCGTTGAAGCGAGCCTCGAGCTCGCGGTTGGGGCCGAAGACGCTCTGCGCCGCCTTGAGGATGGCCTCCTCGACGGTCTTGACGAGGCGCGCTTTGTCGATCCCCTTGTCCTTCGCGACCATCTCGATCGCTTGAAGGAGGGTGAGATCTCCGCCGGTCTGCTGCTGTTGGATCGCCATATTGTCCTCAGTGCCTGCTCTGCTTGTGTCTCTTCTCGACCGCTCTGTGCGCTTTCGCGCGAGCCCCTGGTGCCGTGGGCGGCCGCGAACCGAATTCGAAGACGAGGCGCGCGCTCTCGATGGCCGAGAGCGGCACCTCGAACGTGCGTGCGCCGTCGACCACGTGCAACTTGGCTTCGTGAACGCCGCCCAGAATCCCGACCACGACGCGCTGTCCCGCGATCGGATCGCGCAGCTTGAGTTTTGCCTTCTGCCCGGCGAACCGCAAAAAGTCGCGCTCGCCCCGCAGCGGGCGCTCGACGCCGGGCGAGCTCACCTCGAGGTTGTATGCGTGCGGGATGAGGTCGGCCACATCGAGGGCCGGGCTGAGATCGCGCGAGACGTTCGCGCAGAGCTCGAGGTCGACCGCGGCGTCGCGCGTCGACAGGTTCCGCGCGGCCGCGCCTTCCTTCTCGACGTAAACGCGCAGCACCCAACCGCCGTGCTCGGGACGAACCTCGACGCCCACCACCTCGGCGCCGTGTGCGCGCGCGATCGGCTCGATGACGCGCAAGAGCGCGTCGCGATCGATTCCGTGCAAGGAGGGGCTGCTGGATAGCGACATGGGCCGAAAAAACGAAAAAAAACGCGGGCCCCGGATTGGGGTCCCGCGTGTTTGAAAACCACCAAACTGGGCGGCCAAGCCTACCCCCGAGAAGGAGACCGATCAAGCCCCCTACGTACGTTTTCCGGGGCGGGCCCCCTACCCGCCGACGGATAAGCTCCTCTCGAGGCTCTGCGTCGTACGCCAGGGGGGCGGCACCCTAGAACCCCGGGAGCGGGTTCTTCTTCCTCTCGCCGGGCGGGGGCGCCGGCGGAGCGCCCTCTTTTTCCAGAATGATGAACTGGACCCGGCGGTTTTGCGCCCGATTGGCCGGCGTCACGTTCGGGACCAGCGGCTTCTCCTGCCCGTACCCCATGGCGACCAGGCGGTCCGATGGAACGCCGTGCTGGACGAGCCAGGCGCGCACCGCCTCCGCTCGCTGCTCGCTGAGGAGCTTGTTGTGCTCCGGCGTCCCGCTGTTGTCGGTATGACCCTGCACCTCGACGCGCTTGATCTCGGGGTGACGGATGATCGTGTCGGCGATCTCGGTGAGGAGCCCGAAGGACTCCGGAAGGATGACCGCGCTGTCGAGCGCGAACTGAATCTGCTGGCGGATCGTGATCTCCTTCGGCGTGACCTTCACGTTCGCGGTCTTGGGCTTCGGGCGGAGCATCAGGTCGATCGAGTTCTCCTGGCGCGGCTTGACGTCGACCGGCTCGACGAGGACGAGGTACCCGTCCGCCGTGACGTTCACCTGCGCCGTCCCCGGCGAAACCCCCTCGAAGCGGAAACCACCGGAGGGGTCCGTCGTCAGGCGGAGTTCCTTGCGCTGCGAATCCTCGAGCACCACCTGGATGCCGCCGAGGGCCTGGTTGTTGTCAGCGCCGCGGACGTGCCCGACGACCGTGCCGACGCGCGGTAGCGCCTCGAGCGGGCAGTCGACGTTGACGTTCGGCGCGTCCTTCGGGACCGTCACCTCGCACGAGGCGGGCTTGTAGCCCTCGGCCTTGATGTCGAGCACGTACTGGCCCGGGGGCACGTCGTCGGCGAACTTGCCGTCGGCCCCCGTCGCGATGGGTGACAGCTCCGGGTGATCGCGGTACGCGAGGATGGCGCCCTGAACCGGGTCGTTCTTGTCCCTCTCGTGAACGAACCCGACGACGTGCCCGCGGGGCGCCGCCTTCTCGACGACCTTCTCGACCGTCTTCGTCTTGATGACCGGAGGCCGCTCCTGCGTGTCGACCGCCCAGCCGGCGCCCAGGTAGAGGGTCCACGGCGGCGTGGGCTGCAGCTCCTCGATGAAGTCGTTCGTTCCGCCCAGGCCGATGTCGACCGCGGCGAGCAGCGAGAACCCGGCCTTCCACGGGTAGAAGCGGCTTCCGAGCGTGAGCGTGGCCGGGACCTGCGTGTCGTTTTGCAGACAGCTGTCCTGGCTCGGGTTGGTCGGCAAGCACTGGTAGCCCTGCCGGTTGTTGGGGATGGCGATCTTCGCCTCGACGAGGGGGCGGACGCGCTCGTCGGCCAGAAAAGCCTCGCCGCCGATGAGGATGTCGAACTGGTCGACGCGATTGACGCCGAGGCCGTAGCGCTCGATGCGCGTCACCTTCGTCCCCCGCGCGACCTCGGTGTCGGCGATGACGTCGCCCGTGTTGTCGACGAAGTACACGGCGTTCACGCTGAAGCGTAGGGGAACGCGCGACTCCAGGCCCCGCAGGTCGGCGGTGAACAGGCCACCGAACTTCGCGCTCGTGCCGCTCCCGTCGAGGCCGACCGACCCGGTCCCGTTGATCAGCCACAGCTCCGAGAAGAGGCCCAGGTGCAGGACGTCGCCGACCGGTGCGACGTACTTGATGCCGAGGTTCATGTCGCCGAGCACCTGGAGGAGCGCCGGCTTGTTCTGGGCGTCGCTGTTGGCGTACGCCATGATCGAGCCGTACGCGTCGAACGTCCCGGCGCCCGCCTTGAAGAGCGACGCGCTCAGCGCGAGCGTGCCGCCCACGTGGTTCATCGTGTCGCTCGTGACGGCCATCCCGCCGGAGGGATTGGGGCACGGGAACTTGCTGGTGCAGAGGAAGCCTGCCGAGAACCAGTCGGTGATGAAACCCAGGCGGAACTGGCCCGGCGCGCCCGTCTGCGCGTGCTGGGTCTTGAGAAGGCCCGTGCCGCCGTTGATCGTGTTCGCCTCGTTGACGAGCCGATCGCGCTCAGCCCACTCCGCGGCCTGGGCGGCTTCGTCCCCCTCGCCAGGAGCGGGGGCCGCACCGGATGCAGAGACGCTGCCCTCGGCTTGAGCGGCGGGGGGCGGCGCGGCGGTCGTCTCAGGCGCCGCCGGTGCAGGCGCTGCCGGTGCAGGCGCCGCGGGAGCGGCAGGAGGCGGCGCGACCGGCGGCGTGGCCGCGGTATCGGCGGGAGCCGGGAGCGCGGGCTGCGCGAGCGCGGTTCCGGCGACGAGAAAACTGCACACTACGGAGGCGAAAAGAAAGCAAGAAGCACCAAGCGACGGTCGGGTCATGAGATGTTCTCCGAAGAGGCCTTCTCCAGCACCAGCAACCCCTATAGTGGGTTTGGACCTCAGCCTTGTATCACCAACCCGCGACGATTCCAGACCCGATCGCGCCGCCAGCCCGACCCGCGCAGTAGGCGCGGAGCCCCTCGGGCATCGGACGCCGTTCGTGTGGGAGTTCGCTCCCTCGGCCCGGCGGGCCTCGGGCATGCGA
>CALKVG010000556.1 GCA_937998045.1 uncultured Myxococcales bacterium
CGGTAGGTATGATGGAGACCACCCAGGACCGGGACGGCGTAGACGAACCCGGAAGCCCGGTGGCGGCTCCCGGGGAAGACAACGGTCGCGCGGAGCGGCTCGCTGCGGACGAGCGATACGACGGGTTCGTGCGCGACGGCGGCAACGAGCCGGCGGTGCCGGGCCGTGGACTCAGTTGCGCGCAACCGGGGGACTTTCTGCACTTCGACTACGACCGCTGCGGCACCGAGTCCCCGATCGATCCCGTGCTCTTCCGCCAGCAGGGGGGAACGGCCGATCCCATCGATCGAGCGGACGTTACCCAGGGGGCCATGGGGGATTGCCACGTGATGGCGCCGCTCGCATCGCTCGCGGGTACCCCCGAGGGCCGAGCGCTGATCAAGAACGCGATTCACGCAGGTACGAACGAACGCGGCGAGCCCGTGTACACGGTGACGCTACACAAGCCGGAGTCGAAGTGGTTTGGCCAAAAGACGTTCACGGAGGTGAAGATCACCGTGGACGCTCACTTCGCCAGGGGCCATGGCATTCCGGCCGAGCCGTCCGCGTCGGGCCAGGGGATCTGGCATCTCGCGATCGAAAAGGCCTACGCGCAGCTCTGCGGCGGCCACAATGCAATCGCTCGTGGCGGCTGCCCGGCGGATGTCATCGAGGCGCTCACCGGAAGGGAGGCCGAGCGCATCGTCCCCGGGTGGTTCACGAGCTACTCGAGTGACCGCCTCGAGGGCGATCTGGCGGCGGGAAAAATCGTCGTCTTCGAAACGAAACCAGGAATCGACAAGTACGCGGCGCCGAGGCTCGTCGAAAGCCATGCCTACAGCGTCGTCGGGACGGAAGCGCGGGACGGTCGGCTTTACGTGAAGCTGTACAATCCGTGGAACAAGCATCAGCCGGACCCGATTCCGTGTGACGAATTGAATACGTGGTTCCAGCGCGTCGACGTCGGCTCCGTCCCGGTGAGCTCATGAGAGCGCGGGTGATTGTCGGTATAGCGATAGAGCTCATCGCAGCCATGCAGTGCGCGTGCGGCAAGTCGCGCAGCGAGCGGGTCGGAGCGGACGGCGCGGACCGATTTTGCGGCCCCAACCAGTGCGACAACGTGGATGATGGCGTCGAGGAGGATGTCCTCGGCGGCCAGGTTCGTATCCGTTCCTTCGGTACGCCGTGCGTTCTGACCGTCGGGTGGCCCTTCTGGCAAGAGACGGTCTATGCGTTCCAGGCCAAGATCGTCGCGCGGAAGGGAGAGGTATTCCCGTCCCGAGGGGGGGTCCTCGAGCTCGAGGACTGCGACTGGATCGACCCGAGGGGACGGCCGGGAAACGAGCTTTCCATCCTGCATTCCGCGACCGTGTTTCAGGATCAGAACGAGCTACCCAGGGACCTCGCGATCTCGCCTGCCGACGTATTCATTCCGTTAAAAGGCGATGCAGCGCTGGACTCCGGGTGGGTGGCCACCGCAGAGCTCGTGGGGAGCGGAGGACCGGGCAGTGATCCGTCCGCAGCGATCACCGTGGCCCACCGGTCCGATCCGCCCGTCGTTCGCCCGGCGCTGCGCGTCGGGGATTCCTTTCGATGGAGCGATCGTCTGGCCACACTCGTGCGGATCGTCGAGCCCCGGCCGCCGCACATCGCCGGCTGGGTCGAGGTGAGAGTCTCGCCTCCGGCCGCGGAGTCCGGCCGATGAACACGAAGTGACGCCGGCCCGGGCGACGGCTCGTCACCGCCGGTCGATGAGGAGCACGTGGCCGACGCTGTACTTGCCGTCGCCGTAGAGAGGGCGGATCGCCAGCGTGTCGTAGCCCGCGGCGATCGCGGAGAGTGGAACGCGCCGCTGGACGACGCGGAGGCCGTCGGCGCCCTCGAAGACGCCCCAGGCCAAGCGGCCCACGTCTCGCCCCTCGCGACGAAAGACGACCGCGTAGCGGTCGTTGTGGTCCGCGCTGACCTCGATCGAAGTGGCGCGGTGCTCCCCGCCGAGATCGATCCGCAGCTCCGGGCAGTCCGCGGCGCAGCGAAAGCGAAAGTTGCCTTCTGCGTCCCATGGCGCGCCGTCGGGGCGTCGGACGGCCAGCGCCGAGGCAGGGACCGTGCGGGCGACCCCAGAAGGCGAAGACGCGGACGCGGGCAGGACCGCCGAGAGGCGCGCGGCCAGGCGCGTCGCCGGATGCGCGGTGGCCACGACGAGCGACGCCGCGACGAAGAGCGCCGCGACCGCCGCGGCCAGGGAGCGCCGCGGCCACCGGCATTCCGGGTCGGGTGCGCTGTCCTTTCCGGCAAAGGCCCGGGCGGCCAGCAAGACGAACGCCGCATCGAACGGGACGCGGTAACGGGCCTCTCCGAGAGAGAACGCCGAGACCAAAAAGATGCCGAGGATCGTCGACGTGAGGAAGGCCTCGATGCAGCCGATGTCCCGCCGCTGGAACATCCGCCGGATGTTGAGACCCCACATGGCCATACCGGGTATGAGGACGCCGAGGAGCAGCACCTGGTCGAGGATCCGCGCGTAGCGACGCGGCAGGGGTTCGTAGTCCTCCGGCCACATCGTCGGACCGAGGAGTTCGAGCGCGTTGCCCAGGGACACGAAGACGAATTCGAACGGGTCGTGGACGAAGCGGTCCTTCACCCACGATAGGACGCGCGACGTGTCGTAGATGGACCCCGAGACGTCGGCCGTCCCGTGGTACGCGTACTGGCCGAGGGCGGGCGGCCACCACGAAGAGCTTCCCCCCGTGTCGCCGGGGACGCCGACGAAATGGAGCCCGGCGACGTCCGGCGCATGTCCGAGCGCGACGTTCATCGGGCCGTTGCAGGCGCCGGGGCAGAAGTGGCCGACGAGCTGCGTGCAGCGCATGGCCAGCGGGGCGAACACGAGCAGCAGCCCGAAGGCGCCGCCGGCGATCGCGAGGAAGGCTCGCCACCGCTTGCGCCGCGCCCAGCGGACGGAGAGCCAGCAGGCGGCGAAGACCGCTACCGGCAATGCGTTCGACCGGAACGAGAAGGCGAGGCCCCACGCCAGGCCGGCGACCGCGCCCGCGGCGACGAGCCATCGTGAGCTCGCCTGGGGAGTCAGCCCGGCAGACGGCGGCCCCGTCGATCGCGCGACGGGCGCGAGGGCGACGACGCTGCCCCAGATCGCGACCGTGGCGGCGAAGTGGCCCAGGCCCTCGGAGAAGAACAGCCCGCTGTAGTGGACGAACCCGAAGTGGAGCGCGCCCATCGCCAGCGCGATCCAGGCCGCGCGGCGTCCGTAGGCGACGTGGGCGGCGTGCGCGATGAGGAGCGGGACGGCGAGAGACAGCGCGAACTGGCAGACGGCCGCCGAGCCGAGGGTCGAGTCGAAAAGCAGATTGAGCGCGAGTACGGCAGAAGCGCCCGGCGGCCAGACGGTATGAAAGAACTCCTGATGGGCCTTGGGATCGGTCAGGAGCTCGGCGAGCTCCGCAATGGGCATTGCGTCGCCGTAGATGTGATTGCGGGGATGGTGGAGGTGAAGGACGTAGAGCCAGCGCGCTACGGCGCCGATCGCGTAGGCGGGCACGCCGATTAGCGAAAGGGCGGGGACTCGCGTTCGTAACCAGGAGGCCGCCCGCCTGGCCGCGAGCACGGCGCGCGACGGCCTCGCGAGCGCGCGGATGCGCCGCCGGGCGCCGAGGCCTCCCGAAGCGAGAATGGACGACAGATGACTCATGCAACGGCAGGAAGCGAAGCCACCCCGGAAATCCGGAGAACGGCGCCCTGCCGAAGCGAGAGACGTGCCACGGCTCGAACGCCGGAAATCGAATTACTTCGGCGCGCTTCGCCGTGTCACCTTGAGCCAGCCCACGTCGCCACGGCGGGCGCCCCTTGCGCCGCACCGCGCGCGCTCCGCTGGCGCCAAGCGCGCGCGACCCTCACTCGAAGCGTAGAGCATCGATGGGGTCGAGCTGAGACGCTCGTCGCGCCGGATAAATGCCGAAGACGATCCCCACGAGCGCGCTGAATGCGACGGAGACCGCGATGACGTCGGGCTGGACGAGCGTCGGCCATTGGAAGCGCGCGGCGACCCATGTCGCGACGCCCACTCCGGTGACGACGCCGATGAGCCCACCGGCCAGGGACAGCGAGAGCGCCTCCACGAGAAACTGCGTGAGGATGTGGTGCGGCTCGGCGCCGACGGCCATGCGAATGCCGATCTCGCGAGTCCGCTCGGTGACGCTCACGAGCATGATGTTCATGATTCCGATGCCGCCGACGAGGAGTGAGACCGCGGCCACGCTGGCGAGGAGGAGCGTCATCGTCTGAGCGCCCTGCTCTTGAGCGCCGGCGATCTCGCTGAGGTCGCGCACCTGGAAGTCGTCGTCGTCGCTCCCGGCGATGTGGTGCCGGTCGCGGAGCAAGGCGACGATCTGTTCCTGGGCGCGCGAGGTCGTCGACGACGACGTGGCGGCGACCATGATCGACCCTTGCAGGTACTTCCCCAGGCCGCCCTGGATCTTCTGCGCGAACGTCGTGAACGGGATGAACGCGGTGTCGTCGTAGTCCTGGCCGTTGGCCGATTGCCCCTTCTTCGCGGCCACGCCGACCACCTGGAACGGCTTGCCCCCGACGCGTACCGTGAGGCCGACCGGGTTTGCGCTCGGGCCGTACAGCTTGTCGACGACGGTCTGCCCGAGGACGATGATTTTCGCTGCTCCGTCCGCGTCCGTGGGAGTGAGCGGCGATCCCAGGGCGATCGGCCAGTTCCGGATGTCGAAGTACTCGGGCGACGTCCCGATGATCGAGGTCGTCCAGTTCTGATCGTCGCTCACGATCGAGATGGTGGCGCGCAGCGTAGGCGCGGCCGCCTTCACCGCGGGAGCGTCGCGGCGGATCGCCGCGAGGTCGTCCCACGTGAGCGTGGGCAACGAGCCGTAGCCCCCGCGAACGCCGCCGGACTTCGACGAACCTTGCTGGATGATGAGCACGTTGGTCCCCATCGCAGCGAAGGCCTCCTCGACGCGCGCCTTCGCGCCTGCGCCGATGGCCATCATCGTGATGACGGCGCCGACGCCAATGACGATGCCGAGCGTGGTGAGAAACGATCTCAGCTTGTTGCGGAGGATCGCCCGGAGCGCGACACGGAGCGTGTGGAGGGGGTTCACGTGCTGCCTTTCGCCGTGGATTCCCGAGCTTGGCACCGCTCAGACAAAGGAGGAGCCCGCTCGCTCCTGGGTAATTGTCACGCGAACGTTGCCGAACCGGCCGTGAATTGTCGAGTCGCTAGGATACGAACTAGCAAGGAGGGGCGTACCATGGCCGTGCTCGGCTCCGAGCAAAGAATCTCCGAACTCCGCTGGCTCTTGCGCGGCGGTCGAATCGGTGCCGTCCGCAACCTCGTCCGTAACGTCGGGACGATCGTCGAGCTCATCGACGACTCCTCCGGGGTACCCTGGCGAGGGACGGCGGCGCTGGTCCTGGCGATCGGCTACGTCGCCTCGGGCGACGCAGCCGCCGACAGGAAGAGCTCGAACTGACCCTCGCGAACCCGCTGGGGTTCACGCCGGCGCGCCCTCGTAGGCGCGACGCCAGGCGCCCGTGCGCCAGCGCACCGCGAAGAGCGTCGCGCCGAGCGCGGTCTCGGCGAGAAATCCACACCAGCCGCCCGCCGAGCCCCAGCCGGCCATGCGGCCGAGCACCAGAGCCGCCGTGGGGACGCACGTCCACACGACGCCGACGCCGATGATCGCCGGGACGCGGACGTCCTTGGCGCCGCGCAGCGCGCCGCGCAAGACGATGTTTGCGGCGTCGAGCACCTGGAACGCGGCCGCGATCCAGAGCAGCGTGCAGGTGACGTGGGCCACGGCTTCGTCGGTGGTGAAGGCGTGCGCGATCGCCCCCGCGGCCACCGCGAACACGACTCCGCACGCCGCCATGAAGCTCACGGCGACGCCCAGCGCGGCCGCGGTCGCGCGATCGGCGTCCAGCAACGATCGGCGCCCGAGCGCTTGCCCCACGAGCACGCTGGCGGCCTCGGACACGGCGGCTCCGGGGAGAAAGGACGTACGTATCGTGGCCATCGCGATCTGGTGTGCCGCGAGCTGCTCGGGACCGAGCGACCCGAGCAACGCCGTGAACGTCGCGAAGGCGAGCGTCTCGCTCCCGAACTGCAGTCCGGTGGGGACGCCGAGAGCCGCGACTTCGCGGGTCGCGCGGCCCAGCGAAAGCTCGGCGCGCGCGCGCGGGAACTCTCCCGATCGGCGCGCCGCCCTCACGAGCAGGATCGCCAGCGTGGCGGCCTCGAGCCACTCGGTGACGGCCGTCGCGAAGGCTGCGCCGCGCACGCCGAGCGAAGGTAGACCCCAATGGCCATAGATGAGCGCCCAGCCGAGGAGCGCGTTGAAGGCATTCCCCGCGAGGCCGACGACCATGGGGGTCCGCGCGTCGCCGGTGGCCTGACGGTGCTGCGTCAGCGCGGACAGGACGGCGCTGCCGGGCGCGCCGTAGGTGAACACCGCGAGGAACGCCGTCGCCGGGGGGACAAGCGCTTCGTCGATGCCCATGGCGCGCAGGACGGGAGCCACGTTGCGGGTGCAGGCCCAGAAGAGGACGCCGAAGACGGCGGCCAGCACGACCCCGGCCTGCGCGTAACGAACGGCGTGATGCGCGCGGCCCTCCCCGACTGCGAACGCGGAGCACGCCTTCACGCCGCGCATGATGCCGAACGCCACCATGTACCCGAGAAACGCGCAGCTCATCGCGACGCCTACTCCTCCGAGCGCAGCGGGTCCGAGACCGCCGACGAGCTTCGTGTCGACCAGGCCCATGACCGTCTCGCCGGCCATCGCGGTCGCGATGGGCCAGGCGAGCGTGACCAGCTGCCCGGTCGCTTTCGCGAACGAACGTCGTCGCCCGCCCGCGCCGCGCGTTGCCGCGCGCAGCACGTGGGCGACGCGCCGTTTCAACCTCGAATGCCGAATCATCTCCGCTCTCCTTCCCAGGAGCCCCCGCCCGGTTTCGCCGGGCGAATGGGGGCTCCTGAAAGGGGAGGGGTCGGCCGGTGGCTATGCTCCGCGCGCGTCGAGGACGCCCTCGACGACCGGCGGCTTGACAAAGCCGTGCGTCGTGCGAGCGGGCATCGGGTCGAGGCGGTGGATGGCCACCATGATGCGAGGGAGCTTGAACGAAGACTTACGCTTCGTCAACCGAGGTGCCTTTTCAGAAACTCGATCGCACGCTGCCAGGCGACCTTGGCGCTTGCCTCGCTGTAGACGGCCGGATCGCCGGCCCGCATGAAGGCGTGCCCCGCGTCGTACACATAGAGGTCCATGTGTCCGCCGCCGGCACGCACGCTTTTCTGGATTTCCTCGGCCACCGAGGCCTTCGCCCAGTTGTCGGTCTTGGCGAAGTGCGCCTGGATGGGGACGCGCACTTTCGAGAAGTCGGCGGGCGCGAGCTCGGGCAAGCCGTAAAAGGGGATGGCGGCGGCGAGCCCCTCCAGGCTGTGAGCCGCGGCGAGCGTGAGCGCGCCGCCGAGGCAGAACCCCGCGACGGCCACCTTGCCGCTGCACCGTGGGTGCGCCTTGAGGAAGGCGACGGCGTCGCCGATCTCGACGACGGCCTTCTTCTTGTCGAGCGCACTCATCGCCTGGCCGGCCTCTTCCTCGTTCTTGGGGCGCTTGCCGTGGAAAAGGTCGGGAGCCAGCGAGAGAAAGCCGCCCTCGGCGAACCGCGCGCACTTCGCCTTCATCGTGTCGTTCAGCCCCCACCACTCCTGGACCACGACGACCCCGCCGACCTTGCCCGTGCCGGGGGGCTCGACCAGCGCCCCCTCGATTTGCCCGCCCGCCTTCGATGCGAACTTCACTTGAGTGGTCATGTGGATTCCCTCCGTTGTCGCGAGTGCGGGGCGCGACTATAGCCAAGGCATGGCCCCAGGCTTCAAGTTCGAGCGGACGCTCGCGTGCGCGTGGCAGTGGCAGTGGCGCAGTCGACGCCCATCCGAGCGGACACGTCCCATCCGCGCTCGCGCCGCGGGCGTGCGCGTCGTGCGCGACGGGGCTCTTCTGGCCGCGCTCGCCATCGGCGTCGCAAGCGCCCTCGCCGCCGGCTGCAAACGATCCGACGCGAGCACGCCCACGGCCGACGTCACGGCGAGCGAACACGGCTTTTCGCCGCCCTCGCTGAAGCTGACGCAAGGGGGGCCCGGCTCCCACGCGGCCGTGACGTTCGTGCGCACGACAGACAGGACGTGCGCTACCGAGGTCGTCTTCCCCGAGCTGAATATCGAGCGCAAGCTGCCGCTGAACCAGGTCGTCTCGGTGGAGGTGCCGACCGATACCGCCCGCACGCTGGCCTTCCAGTGCGGGATGGCGATGTACAAAGGAGCGCTCGTCGTCACGTCGAAATGACGACGCGCACGCTCTCCTCGAGTATCGCGAGGAGCTGTTCGAGCTCGCCAGGCGCGATCGTGAGCGGCGGCGTCACGTACACCGTGCTGCCCAGCGGACGCAGATAGGCTCCTCGCTTGCGCGCCTCGTCGTAGACGCGCCAGCCGACGCCGCCCAGGTAGCCGGGAGTCGGATCGACCAGGTCGGCCGCGCCGATCATCCCCAGGTGGCGAACCCTCGCGACGCCGGCGATGCCCGCGATTCGCTGGAACGCCCCGGCGATGGCTCGGGCATGGCCCGCGGCCCGCGCGAGGACCTGCTCGTCGCGGTAGATCGCGAGGACCTCCCGAGCGAGCGCGGCGCCGAGCGGGTTTCCGCAGAAGGTGTGGCCGTGCAGAAACGCCCTGTCGCGGTCTCCGCGGAACGCGGAGAAGACGCGCTCGCTGGCCAGGACCGCGCCCATCGGGACGATCGCCGAGAACGCTTTGCCGACGCACATCAGGTCGGGCGAGATCCCCGCGTGCTCGCACGCCCACATCGGTCCGGTCCGCCCGTAGCCGGTGAAGACCTCGTCGGCCACGAGGAAGACGTCGTGCGCGTCGCAGAGCGCCCGGAGCTCCCGGAGGAACGCCGGGTCGTACATTCGCATGCCGCCCGCGCCCTGCACGACCGGCTCGACGAAGACGGCGGCGATCGCGTCGCCGTGCTCGCGGAGTGACCTCCCGATGGCGTCGAAGGCGCGGTCGTAAGCACCGGCCTCCGGGAAGGGCACGTGCACGCACTCGAACGTCACGCTGGAATAAGGACGGCGAAACACCGGCACGCCCCCGAGGCTCGTCGCCCCAACCGTGTCGCCGTGAAAAGCGCCGTCGAGCGCCACGAAACGCGTCTTCTTGGGGGCGCCGAGCTGCCGCCAGGCTTGCGCGCACATCTTGACGGCCGCGTCGACGGCGGTGGAGCCGTCGTCCACGTAGAAAACGCGCGTCAGGCCTCGCGGCGCGGTCGCAAGCAGCTCCTCGGCCAGGCGTGCGGCCGGCTCGTGCGTGACGCCCGCGAGCGAGCAGTGGGCCAGTACGGCGGCTTGCTCCTGCATGGCGTGAAGCAGGCGCGGGTGCCCGTGGCCGAGCACGGCGACGTACCAGGACGAGTTTCCGTCGAGGTAGCGCCGACCGTCGACGTCCTCGAGCCAGGCGCCGCTCGCGCGCGCGACGACGATGGGATCCGCGTGCTCCCAGCTGTCCATCGGCGTGTAGGGGTGCCAGACGTGCGTACGGTCCAGCCGAACGATGGCCTCGCGGTCGGTGTGGCGGTTCGCGGACGGCGATGTCATCGGGTGACGCCAGCCGGGGGGGCGCGGGGCGGATCGGACGTGGGTCGGGAGCGCGTCCTCGGCGGGGGAGGCTCGCTGGAGGACCCGTGGGGCAAAAAGACGGTCACCGTCGTCCCCTCGCCGGCGCGGCTGTCGATGGCGAAGTGCCCTCCGTGCGCGTCGACGATGCGGTCGACGATCGCCAGCCCGAGGCCGGTGCCGCTCGGCCGCGTGGTGAAGAAGGGGTCGCGCGCGCGCGAGCGCACCTGCGTGTCCATGCCCTCGCCGGTGTCTACGATGTCGACCGCGAGGCCGTCCACTCCCTCGGCGGTCATCGGCCGGAGCCGAATCGTGAGCGCGCCGCCGGTGCCCATGGCCTGGACGGCGTTGTCGACGAGGTTATCGAAGACCTGGCGCAAGAGGTTCGCGTCTCCCCAGATTCGCCCTTCGTGGCATTCCACCCGGAGCTCCGCCTTGATGGCCTTGCGGTCGGTGTTCGCCAGGCAGAGGGTCCGGTCGAGCAGGTCGGCGAGCGAGAAATGCGTGCGCTGGATGTTCACCGGCCGCGCGTACCGCAGGAGGTCGGTGACGAGACGGTTCAAACGGCTCGTTTCTTCGTCGAGGATTCCGAGCAACGTCTCGTGATCCTCGCGCGAGATGGCCTGCTTGCGCAGCCCTGCCACTGCGTTCGCGATGATCGCGAGAGGGTTTCTCACCTCGTGCGCGATGACCGCCGCCAGCTCGCCGACGACCGCGAGCTGCTCCTTCTTGACGAGCTCCTCCTGCGCGGCGCGAAGCTCCTCGTACGATCGACGGAGCTCGCGCGTGCGCGTGCGCAGCTCCTTCGAGCGGACGTCGAGCTCCTTCGATACGGCGCCGTAGCGGGCGCTCGGCGTGGTCGCGATCCCGAGGACGAAGGCAGCGAGGCCTGCGTCCACCAGGTACCCGGAGGCCAGGACCCCGCTGGCGACGCCCGCGTCGTTGATGACGGTCGCCAGGAGGACCGTCGCCCCCACGACCACCGCCAAGGCCTCGCGGCGCCCTTTGAGGTAGGTGTGCGCGACGACGACCAGGACCGCGCCGGTCGCGACGGCCTCGATGAAGTACGTGCCGACGCCGAACGCTCCCATGGGGGCATTCGGATCGGAAGACGCGCGAGGGAGACCGAAGGCCTCGAGCCCGAGTTGCGCCGCCGCGACCGCGTAGGGGCCGGCGAGCGCTCCCCAGGACGGACGCGCGCCGCGGTAGACCAGCGCGTAGTGAATGGCCAGCGGGGCGACGACCACGAGACCGAGCCACGCGATGCGGTTCGCGATCGCCGCGGCCGCTGCATCTGCGGCGTTGGCTGCGAAGAACAAGCCGATCGCACGCACCGCCGCGGTCGCGCAGAGGAGCGCCCCCAGGCCGAACTCGCGGTCCCTCGGCCTTCGCGCGAAGGTCAGCGCGAAAAGCAGGCCACTCAGGAGCTCGATCGCCGCGGTCGCGGCGAGGACGGTGGCCAGCAGGGTCACGCCAGGAGCTTACGAAGTCCGGGCGCCCCGTCCAGGACTCCCGCGAAGGTGGGAGCGCTCGTCGCCCAGCTGTAGGGGACGAGCGCTCCGGCGCCAGGGAGATTGGCCGGCGGCTCAGTGAGCGACTGTGATGGAGCGGCTGGTCGAGTTCCACGACCCCGGAAGGGCCTTGCCGTCCTTGTCGAGGAGGTCGAGCTTGAGCGAGTACGAGCCGTCACGCAGGTTGTCCAGGTAGAAAGGCGGCCCGAACTGCGTGGCGTCCGCGCTGAGCGCGTTGTCGATCCCCGGACCGGTGACCGCGATGTGGACGTGATCGCCAGTGGCAGAGAGCTTGGCGTTGGCGAGCTGGAAGTCGACCAGCACGTGGTTTGCCATCTCGCCCTTGTACTCGCCCTTGGGGCGGCTGTAGATGAGCATCGCCTTGCTGGTGTCCTGCGCCTTCTCGCCTTTCTTGCCCACCCAGAACTGGGTGATCGTCAACGCTCCAGGCGTCTTGACGCTCTCGTGGTTGGCGCGACTCGGGAAAGCCACCAGGATGTGCTGGCCCTCGGACAGCGTGTCGCCGCCGGTGAGGTCCGATAGCTTCACGACCTCGCCCTTCGGGTCGTAGATGGGCTTGTAGGGCTTGTTGTCCAGGATCAAGTGGACGTGAGCGTCCCCCTTGGCGGTCTTCCAGTTCTTGACGTCGAGCTTCACCTCGAAGTCGTTGGCCTTGGCGGCCGGGATGACCTGGTCCTTCGTGGGGGCGGTGATCTTCACCGTGGGCGTGGGCGCGGGCGGATCGGGGCTGGCGGTCCCCTGCGTCAGCACGACGGCAGGTGCCGGCGGAGCC
>CALKVG010000557.1 GCA_937998045.1 uncultured Myxococcales bacterium
CGGCAGCGTCAGATGTGTATAAGAGACAGGTGCAGAAGCCGAGGCCGGACATCGGGTTGTAGACGCAGTTGCACGGCGGCGGGCTCATGTTGGCCTCGGTCATCGTGCAGCCGTCGCCCAGGGCCTTCGTCGGCGGCGTGACTGTCTTCAAGCAAAGGCCGGTCGTGGTGTCACACTTCTCGCCGGTCGCGCAGTCGGTATCCGCGGCGCACCCCCCCCAGCAGTAGCCGACGCCGGTGGGCGGCGAAGTCGTGGCATCGAAGCCGATCGCGTTGCACGTGTCCTTGCCGACGCAGCCGGTCGGCGCGCTCCCGTCTCCCTTGAAGCTGCACGCCGGGAGGCAGAGTCCCTTGCCGACCGCGGGGGGATTCGTGTTCGGGAGGCAGATGCCCGGCGTCGACGGCGAACCGTCGGGGCCGTCGCAGCCGTGAATCAGGTTGTCGCACGGGGTCATCCCGCCGCACGGGTCGCACGGGAGGGGCAGGAGGCACACGCCGCTCGGAAAGAGCTCGCCGCCCGAGAAGAGGACGTCGGTCGTGCACTTGTTGACGCCCGGAGAGCCCGGCGCGGCTCCTTTGCAGTCCGTATCGGTCTTGCAGGCCTTGCCGGTCGTGCTGTCGAACTGGGGCCCGGACGAATCGCCGCCGTCATCGCCGCTGCCGCCGGTGCCCGTATCGACGGTGGAGCCGTCCGGGTGCCGAATGACGGCTCCCTCCGAACTCGCATCGTTCGGCGTTGTGTTGTTGCTGCTGGTGCTGCTCGAACATCCGCTCGTGCCGGCCAGGCCGCCGACGACGGCCGAAGCCACGGCCACGCCAAACCACTTCCGTAACGACATGACTGCCTCCCGAATGTGAAGGAAAACCCGGCCGCGACCCCGCTGGCGGAAAACCGGCCTATGACGGGCGCAGGCTACGGGCGGGTACCCGGGGCAGTCAACCCGAGTCGACTTGGGGTCGACCTGGCGCAACATCCGGGCGCCGCAGGGGAATGGGAAGAGGCGGGGCGAGCGTTTGTGCCCGGGGCGGGTTCGGAGTCCAGCTGGAGTCGCGGTCGAGGTCGGGTCCCGGGGTCGGGACGGAGGTCGCCGTCGGGGGCGCGGAATTTGTGGAGACGACAGGCCGCGACTCCAGTCCGCTGCGCCTAGCCCCCTCGTCTGCTCAACGTGACCACGTGCAGGACGATGACCGCGAGGAGCAGCGCGACCTCGCTCTTGCCGCACAGCTCGGCCACGTCGTGGAGGCGGGCGAGCTCCATCCCGGCTTCGCCCAGCCCGCGCACGGCGCCGCCGGCGTGGAGGGAGGCGATGCGCGGCGAGACGCTCACCCCTTCGAAGACCGCGATGGCGGCGGCGAGGACGCTGGTGCCCGCGCGCACGTGGTCGGTGGTGGCGAAGGGCAGGCGGACGAGAGCCCGCGTGGCCTCGCTCGCGAGGACGAGTGCGGCGCAGGACATCGCGACGGCGTCGAAGCGCCGGAAGACGACGGTCATCGCGTCGGCGCTCGCGGGCATCGCGATCGTCGAGAAGACGACGGGCGCGGCGATGGCGCCGAGCGCAAGCAAGCCGCCGAGCCACACCGCGACCGGCACGAGGCTCGCAACGGCGGTCGCGCGCTGCAGCACGAGGTTGCGCATCGAAGCACCGGCGGGTCGGCGAACGTCGGACGGGGTCATACGTACATTCGCACGCCGTGGTGGGGGTCGGCCGTCGCCAGCTCGAGCGACGCCCGCTCGGAACGCAGGGTGCGCGGCGGACGGCCGGAGACGCTGATCGTGACCTCCGCCCGTGCAAGCTTCGAGTTGAGGCAGTAGCACTCGCGGCCGTCGGGTTGCGCGTAGAAGAGTCCGACGAAGTCCTCCGTGTCGGCCCACATTTCGCCGGCGACCTCGACCCGGGACCCCAGCGCGCGAAAGCTCCAGCGACGCGGCGTCATCGATCCGACGTTGCGCGCGAGCGATGCGAACCCGTTCAGGCGGTACTCCTGGCCGCCCTGCCGGAGCGACAGCGCCGTCAGCGACGGCAACACCAGGCCGCCGAGTCTGGACCAGGCCGCCGAAAGGCTGCCCACACGGCCTGTGCCGGGGCGCAGCGTGAACCCCTCGAGGACGACGTCGTCGTCCTCCCCGTCCCACGCGTTGCAGTGTCCCCAGGCGTACTCGGAGTGCGCGTACCCCCAGTTGTGCCCGACCATCCCGGGCCAGCCGTCGAGGACCCAGGTCTCGCCCTGCACGGTCGCCGTCCCGTGGACGCGAACGTCGGGCAGCGGGGAGACGACCTTCTGGAACGGGACGGCGCTCGCGTACATCCAGCGCGCAGGCAAAAGGAGCATCTCCGGGCCCAGCGGCTCGATGCGCACGTCGTAGGCCACGGATCGACCGCCGCTCTCGACGCGCCCGCTCGCGCCGCCCCACGCGAGGCGGCAACCGTCCACCGTGACGTCGAGGCCGCGCCGGCCGAACGAGGCTCGCTCGAACGGGACGGTCGTCTTCGTGGCCACGTGCCCTGCGGCGCCGTCGAACGCGACGGCCCACGCCTCGGCCAGCGCACGGTCGGGCGCGCGATCGCCGGCCCACAGCGTCCAGCGAAGCCAGAGCGCGCGCCGCGAGCGCGGGTCGTTCGCCTTGAGGAACCAGCTCTCGACGTGGCCGCGACCGGCGGCGCGGGCGCGCGCGGAGTCGTAGCGCGCCCCGGTCCAGGCCGACGGCTGCGGCGCGCGGGCCTCAGGCGGCGCCAAGGCGAACGAGCGCTTCGCGGACCAGAGCCGCATCGACGGATTCTCCCGAGGTAGACGTGCTGAGCAGCTTCTCGAGCGTGGCGCGCGCCTGGTGCAACCGGGCGCGCCCCGCCGCCACGACCGCCGCTTCGCGGGTCTCGCGGCGCCACGATCCGAGGTCCGCGAGGATCTCGGTGCACGCGCGCTCGTGGCCCATGCGCGCCAGCGCGATGCGCGCGTGCCAGGCGCAGCTCGCGTGATCGCCGGCTCCCCACGAGAAGAGAGTGCGCAGGACGCGGCGCCGACCCCATGCGCGCCGCTCGAGGTGAGCGATCGCGTCGCGAAGCTCGAGGTCGCCGGTCGCCTCGACGCAGGCCTGCTCGTCCTCGAGCTCCGGGGTCTCCCTCCGCTCGGCGACGACGTCGAGCACGACGGCCTGCCCGCGGGTCCGCCCGAGTCGCGCGAGGTACAGCGCGGCGACGACGGCGACGGCCTCGTCGGGGCCGTCGACGAGCTGGTCAGCGCGCGCAATGAGGCGGTCGTTTCGGAGGGGGCCATCCGCGCTGGCCGCGTCGTCGGTGCCCGCCGCGGCGAGCTGCTCTTCGGCGACGCGCATGGCGATGTAGCGGATGGCGGGGTCCTCGTCGTCGAGCGCGCCCAAGACGGTGCCCACCACCGCGGCCGGATCGTCTCTCGCGACGCGCGCGAACGCGATGACCGCCTGGTAACGGACCTCGGGTCGGCTGTCGCGCAGAGCGCGCTCGAGGCGGCGGATCGCGCGGACGTCGCCGATCTCGCCGAGCGCAGAGAGCGCCATCTGGCGGACGTGCGCGTCGTCGTCCTCGACGGCGACGAGCAACGTGGGGAGCGCCTCGTGCGCAGCGACGTCCGCCAGGGCGACAGCCGCCTCGGCCCGGACCGCAGGCACGTCGTCGTTCCGGAGAGCGCGCTCGAGCTGCGGGATCGCCCGCTCGCGCGTGGCGTCGCTCCGCAGCGCGTGGCGAACCACGTCGCGGATCGCCGAGGCGCGCGTCGAGGCCTTCTCCGAGGTGAGGTCTCGGAAGCTTGCCTCGAGGTTTCGCGGTAGAGGCGCCGGGAGGAACACCTCCTTTGCCTTAGCATGCTCCTCCGCGGCTCACCTGCGCGCGGCAGCGGCGCGGCCCGCGACGAGCATCGCGGCGCTCGTCGCCGCGACGGCGAACGCGCCCACGCCGAGGACGTGCGGCGCGCGGAGCATCGCCGCCACCCCTTGATCGAGGACCGCGCCGAGGGACACGCCGCCGCGCGGACCGAGGCCGACGAAGCCGAGGGCTGCCTCGCTCACGACGATCGCGGCCGCGGTCGATCCGAGCTGCACGGCCACCACCGCCAGCAGGTTGGGCAAGACGTGGAGGCCGACGACCGCCGGGCGGCTGCGGCCGAGTGCGAACGCGGCCTCGACGAAGGCGGCGTCGCGCAGGACGCGGGTCTGAGACAGCGCGAGGCGCGCGAACGGCGCCCATGCCGTCAGCGCGAACACGGCGCCGATGTGGACACGCGAGGGAGCGCGCACGGCGCTCAGCACGACGAGGGCGAGGATGAAGCTGGGGAATGCCTGCACGAGGTCGCAGGCGCGTTCGACCGCGCGCTCGACGCGGCCCCGAGCCAGCGCGGCGGCGGCGCCGAGCGGCGTCCCGAGGGCGAAGCCGACGAGCGCGACCGAGACGGCCAGGACGACGACGCGAAGCTCCGCCGAGGCGACGAGCGCGGTCAGGTCGACGCCGGCCTCGCCACACCCCAGAGGGCGCGCGCCCGACGGGGAACACCAGGCGCGCTCGGGATCGAGGCGCCCGGGCGCCTCCCGCGCCAGGGCGAGAGCTCCAGCCGCCGCGACGACGAGCGCGCCGAGGGGCGCGAGATCGAGCCACCGCCGGCTCATCGCGAACCTCGCGCCCGAGGGTCGATCGCCGCGTGGGCGGCGGTTCCGAGGGCCTGCGCGACGACGAAGAGCAAGCCGGCCGCCACGACGGCGCCCTCGAGCACGGGCAGGTCGCGGGTGCTGTACGCCTCCAGGATGAGGGTGCCCAACCCGGCGCGCTCGAACATGCGCTCGAGGACGACGGCGCCGCCGAGGAGCGCGCCCAGCTGCGCCGCGACGACCGTGACGACGGGCCCAGCCACGGAGGGCAGCGCGTGAAGGATCCACACGCGCGCGGGCGTGGCTCCCTTCGCGCGGGCCACCGCGAGGAACGGCGCGCGCTCGACGTCGTGCAGCGCCGCGCGCGCGATGCGGCCGACGTGCGCCGCCAGCGGCACCGCGAGCAGAGCGCTGGCGAAGAGGAGCCCCGCGGCGCCGGCCTCCGGGTCCCCGGGCAAGGGGACGATGCGCGCGCGCGCGGCGAGGCACCACGTGACGACCGGCGCGAAGGCGACGAGCGGTGCCGCGGCGGCGCCGACGAGGATTCTCTCGATCCAGCCGCGCGCGCGGGGGGAGAGCCAGGGGCCGCTCGCCAGGACGGCCGCGAGCAGCCCGGCTGCTGCGCCGAGCGCCACCGACACGCCGGCGAGGCGCGCGGTCGGCGCCAGCGCTCGCGCCACGAGCGCCATCGCGGCGGTGCCGGGGCGCCGAAAGGAGTCGCCGAGATCGAGGGTGAGCAAGCCGCGCAGGAAGCGCGCGTATTGCGCAACGAGGGGCTCGTCGAGGTGAAGGAGCGCCCGCACGCGCGCCAGCTCGACGGCGCTCGCCTCGTCCCCGAGGACGAGCCGCGCCGGATCGCCCGGAAGCATCCGGAGGGCGAAGAAGACGAGCGACGCGAGCGCCGTGACGACGACGAGCGCCTCGACCGCTCGCCCTACGAGCAGACGCGCGACGATGGGTGCGCGGTGGGAGCGAGGGCGCGGCGGGGCAACGGACAACGCCAGCCGCCTCGAATCAACCCCCGCCAGCGTCCGCCGCGGCGGCTTCCGAGGCGTCGAGGGCCGCGCCGTCCACCGTCGCGTCCGCGGAGGAGTCCATCGTCGCGTCGGCGCCGCTCTCGGTGCCGCCGTCGATCGACCCGTCGTCGGCGGGCGGGGTCGCGTCCGACCCGGCGTCCGCCGGCGCGTCGATTCCGGCATCGCTCCCTGCCTCGCCGCCGGCCTCTTCGCCGGCGTCTTGTTGCGGGATTGCCCCGTCGAAATACCCCGACTCGCCGTCAGGCGAGACGCCGCCCCCGGGGCACACGGCGGCGTCTGCGCCCGGGCCGTGGGGCTGATCGGGCGGGATGGCGCACACCCGAGGCTTCGGATACACGTCGAGCGATATGGCGGACACACCCAGCTGCGACAAGTCGCGGCATCGGTAGCCGTCGCCCTCCCGGCAATCGGAGTCTCCCTGGCAAGCCTTCATGCAGAAGCTCGTCCCCGTGCGCGAGGGCGACGCGTAGTCGTCGTACCCGCACCCCGGCACGCTCGCCAGGAACATGATGCACGCGGCGTTATCGGGGCACGAGTTCGGCCCGCAGTTGAAGAT
>CALKVG010000558.1 GCA_937998045.1 uncultured Myxococcales bacterium
ATCCCGGCCCGAAGACGTCGGGCGAGAGGCCGCCGTCCCCGATGATTCCTCCGCCGCTCGAACCGGCCGTCGAATCGGCGCTCGCGTCGGCGCCCGCAGTGCTTGTCGCTCCGCCGCACGCGAAAAGGCCCAACGCACCGAGGAGGACGAGACCCGCCCCAGTCAGCCAAACGCGGCGCACAGCTTGGGCTCCGATATTCATTGTCCGGCGCGGTAAGCACGGGTCGTTCCCGCACGCGTACACCGGGAAATGCCGCACTTTTTCACCCCCGGATGGTCAGCGCGCTGTCCAGAACCTGGAAAGGGCGGCTGCCAGGCCGGCCCCCTCGTACGAGAGCGCCTCGACGCGCACTTTGCTACGTTCGCGCCAGACCTCCCTCGTGCAGCCGCGCGCCATCCTCCACGTCGACATGGACGCGTTCTATGCGTCGGTGGAGCAGCGCGACCATCCGCGCCTCCGAGGCAAGCCGGTGATCGTGGGCGGGCGCTCGCGACGCGGCGTCGTCCTCGCGGCATCGTACGAGGTACGTCCCTTCGGGGTGCGATCGGCGATGTCGATGGGAGAGGCGCTGCGACGCGCGCCGCACGCCGTCGTCGTGCCGCCCAGGCGCGACGCCTACGAGCAGGCCAGCGAGCAGGCGTTCGCGATCTTCCGGCGGTACACGCCGCTCGTCGAGCCGCTGTCCCTCGACGAGGCCTTCCTCGACGTGACGGCGAGCCAATCGCTCTTCGGCGACGGGGAGGCCATCGCGCGCGCCATCAAGCGTGACGTGCGCGATCGGGTCCGGTTGACTGCCTCGGCGGGCGTGGCGCCGTGCAAGTTCGCCGCGAAGGTTGCGAGCGACCTGCGCAAGCCCGACGGCCTCGTCGTGATCCCGCCGGGCGCCGTGGCCGAGTTCCTCGCGCCGTTGCCCGTCGAGCGCATGTGGGGAGTCGGCCCGAAGACGGCGCCGAAGATGCGCGCGCTCGGGTACGAGACGCTCGGCGATCTCGCGCGGGCCGACGGCGCGGCGCTCGAACGCGTGCTCGGGAGCTGGGGGGCGCAGGTTGCGCGCCTGGCTCGTGGCGAAGACGACCGTGACGTGGTGCCCGACTCACTCGCGAAGTCGATCGGCGCTGAGGAGACGTACGAAGAGGACCTCGTCGGCGCGGAGGCGATCGCACCGACGCTGCTGGCGCACGCGGCGCGCGTGGCCAGGCGCCTGGTGCGGGCGGAGTTGTGGGCGAGCACCGTGACGGTCAAGGTGAAATACGCCGACTTCACGCTGAGGACGCGCCGCGCGACGTTGCCGGAGCCGGTGCAAGATACCGACGCGATCCATCGCGCCGCGAGCGACCTACTCGCGCGGATGCCGCTCGAGGCGCGCCGAGTCCGGTTGACCGGCGTGAGCGTCGGCGGAATCGGCGAGGGCCGCCCCCCGCCCGTCCTCTTCCCCGACGAGCAGTCCGAGAAGCGCCGCAAGGTCGAGGAGGTCGCCGCGCGCATCGCCGAGCGCTTCGGCGACGAACAGGCGGTCATGCGCGCGACGCTCCTCCGCAAAGCCCGCTAGCGGCCCGACGGCTCGAGTCTTTGACACGGGTCGCCGCCCGAGCCTATCGATGGGCATGGGTCGAATTTCCCCCAAGCGCGCTGCCGTCGTGGCCCTCGTCGCCTCGTCCCTCGGGCTCGTCTTCGCGGCGTACTCGACCTACGACTACGCGGTTCAGCTCGATCGGCAGGTCCACGCCGTCCACTGCAGCTTCATCCCCGGTGCGCCGGCGGCGGCCGACGGCGACAACCCCTGCAAGACGGCCCTCTTCAGCGCGTATTCCGCGCTCTTCCGCGCGACGTACTGGGGTGGCGTCCCCATCTCGCTGTTCGCGCTCGGCGCATTCTGCTTCTTCGCCGCGTTCGCCCTCTACCTCGCGATGAGCGGATCTCGCGGCTCGCGATGGGGATGGCCATTTTTCGCCGCCGCCTCGCTGCTCCCGCTCGCCGCCTCCGTCGGGATGTTCTTCGTCTCGGTGACCCACCTGCACACGCTCTGCAAGCTGTGCGTCGGCATCTACGTGTCCTCGATCGCGCTCGCGGCAAGCGCGTTCGTCGGAGCGCGGGCGGACAAGCGCGAAAGAGAAGACCTCGCCACCGCCGCGACCGTGCCCGTCGGCGCGCCCCCCGCGCCTGCAAGCCGGGACTCGCCCGCGCTCGCGGTCCTCTGGACGGCGGGCCTCGGCGTCGCCGCGCTGCTGCCGGCCCTCGTTTACGCCAGCGCGCTGCCCGACTACGGCCCGTTGCTCGTCAAGTGCGGCAAGCTCCCCGCACCCCTCGACCGGCGCGGCGTGCTCAAGATCGCGACCGAGAAGCCGGTGAAACCGGTTCTCCTCTTCGAGGACCCTCTGTGCCCGAGCTGCAAGGCATTTCACGCGCGCCTGCTCGACGAGGGCATCTACGATCGACTCGACGTGACGCTCGCGCTCTTTCCCCTCGACAGCGAGTGCAACTGGATGCTCGACCGCGCCTTGCACCCGGGCGCATGCGTCATGTCGCGAGCCGTCATCTGCGGCGGAAACGGCACCAAGGCGCGTCAGGTGCTCGAGTGGTCGTACGACAACCAGGAAGAGCTGGAGGCACTCGCCAAACAGGGAGAGAAGGCCCTCCTGGGAAAGATCGGCGAGCGCTGGGGGAGCGATCTGGCCGCGTGCGTCTCGAGCAAGGCGGCGGCGGCGCAGCTCAACCAAGAGCTGCACCTGGCGGCCAACGCCCACATACCGGTCTCCACACCGCAAATGTTCCTGGGCGAGCAACGCATCTGCGATGAAGATACGGACCTCGGGCTCAAGTACACGATGGCGCAGCTCGCGCCGGAGGTTCTGCGATGAACCAGCGGCGACACCAAGCGCAGACCCCCTTCGGAATCGATGCCGATCCTTACCGAGACCGGCGGCGGCGGGTGCCGCCCGCCGTGATCGGCGCCGGCGTGGGGCTCGCCCTCGTACTGTGCGCGACGGCGACCGTCGGGTCGCTCGTTCGTGGCGCCAAGGAGCGCCTGGAGCATCCGTCGGCGCCGGCGGAGAAAGTCGCGATCGCGGACGATGCCGAGGTCGCGTACTGCACGCCGGAGTTCAAGCAAGTGCTCCAGCGCGTGCTGAACGCGTGCGGGCTCGTGGGCGGCGAGCAGCGGCGCGGCTGCCAGCCGGCCGACGTGAAGACGTTCGCGTCGATCAACGACGCCGACTTCAACGCCCTGTTCACGCCGCTCAAAGGTCGCGGCGCCGTCGTCCTGTTTGACGAAAACTCCGACGCGCTGGACGACGGGGCCAAGAAGCTCCTGGAAGAGCGCTGGGCGGACCGCAAGGGCGCGCGCTACTTCTTCGTCGTCGCACGCGCCTCGCGCGACGGCACCACCGAAGGCAACCGGGCGCTGTCGCACAAGCGCGCGAACTCGGTGCAGTTCCATCTGCACGAGATCGCTCCCGACGACGATCTCGACAAGGAGGTGGGGCTCCTCTGGCTCGGGAGCGAGTTCGCCCAGCTGCCCTCCGCTTACTGCGACTGGCCGAACTCGCGCGCCGGCAAGCGGTGCACACCCGAGTTCATCAACCGGAGCGCGTTCGTCTCATGGGTCGACTGTCGCCTCTAGCGCCGTTCGAGCGTGACCGCGTCGCCGGGTCGGGCCGTGTCGTGCGCGCCGCTCCCCTCCTCGTCGCGCTGTGCGTGGCGACCACCTGCGATCGAGGAGCGGCGGAGGGGATCCGCTCGCGAAGCGACCAGGTGATCGCGACGGGACCAGCGCCGACCGCCGCGTCGAGCACTCCCGTCGCTTCGGCGCAGATCCATCCCGTGCCCGCTGCGCCGCGGTCCCTGTGCACGGGCGACGGCAATGCGCGAGGGCGGGTCGTACCCAAGGCGGCGCCGGCGCAGGTCGAGGCGCCGGGGGCGCAGCGCCTCGCGGCCGGGTCTCCCTTTGCCCACGGCGAGTGGACTTGGCTCAACTTCTGGGCCGCCTGGTGCGCGCCGTGCAAAGAAGAGCTACCGCGCCTGGTCGCGTGGCAAGACCGTCTCGCGAGGGCAGGGACGCCGGTGCACTTCGCGTTCGTCTCGCTCGACGACGACTCGCGGCAACTCGAACAGTTCCTCGCCCAGCAGCCGACCGACGGGGTGCGGTCGTCGTACTGGCTGGGCGACGGTCCTGCGCGTACCGCATGGCTATCGAGCTTGAAGATGAAGAGCGCGCCGGAGCTGCCCGAACACGCCCTCATCGACCCGGCGGGTCACGTCCGTTGCTTCATCGAGGGGGCGGTGGAAGACACCGATTACGCAGAGATCGCGGCGCTCGTCGCGCGGCCGTGACCATCGCGCGAGGGGGCCATCGCTCGTCCTCACCAACAAGAGCTCTCCTCCTCGCGAAGAGGACCTCTCCTCCTCACGACGAGGACACTACTTCACGTGCACGAGCGCAATGCTCCCCGGTGGGACGAGCACCGCGACGTTGTTCCCGGAAGAGGAGACCGCGTAGGGAGGGTTCGGGCTCCACGTCCCGGTAGGGGTGACCCCGGCGCCGCCGAGTGTGATGCCGCTCGTCGCGTCGAGGGAGGGCGCCTGCAGATATATGGCGCTCGCCGATCCGACCGCTGCGCCCATGTCGACGCTCGCCTGGACGCCGTTCGACGCGTCCTTGTTCACGAGGACCACGTTCGTCGAGCCGTCGCCGGGTTTCACGGCGTAAGCGGTGAAGTTGACATTCGGGACGGAGACCTGCGTCCCGAGCATCGCGCCGGTCCCCGCGAGGGAGAAGACGAGCATTCCGTAGAAGAGAGGATGCGCCGCGACGACGGCCCCGTTCGCGTCGGCAATGGGCGTGTATACGTTGTTCCCGCCGTGGAAATTCACTCCGCTGGCGCCGTACTGCGCATTCGTGAAGAGGAAGTCGACGCCCCAGAGCGCCGTGCCGTACTCGTCGCTCACGCCCGCCGCGCCGCCGTTGTAGAACGAGTTGCACTCGGCGCAGCGGTACGCGTTGGCGATGTTGTTCGCCTTGGCGGCCGCCGACAGCGCCTTCAGCTCGTTCACGAGGTTGGGGTCGGGCTGGAGGAGCAGGTCGAGCGTGGAGGACGGGTCCTGACCGTTCGCCCGATAGTAGTGCTGGGTGAGAAGGGTGATGTTGCTCGCCTCGTCGCTGGCGAACGGCACGGTCCAGCTGTCGTAGTTAGCCGCCGACGCGGGGCCGGTGAAAGCCGCGTTCGGCCCCGCGCCGCCCGCCCGCATCGCCGAGAAGAACGACTCCCATTTCGTCGTGAAGTCGCCGTACGACGAAACCACGCTCGACGGATAGAGGTCCGGCTCGTTGCCGATTTCGAAGCCGTACAGGTTGGTGCCGAGATCGGCCGCGGCGTACGCAGCCTCGTCGGCCGCGTAGCTGGGCATCGACGTCTTCATGTTGACGCCGTAAATCGCGCTCCATCCGGCGGCCTTGATGAGCGCCGCGAACCCGTCGACTTCGGCCTTGGTGATGGTCGTGCTCGCGGGCCCGCCGGCCGATTCCCACGTCGTGCGGTCCACCGCGTTCGCGCCGATGCGCAGGACCGAGGGCCCCAGCAGCCGCAGCATCGCGATGAGGGCGGTGTTGTCGCCGCGGAAGAAGCCATCCTGCATGTGGGATTTCTCGTAGCTCAATCCGGCGAACCCCGGACCGATCTGCGCCAGCACGGTCCCCGGAGCGACCGTCACGGTGCCGTTCGTCGTCGGGCCGGAGAACGATGGCCCCCCGTCCGCGGTCGCCCCCCACCCTGCGTCGGCCGCTCCGTCCGTGGCATCGCCGCCCTCGGACGAACCTGCGTCCATCGGGGCGGCGCCGGACGACGATCCGGACGACGCGCCCGAGGACGATCCGCTCGACGACCCGGACGACGAGCTGCCCGACGACGACCCGGACGTGGAGCCGGATGAGCCCGAGGTCGATCCCGAAGCGGACCCCGACGAACCGCCTGATCCCCCGCCGGAAGATCCGCTCGAGGCTCCACTCGGAGACCCGCTCGAGGACGTGCCCCACTGACCCGAGTTGTCGGACGAGGACGTCCCACACGCCGCAGCCAGCGGCCCGAGCGACGCGGCAATCCCGAAGACGACGACCGTAACGTACCTCTTTCTCATGAAACTCATCTCCAGGCGCGGGATTCCCGCGGCGTAGGCAGGGCTACAAGATTTGCGATCGGCGCTTTCTTCGATCCCAGGGTGGACGGACAGACCTGGACGCCGATGCGACCGGACGACGGGACGTACCCTCGGCGCAGCGCATTTTCCCGGTGCCTGGCCGTGCTTCGGAGCCAGGATGGCCACACGCGGCCACACCAAGCACGGGGCGCGCCGGCACGCTCCGGAACGGCAAGGTGCGTCGCGAGTGGCGCCGCGTCGGAAGGAGTCAGCCGCGAGCGAGGCGGACGACTTCCTGCTGGAGGATTCGCCGCACGATCGCGATGGCGCAGGCGTAGGTGCTGTCGACTCCGAAGTAGCTGAGGCTCTTGGAGAGGAGCGACTGGCGGCGCGAGTACGGCGTATCCGATGCGTAGTGCAGAAAGCCGAGATCGAACGGCATTTTGTTGCTCAGGTGGACGATCTCGTCGCGGGGGAGAGCGTGCGGATAAATGAGCTCGTAAATGGCGCCAAAGAAAGGTCCCGCCTCCATCTCGAGGACGGTGTAGCCGTCGCGATAGAAGGCCGTCATGTACCGGCGGTTTTGCAGAAAGGCGCCCCGCACGGTGAGAGCAGCCTGGTTGTCGAAGACGCTGCCGTACCGGAGCCAGGGCGCGACGTCGCGAGCGTCGAAGGCGTTCTTGAAGAGAAACGTGTTGCGCGAGTGCTCGTCGTAGCAAACGCTGCTGAGGGACACGTCGCCCACTCGCCCGTTGAGGGTCGCGGCCTTGCCCATCACGTACACGCCGCGCATCGCACCGACCCCCTGACCGAGGCGGGAGAGCAGGTAGTAGGCGGCCATTCCGAGGGGGTAGTCGATGTTGAGGACGACGGCGTCGCTCTCGCGAAGCGTCTCGAGCCCGGAGATGTGGAGCCGCGGATCGAGGCACGCGACGTCGAGCCGGGCGAGCTCGACGATCTGCGCGTCCACGTCGACGTGGCCGGGCGTCGAGAGGTGCGATAGGCCGGCGCGCTCCTCGAAAGCACGGACGTCGCGCATGCGGCGCCCGCTTACGTCGTCGTGAATCCACGCGCGCAGGAGGTAGTAGAGCAGTGTGGCGGCGAGCGACTCGTCGGCCGCGGCGAGCGCCCGGTCCAGCTCGGGTGCCAGGCCCTCGAAGTTGGTTCGGCGGGTCCAGTCGGCGATCGCGTCGACGTGGGCCCGCGCGAAGCCGCAGAGGAGGTTGGCGATCGCGTGGGTGTTCGAGGAGACGAAGTACACGGGCCTTCGGAGGGTCCCGCGAACGCCGGGGGAAGCCGGGGCGGGGGC
>CALKVG010000559.1 GCA_937998045.1 uncultured Myxococcales bacterium
AGTTTCGGCTCACGCCGTCGTTGTACCTATCGACGCTTGGCCCGCAGCGGCGCGAAGGCGATCTCGTTGCCCAGCCGCCCGAAGTTGCCTTTCGCGCCGGCGTCAACGCGACCTACCGCGAGTTTATCGGGGTTTCGAACGATCCGGCGGCGTCCCAGCCTCAGAACGACGTCTCTCGGCAGCGCAACATCGGGGGTTCGGCGGACGCGAGGCTCGACATCGCACCCCAACGGCCCCTCGGGGCGGCCCTCTTTGCCAGTTACGGCCGCGTAGTTCAGCCGAATGCAGGTACGGCCGATCCGAACCAGTCGTTCGTACGCGACGACTTCAACGCCGGCGGCGAGATTGTCACCCAGCCGGGCGGAGGGACGCTCGACTGGCACTTCGGGTATCAGTTTCACGACACGATCTTCGAGACGACGCAGGGGCAACCCTTCAACAACACCACGCACGAGGCGTTTACGCGCGGGAGGTGGAAGTTCCGCCCGCGAACTGCGCTGATCTACGACGCGACCCTCCGCTTCCTCTCGTACGGAAATTCGGGTCTCGCGGTGGCTCAAGGGCTCGTGAACTCGACGCCGGTGCGCGCGCGCATCGGGCTGAACGGGCTAATCACCGAGCGGTTCGCGGCGCTCGCTCTCGTCGGCTGGGGCGCGAGCTTTTACGATACCTCGTCATTCAAGGCGCTGGCGCAGTACGACAGCGTGATCGGGCAGGCGGAACTCAAGTGGTACCTGACCGCCAGCCCGGGAATCGCGGCCGCGTCCGACATCACGCTTGCGCTGTCGACCATTACGGTCGGATACACACGCGACTTCGTCAACAGCTATCTCGGGAACTTCTATGGAAGCGATCGCGGCTATCTTCGCTTCGACTATTTTTTCGGGGGACGGGCCCTCGTATCGCTGACCGGCGGCCTCGGTGCGATCGAGTACCCGCACATGTATTTCATCAACACGGGCGATACCCGCAGCCAGGCGTTCACGGATCTGCGAACGGACGCCACGCTCTTTAGCGAATACCGCCTCACGGACTCGTTCGGCATCAACGCCACGCTCAGGTACACGGCGAACTTCAGCAGCCATCAGGTGCTCGACGCGGATCCGGGCATGATGGGGGTGGGGCCCACGGCAGGTCCCGGCAGCTTCGACATGTCCTGGACGCGGTTCGAAGCCTTTCTCGGCGCCCGCTGGTTTCTGTGATCTTCGGCAGCGCTTGGCGCAGCACCCTCGGATGCGCGACGCTTGCCGCGCAACCAAGGATGCATCCCGTGTTCCCTTGTTATCGCGCGTGTCTCCTGTTGTTCTCGCTCGTCCTCGTCGTCGCGGGGGCCGCGTGTGGCCGCGCACACTCGGGGCGGTCGACGTTGCCAGTTCCCGCGATGAGCACGATTGTGGGGCCAGGGGACGTGTTCGAAGTATCGGTGCTGGGCGAGAAGGAAATCCCCAAGGAATTCCGCGTTCAACCGGACGGGACGATCGATTTTCCGTACCTCGATCGCGTGGCCGTCGCGGGACTCGAGCCGCAGCAAATCGAAGAGCTCATCAAGAAGGAGCTCATCGAACGCAAGATCCTCGTCGATCCGCAGGTCACTCTCATTGTCAAACAGTACAATTCGAAGAAGGTGAGCGTCGTCGGCGCCGTTCAGAAGCCCGGCAGCCTGCCCTGGTCGGAAGGCATGAAGCTGGTCGACGCGATCTCGGCTGCGGGGGGGCTCACTGCCCTCGCGGACGGGGACCATGTCCTTATCACGCGTAGCGTCGCGTCGGGCAAGACCGTAACGGCGACGGTCAGCGTGGACGACATCACCGACGGCAAGGCTGCCGACGTGCCTCTGCAGGCAGGCGACACCATCAAGGTCGACCAGCGCGTCTTTTGAAAGGCGAGCCGCCGTGCGCCGCATCCTGGTCCTTCACACGGGCGGAACGCTCATGATGAAGCCGGGGGACGGTGGCGTCCTCCACACCGACGCGTACGGGCGCGATCTCGTGGCAGAGCTCCCGATCCTCGGGCGTGTGGCAGACGTCTCGACTCGGGTCCTGTTCGACCTGGACTCGGGCGACATGCAGCCCGCGCACTGGATCGAGATCGCTCGAGCGGTGCACGCCGCGCTGACGTCGTTCGACGGCATCGTCGTAATCCACGGTACGGACACGATGGCCTACGCTGCAAGCGCGGTCGCGATGCTCCTGGGATCACTGCCGAAGCCCGTGATCTTCACCGGCGCTCAGCGACCCTTGACGGAAGCGAGGACGGACGCCCGAGCAAACCTCGTGGACGCAGTGTTCGCCGCGACCCTGCCGATCCCCGAAGTGAGCATCGTGTTCGCCTCGCGCGTCCTCCGCGGTGTCAGGTCGATCAAGCAAGACGCCAGGGGTCTCGTGGCGTTCGATACGCCGCGATGCGGTCCGCTGGCGGAGCTCGGGGTGGACGTGGACATCGCTGGGCACGTGCGGCCCGGAGGAGCTCTCGCCGACTTCGACGAACGCATCGAGCCGCGCGTCCTCGCCGTTCGCGTCTTCCCCGGGCTGGACCCGGCGCTCGTGCGGGGCGCCATCCGCACGGGGGTGCGCGGGCTGGTTCTCGAGGCGTACGGCACGGGAAACCTACCCAACCTGTCGGGCTCGCTCATCCCGGCGCTCGAGGAAGCGCGCGCCCGGGGCGTGCCGGTGGTCGTGGTCTCCCAATGCCCGCGCGGTGCGGTCGACATGCGGCGCTACGCCGGTGGCGCGGCGGCCGCTGCGGCCGGCGCGATCTCCGGGGGAGAGATGACCGTCGAGGCCGCGATCGCCAAGACGATGATCGGTCTCGCGCGCTACGATTCACCGACCGAGTTGCGCTACTGGCTCGAGCGTGACGTGGTCGGTGAGCGGGGAGCTTGAAGCGCAGAGGGGTCACATGCGTAACGGGATTGCGGACAGCGTGCTGGACCTCGTGGGCCGTACGCCGCTCGTGCGTCTGTCGCGAGTTGCGCCTCGAGGCGTCGCCGGAGTGGTCGCGAAGCTCGAGTCGCAGAACCCGAGCGGGAGCGTCAAGGACCGTCCGGCGCTGGCGATGGTCGAGGCGGCCGAGCGCGACGGACGTCTCCGCGAGGGCGCCATGATCGTGGAAGCCACGAGCGGAAACACCGGCATTTCGCTGGCCATGATTGCGGCGGTGCGCGGCTACAAATGCGTCCTCGTGATGCCCGATGACATGAGCCTGGAACGTCGCTACATTCTCCGCGCGTACGGGGCGGACATCGTCCTCACGCCGGCGGAGCAAGGCATGGCAGGGGCCGTGGCGCGCGCCGAGCAGATCGTCCAGACCACCGAGGGCGCGTTCATGGCGCGCCAGTTCGACAACGAAGCGAATCCAGAAGTGCACGCACGCACGACGGCGCGCGAGCTCCTCGAAGTCCTGGGTGACGACTTGACGGCCTTCGTCTCCGGCGTCGGGACGGGCGGCACGTTGACCGGAGTCGGTCGTGTGCTGAAGCAGGAGCGCCCCAACGTCCGGGTCGTCGCCGTCGAGCCGGCCGCGAGCGCCGTCCTCAGTGGCAAGGCCGCGGGTGTGCACGGCATCCAGGGGATCGGCGCCGGGTTCGTTCCTCGCGTTCTCGACCGGGGCCTCATCGACGAGGTCGTCGCGATCACCGACGTCGCGGCGGCCCGGATGTCGGAACGTCTCGCTCGCGAAGAGGGGCTCCTCGTGGGGCCCTCGTCCGGCGCGAACGTCGAGGCGGCCATTGCGGTGGCGGTTCGCGCGAAGAGGGGGATCGTCGCGACGGTCGTTTGCGACACCGGGGAGAGGTATCTGTTCTGAATCGTTATGTTTTCGTGAAATCCTCCCGCAAACAGCGATCCTCTCGCCGCCACCTCGCGATCCCGGGCGACATGGTTCGCCGTCCGGGGCGACAGCGGCCGGGATCCCTGTCGTCTCGCTTCCCGATCCGAGGTGACAGCCGTCGCGATCCCTGTCG
>CALKVG010000560.1 GCA_937998045.1 uncultured Myxococcales bacterium
GCCGCGGCCGGCGCCAAGAACGCGCTCGCGTACCTTCTCGGACGAGAACTAGCTAGGCTCGTCATCATGATCGGTGTGAATCGCGTACGTGCCGCAGCCACGATCGCGTCCTCTTTGGATGCCCCCTCGTTCAGGCGGACGCTCGCCTCCGCCACGAGCAAGATCCCGTTCGACACGGCTATCCCGATCACCATCAAAATCCCCATGAGTGCCGTCACCGAGAATCCCTGCCCGGCTGCCATCAGGGCGACCGTGATTCCGATGAGGCACACCGGGATCGCGAAGAGCATGACGAGCGGAAGGCGAAGCGACTTGAACTGGATCGTCATCACCATAAAGACGACCATCACGGCCAGTCCGATGGCGACGCCCAGCCCAGAGAAGGTCGTACGCATGAGGTCCATCTCGCCCACGAACCGCCACTTGATACCTTTCGTGCGTGGGTCGGCGGCCATCTTCTTTTCGAGCTCATCGGCGGCACTGCCTGAGTCGCGGCCTTCGGTCTGCATGTAGACCTCCGTGACCCGCGCCATGTGATCGCGTTCGATCGCTATGGGACCTGCGGAGCGCTCGATGTCCGCGTACGCCCCCAGGGTAATGGCCTTCCCGTCTCCGGTAACCAAAGCCGGTAGCTGCGAGAGCGCGTTCATGTCCGGAACGTCCTGCTCGTCGTAGTACGTCACGACGTAGTACGCCTGACCGTTGGTGGGGTCGATCCAGACGCCCGGCGTGTTGATGTTCCCGAGCGTGGCATCGAGCGTGACCTGCGCCGCCTGGCGTGCCGTAACGCCGACGAACCCGGCCTGCGCGCGCACCGTATTCACGTGGATCTCGGGGTAGTCGGTCTGCAGTTGCACGCGGATGTCGCGCACACCACCGACCGAACGCGCCACCTCCGCGATCGCGCGCGCCTGGTCTTCTAGGACTGCGAGACTGTCCTGTTGAACCTCGAGGGCAATCGGTGCGACGTAGCCGTTCGAGAACACGCTGGCCACGAGCCCCCCGGGCCACTGGAGAAACTCGACGCCCGGGTAGTGCTTCACCAGCAGCGCGCGCATCATGTCCGCGATCTGCTGCTGGGTATGTTTGCGGTGGTCTTGTTCGACCAAGGCAACGCGGATGAACCCCATATGCGGTCCGTCGTTGGGACTCGTCATCGCGCTGCGCGCGTTTTCTGGCGATCCGTCGTTCGTCAGGACAAGCTCGACCTCTCCCTTCGGGAGCTCGTCGTGGAGCATCTTGGCCATCTTCTGAATGCTCCGCGACGCGTCCTCCAGGGAGATACCGGGCGTGAAACGCACGTAGACGCGCTCCATCGACTCGTCGATCTCCGGAAAGAACGTGCTCGGCAGGTGCGTAGCCGCCAGAGCCGCACCGGCGGTCAGTAGTGCCGATACGACGACGATCCAGGCGCGTATCCCGAGTACGTTTCGAAGCACTCTCGAGTAACCCTCAGCGACGCGCTCGATCGCCCCTCCGAGCTTCTTGGCCAGCCCGCGCGGCTCCTTCTCGCTGAGCAGAAAGCGACAGGCTACGGGCGTCACGAACATGCTGATGAAGTACGATGCGATCATCGCGACGGCGACGGTGAGAGCGAGCGGCGCGAAGAGCTTCTTTGCCAACCCCGCCAGGAGCAGGACGGGCAGAAGAACGGCGATCGTGGTGAGCGTCGACGCCAGAACGGGCAGAGCGACGGCGTTCGTGCCTTCGAGTGCCGCACGGTAGCGGCTCATGCCCTCCCGCTTGTGGCGATGGATCGACTCCAGAACGACCACCGCGTCGTCCACCAGTCGACCCATCGCGAGCGTGAGGCCACCGAGCGTGAACGAATTGAGTGTTTGCCCGGTGGCGTAGAGGACGATGAGCGTCACTGCGAAGGAGAGAGGGATGGCTACGGCAACGATGAGCGTTCCTCTCAAGCTTTGGAGGAAGACCAGGACGACCAGGGATATGAGCACGAGCGCCTGGACGACCTCGCGCTTCAGCCCGGAGTAGGAGGTCTTCACGAACGTCGATTCGTCGAAGACCGTCTTGACGAGCATCCCTCTCGGTATGGACAGACCGGCGACCGTCTTTTTCACGGCGTCGACGATTTTGAGGGTGTTCCCACCGGGGACGCGTAGGACGTTGAGATACACGGCGTTCTCGCCGTTGACCGAGACGGTCTGCGTCGGCGCAGCGCCACCGTCCTGCACTTCTGCGACGTCGTGGATGTAGACGGGGCTCCCGTCGACGAGCTTCACCATGGCATCGCCGATCTGCTTGACCTGACTGGGCACGGCGTCCGTGTAGACGTTGGCATCGAACGTCGCGGCGATGAACTCGCCCGAGGGAAGAAGAGCGTTCGACTGCGCGACGGCGGCCGCGATGTCCTCTGCGGTCACGCCCCGCGACTGCGCAGCGGTACGATGCACGATGATGTTGATCTGCCGCTGTCGGCCACCATTCGGCGAGGCGCTCGCGACCCCAGGGATTCCTTCGAGGAGAGGCTCTATGTTGTTGAGGGCATAGTCGTAGAGCTGGGGACCCGTAAGGCCACCACCCGACACGGTCACCTGCACCACCGGCGCGTTCGTCGGATCGAACTGGAGCACGAACGGCGGAATGACGCCGAGCGACTTTGGCACGGCGGACATGGCGAACTGCACCTGCTGCTGCACGAGCGTCTGCGCCGAGTTGAGGTCGGTACCCCAGTCCATCCAGACGTAAGCGATACTGAGGTTGTTTCGCGACTCGCTCTGAACGTGCTCGACGCCGGGCGTCGCGCTCACGTACTTCTCGATGCGCCAGGTGAGGGTCTTTTCGACGTCCTTAGCGGCCAGCCCCGGAGCGAGCGTCCCGACGACCAGGACGGGCGGCGTGAGGTCCGGAAAGGTGTCGATCGCCATGCGCGGCGTCACCACCCAAGCGAAGATCAGGACCCCGATGCTCAGCATCAGGCTGGCGAGCGGGTTTCGGAGAGAGAGATGTGTCACAGGGGCCTGCCGTAGCCGCCGCCGCGCGTTCCACCGTCAGGCGGCGTGGGCGCGCGAGGCGGCTCGGTGTGCGCCAGCACCGGATCACCATCCGAGAGCAGCGCGCGCCCTTGGGTCACCACTTGTAGGCTCGCGGCGAGCACGTTGGGAGCGAAGTAGAGGCCTCCTCCACGCTCACCGAGAACTGGAGCCTCGTGCGCGTGTGCGACGCCTCCTTCCACAAGGAAGAACC